>NZ_JBQHCW010000024.1:0-135128 GCF_052068115.1 Nonomuraea sp. ZG12
TGCTGGGATGTGCGCCGGGCTCCGGAGGCGTTCCGGTACCTGAGTCAGGCCCGCAACGTCGGCAAGGTCGTCCTGACCATGCCCCGCACCGCCGATTCCCAGGGGACCGTGCTGCTGACCGGCGCCTCGGGAGCCCTCGGCGGACTCGTCGCCCGTCATCTGGCCGCGAACCGGCAAGCCGAGCGCCTCGTGCTGGTCTCCCGGCGGGGACCGGCCGTGCCCGGCACCGCCCGGCTCGCGGCCGAACTCGCCGCTCATGGCGTCGGGGTCGACGTCGTCGCCGGCGATGTCGCCGATCGGGCCGCGCTGGCGCAGGTCATCGCCGCCGTGCCCGCCGGGACGCCGCTGCGGGGAGTGGTGCACGCGGCCGGGGTCCTGGACGACGGCGTGATCACGTCGCTCACCCCGGCCGCCCTTGACACCGTGATGCGGCCCAAGGTGGACGGCGCCTGGCACCTGCACGAGCTGACCAGGACCCATGATCTGAGCCTGTTCGCGGTGTTCTCCTCGATCGCCGGGATCTGGGGCAACCCCGGCCAGGGCGGATACGCGGCGGCGAACACCTTCCTGGACGCCCTGGCGGCGCATCGCCGAGGAGCCGGCCTGCCCGCCACTTCTCTGGCCTGGGGACTGTGGCAGCTCACCGGCACCCAGTCCGGGGCCGGCGGGATGGCCGGGCAGCTCAGCGGGGCCGACTGGCAGCGCCTGGCCGCGCAGGGCCTGCGGCCGCTGACCGGGGCCGACGGTCTGGCTCTGCTCGACGCCGTCCGGGGCGTGGGTGAGCCCGGCGGTCAGCCGCTCGACGGAGCGGGCGCTCTGCTGGTGCCGGCCCGGCTCGACCCGTCCCCGTTCCGGCGCCGTGGTCTCGACGTACCGGCTCTGCTGTCTGGCCTGGCCTCGCTGACGCCGACCGCCCGAGCCACCCGGCGAACCGCCGGCCTGGCCGGCACGGCCGGTCCGGCAGGGCTCGCCGCTCGCCTGACCGGCCTGTCTCCGGCCGAGCGGGAGTCGACGGTCCGCGACCTGGTGCTGACCCAGGCGGCGCTCGTGCTGGGGATGGCCGGGCCGGAGTCGATGGATGCCGGTCGGTCGTTCCGTGAGCTGGGTTTTGATTCGTTGACGGCTGTGGAGTTGCGTAATCGGCTGGGTGAGGTGACCGGTCTGCGGTTGCCGGCCACGCTGGTGTTCGACTATCCGACGCCGTCGGCGTTGGTGGGGTTCGTGCTGACCGGGTTGCTCGGTGATGTCACTGCGGTGGCGCTGCCCACGGCGCGGGCTCAGGACGGTGACGATCCGGTGGTGATCGTCGGGATGGGCTGCCGCTTCCCCGGCGGCGTGTCCTCCGCCGGGGACTTCTGGAGCCTCCTCGCCTCCGGCGCCGACGCGGTGTCCGGTTTCCCAGCCGATCGCGGCCCGGAATGGGAGAGGGTCTTCGACCCGGACCCGGCGGCGGTGGGCAAGAGCTACGCCCGCGAGGGCGCGTTCCTCGGCGATGCGGCCGACTTCGACGCGCGGTTCTTCGGGATTTCGCCGCGTGAGGCGCTGGCGATGGATCCGCAGCAGCGGCTGCTGCTGGAGACGTCCTGGGAGGCCCTGGAGGACGCCGGGATCGACATCGGCACCCTGAGCGGCAGCTCGACCGGGGTGTTCACCGGGCTGATCTATCACGACTACAGCGCCGGTGGTGTCGTGCCCGGCGACGTCGAAGGCTATGTCAGCACCGGGATGTCCGGTGGGGTGGCGTCCGGGCGGGTGGCGTACGCGCTCGGTCTGGAGGGTCCGGCGGTGACGGTGGACACGGCGTGTTCGTCGTCGCTGGTGGCCTTGCATCTGGCGGTTCAGGCGCTGCGGTCCGGGGAATGCACGCTGGCCCTGGCTGGGGGAGTGACCGTGATGGCCACCCCCGGTATTTTCGTCGACTTCTCGCGGCAGCGGGGGTTGGCTGCGGATGGGCGGTGCAAGGCGTATGCGGATGCGGCTGACGGGACGGGTTGGGGGGAGGGTGTCGGGGTTCTGGTGGTTGAGCGGCTTTCGGATGCGCGTCGGCTTGGGCATCGGGTGCTGGCGGTGGTTCGGGGGTCGGCGGTCAATCAGGATGGTGCGTCGAATGGTTTGACGGCACCGAATGGTCCGTCGCAGCAGCGGGTGATCCGGGCGGCGCTGGCCAACGCCGGGTTGTCGGCCGGTGAGGTGGATGTGGTCGAGGGGCATGGGACGGGTACTCGGCTGGGTGATCCGATCGAGGCGCAGGCGGTGCTGGCCACCTATGGTCAGGGCCGGGACGCCGGGAGTCCGGTGCTGCTGGGTTCGGTGAAGTCGAACATCGGTCATACCCAGGCTGCGGCCGGGGTGGCCGGGATCATCAAGATGGTGCAGGCGATGGCCCACGGCGTCGTCCCGGCGACGCTGCATGTGGACGCTCCGTCGTCGCAGGTGGACTGGGAGTCGGGCGCGGTCGAGCTGGTGACCGAGGCGATCCCCTGGCCCGAGACGGATCGCCCGCGCCGGGCCGCGATCTCGTCGTTCGGTTTCTCCGGTACGAACGCGCACGTCATCATCGAGCAACCCGCAGAAATCCCCCTCAACCAGGACGACACCGAGACGCTGCCGGTCGTTCCCTGGGTGATCTCCGCCCGCAGTGCTGCCGGGCTGGCCGCACAGGCGCGGCGGCTGAAGGAGTTCATCGGCTCGCAGCACGATCCCCGTGATGTCGGCTGGTCCCTCGCGACCACGCGGACGGCGCTGCCCCAGCGGGCGGTGGTGGTCGGCGCGAACCGGGAGGAACTGCTGGACGGGCTGGACCAACTGGCGTCCGGCCGGCGGTCGCCGTCGGCGGTGACCGGTTCGGTGGGCAAGGTCGGATTCGTGTTCACCGGGCAGGGTGCGCAACGGGTGACGATGGGGGAGAGCCTCTACATGGCCTATCCCGTGTTCGCCCAGGCCTTCGACGCCGTGTGTGCGGGGCTGGAGGAGCATCTCGATCAGCCCGGCCGGTCCCTGCGGGAGATCATTCGGGGCGACGGTTCGGAGGACGGCCTCCTGGACCGGACGGTCTGGGCCCAGGCGGGGCTGTTCGCTGTCGAGGTCGCCCTGTTCCGGTTGCTGGAATCGTGGGGCGTGACCCCGGCGATGGTGGCCGGTCACTCCATCGGCGAGCTGGCCGCCGCTTACGTGGCCGGGGTCTGGTCTCTCTCGGACGCGTGCGCCGTGGTCGGCGCGCGGGGCCGGTTGATGGAGGCGCTGCCCCCCGGCGGCGCGATGCTCGCCGTCCAGGCCGGTGAAGCCGAGGTCCGGGAGGTGCTCGCGGGCCTGACCGGGGGCGATGTCGCGGCGGTCAACGGTCCGGCCGCGGTGGTGGTGTCGGGGTCGGACCGGGCCGTGGCCGAGGTGGCGGGGGAGTTCACGAGCCGTGGCGTACGGGTGCGTGACCTCCGGGTGTCACACGCGTTCCACTCGCCGCTGATGGAGCCGATGCTGGCGGAGTTCGCGCGGGTCACCGCGTCGGTGTCGTACAGCACGCCGCAGATCCCGCTGGTGTCCACGGTGACCGGGTCGCCGGTGACGGACGAGGTGACGGATCCGGCGTACTGGGTGCGTCAGGTGCGCGAGCCGGTCCGGTTCGCGGACGCCGTCACCAGCCTGCGGGATGCGGGCGTCCGCACGTTCGTCGAGCTCGGCCCGGACGCCGTCCTCTCCGCCCTCGGCCCGCAGACCGTCGCCGTCTCGGGTACGACCCCGAGTCCGGCGGATCCGACTTCGATCCCGAGCCCGACCCCGAGTCCGGCGGATGCCGAGGACTGGATTCCGGTCCTTCGCCGGGACCGGGACGAGCCCGCGACCCTGGTGACGGCTGTCGGCCGGTTGTACGCCCGGGGCGGGACCGTCGATTGGCCCCGCTTCTACGCCGGGACCGGGGCGCGGCGGGTGGACCTGCCCACCTACGCCTTCACCAGGCAGCGCTACTGGCTGAGCAACAGCTCGGTCCGGCTGGATGTGGCCGAGCTGGGGCAGTCCGTGGCCGGGCATCCGCTGCTGGGCGCGGCGGTGGACCTGCCGGACAACGGCGGCCTGGTCCTGACCGGGCGGCTGTCCCTGGCCGCGCAGCCCTGGCTCGCGGACCACCGGACGGCGGGCCGGATCCTCGTCCCGGAAACGGCCCTGATCGAGATGGCGGTACGGGCCGGCGACGAGACCGGGCACACCCACCTGAGCGAACTCCAGATCCACGTCCCACCGGTCCTCCCCAGCCCCGGCGCCCTTCAGGTCCAGGTCATGCTCAACCGGCCGGACGACGACGGCCACCGCGAACTGGCCATCCACTCCCGCCCCGAGAACGAGGCGCCGCACGGCCCCTGGACCCGCCACGTCACCGCCATCCTCACGCCCGCCGCCACCCCCGACGAGCCGACGGCCAAGCGCCCACCGGCCGGTGCGCAGCCGCAGCCGGTATCGACGGTCCGGGATGACCTGGTGGAGTGGCCGCCGGTCGGTGCGCAGCCGGAGGGGGCGTCGACCTTGCGGCACGTCAAGGGCGTGTGGCGGCGTGGTGCGGAGGTTTTCGCCGAGATCGTCCTTGACGAGAACCTGGATGTCTCCGGTTTCGGCCTCCACCCTGCCCTTTTGGACGCAGTCCTGCCGCTGACCGGGCCGGCCGGGGACGCGCCGATGCTGGCCGCCGCCTGGACCGACGTGGTCGTACACGCCACCGGCGCCGCCAGCGTGCGCGCCCGGCTGGCGCCCGTCCCCGGCGCCGAGGCGATGGCGGTGACCCTGTACGACGACACCGGCCGGCCGGTGGCCTCGGTGGGATCCGTGGCCCGGCGCCCGCTCACGGCCGAGGAACTGCCCGCCGCAAGCCCTGATTCGCTGTTCGAGCTCGAGTGGATCCCGGCCGACGCCGGTGCGCACCCCGCCCCGGACCGATGGGCCCTGGTCGGGCCCGGCCTCGAAAGCGTCGGCCACGGATGGCCGGAGGTATGGCGTCACGCCGCGATGAGCGACCTGGCGGCACCGGGTATACCCGTCCCGGACGCGATCGTCATCAGCGGCCGGCCGGCTGAGGCCCCAGCCGAGGCCGAGGACCTGGCCCACGACTCGGCCGCGGGCCCGGCCGCGGGCTCGGACGGTGATGTCGCGGCCGTGGCCCGGGCTGGGGTTCAGGCCACGCTGGCCCTGCTGCAGGAATGGCTGGCGGCTCGGGACCTCGCCGGGACGCGGCTGATCGTGCTCACCCGCCGGGCCGTCGATGCCGGGCCGGGGCCGGTCGACGTCGCCGACGCGGCGGTCTGGGGCCTGATCCGGGTGGCCCAGTCCGAGTACCCGGGCCGGATCGTCCTGCTCGACGTGGACACCCCGGCGGCCA
Organism: Nonomuraea sp. ZG12; assembly: GCF_052068115.1. Lineage (NCBI taxonomy): Bacteria > Bacillati > Actinomycetota > Actinomycetes > Streptosporangiales > Streptosporangiaceae > Nonomuraea > Nonomuraea sp. ZG12. Next base: position 5,363 of record NZ_JBQHCW010000024.1, read on the forward strand.
TCGACCAGGCACTCCCGGCCGCCATGACGACGGGACAGCCTCAGGTCGCCGTCCGAGCCGGTCGGCTGATGGTCCCGAGACTGGTTCCGGCGACGGTGAAGGCGATGACCCCCGACGGGGCGAACGCCGGCCGGCGGGGAACGCTGCTGGTCACCGGCGCGTCCGGAGCGCTCGGGCGGCTCGTCGCCCGAGGCCTGGCCGGCGCCGGAAGGGCTGAGCGGGTCGAGTTGCTCTCCCGGCGCGGCCCCCAGGCTCGGGGAATGGGCGCCCTGGCGGCCGAGCTCGCCGGGATGGGTGCCACGGCGCGGGTGACCGCCTGCGACGCGGCCGACCGGGACGGCGTCGCCGCGCTGATCGCGGCCGTCCCCGCCGGGACGCCGCTGCGTGGAGTGATCCACGCCGCCGGGGTCCTGGACGACGGGATCATCGAATCGCTGACCCCGGCGCGGGTGGAGGCCGTCATGCGGCCGAAGGTGGACGGCGCCTGGAACCTGCACGAGCTGACCAAGACCCTCGAACTCGACGACTTCGTCCTGTTCTCGTCGATGGCCGGGATCTGGGGCAACGCCGGTCAGGGCGGTTACGCCGCGGCCAACACCTTCCTGGACGCCCTGGCCGCGCACCGGCACCGGGCCGGACTCCCGGCCACCTCCCTGGCGTGGGGACCGTGGCAGATCGACGAGACCGACACGGCTGGGGGGAAGGCCGGGCAGATCGACGAGGCCGGCGCGGCAGGGGGGATGGCCGGGCGGATGGAGGACGCTGACCGGCGGCGTATGGCCAGGCACGGCCTGCGGCTCCTCAGCAGCGCCGACGGGCTGGCCCGGCTGGAAGCGATGATCGAGCGGGGCCCGCGCGAGCCGGGCACGGTCCCGGCGCTGCTCGTCCCGGTTCACCTGGATCTCGGTGTCCTTCGCCGGCACACCGGGGCGGGACTGCCGCCGTTGCTGTCCGGCCTGGTCGGCGGTACCACCGCCGGCCCGGTTCGGCGCGTCGTCGGCCCGGCCGGCGCGCCCGAGGAGAACGCCCCGGCCGCCCGCCTGGCCACGCTCCCTCCGGCCGCCCGCGAACGCGCCGTGCACGATCTGGTCCGCGCCCAGTCTGCCCAGGTCCTCGGTCTGCCCGGCCCTGACGCGGTCGATCCCGGCCGGTCCTTCCTGGAGCTCGGGCTGACGTCCCTGACCGCGCTGGAGCTGCGCAACCTGTTGAGCAGCGGCGTCGGCCTGCCCCTGCCGGCCAGCGTGATCTTCGACTACCCGACGCCGGCCGCACTGGCCGGGCACCTGTGCGCCGGCATCGTCCCCGCCGAGACGGCGCTGCCCGTCCTCGACGGGCTCGACCGGCTCGCCTCCCTGCTCTCCGCGGTGGACCAGGACAGCGACCGGCGGTCGGAGATCATCACGCGCCTGGAAGGCATGATCGCGGACTTCCGGACCGGGACCGCGGAGAACTCGACGGCCTACCGAGACCTGTCCGTGGCGAGCGACGACGAGATGTTCGACCTGATCGACCGGGAGCTGGGGATCTGAGGGACGAAAAAGGAGCGGCCGGTGACCCCGGCCGCTCTTCGGCTCTGTTCGGTGGGCCTCCATCGCCGCGGGCGGAAGACCAGATCCGGGCGATCCCGCGTCGATGTGGTCCCGGGCGGGATCGGCGCCGGCGGAGCGCAGCCCGTCCCCTGAAGTCCGAGCACGCAGGCCGGGTCACCCTGATGGGTGGCCCGGCCTGCGTTGGGGCGGAATCGCCTGGCGCGGTGGGTCAGGAGCGGTCGCAGGTGACGACGGCGTTGCGGAGTTCGTACCCCATCAGTTCGTCGGCCCAGCACAGGTCCGGCTCGCGCCGCAGTCGGATGCCCGGCACGCGCAGGAGGCGGTCGAGGAAGATTCGGGTCTCGGTGAGGGCCACCTGCGCGCCCGGGCACCGGTGGCTGCCGTCGCCGAAGCTCAGATAGGAGCCGGCCGTCTTCGTCCGCCGCGCCCGGTCCGGGTCCAGGGCGTGGGGGCACTCGCCCACGCCGGCCTCGTCGAGGTTGGCGGCGCGGATGTCGAGGACGAGGTTCTCACCGCTGGTGACCGACCCGGAGGCGGTCACCGTGTCGGCGGTGACCCGGCGGGCGATCATGTTGACCACCGGGTCCAGCCGCATGATCTCCTCCAGGATGGCGATCTGGTCGGCGTCCTCGCCGGTCAGGAAGCGCTCGCGCAGCGCGTCGTCCCCGAACAGGTGCCAGGCCGCCATGACGATGAACTCCCGGGTGGTGATCATCCCCGCGACGGCGTACGTCATGCACTCGACGAGGATCGCCTTGTCCGGGTAACCCTCGTCGAGCAGGTGCGAGATCACGTCCTCGCGGCGCTGCGCCCGCCTGGCCCGGATGGCCGGCCGTACGTCGAGCATCAGGAAGCGCACACCGTGGAAGGTCGCCAGCAACTGCCCGAAAGGGCGCTGCCAGCGGCTCATCCGCGGCAGGCGCAGGCCGATCAGGGTGGCCTGGATCCGCTGGGCCATCGCGCTCTGGACGCTGTCGGTCAGCCCGACGATCTCGGCGGCCACGGTCACCGCGAGTTCGAAGCTCATCCGGTCCAGCTGCCCCTCCCCACGGGCCCGCATCCGCGCCAGCAGGTCGTAGGTGGTCGTCTCCATGACCGCGCGGTACCGGGTGCTGATCGCCTTGGGGGTGAAGAAGCGGACGATCGCCTGCCGCTTGCGCTTGTGCGGCTCGCCGTCCAGGAAGAACACGGAGGTGAAGGCCGGATCGCCGGTGACCTCGCCCGTGGCGCCGGCCCCGGCTTGCCGGGTCGCGGTGCCGCGCAGGAGCTCACGGGCGAAGGCCAGGCTGCCGACGACGCGCGTGCCGGGCTCCACGGTGATCCGTTCGGCGGCCAGCGCCGCCGACTTGCGGTCGTCACGAGTAGCTTCGAACGGACACGAAGCAGTCATTTGTCTACCCACCAATCTCGAAGGCTGGACAGAACCGGCGTCCGTAGCCCCCACTGGGAGGCGGCGAGGTCCTGTCCGAACGCGAACAGCTGGGGCACCGTGTTCCGGTGACCCCAGCTGCCTGCAGTGCTTACATCGGGACCTACTGGTCAGCCGCGCCGGCCGTCGCCATGACTCCCGCGAGCGGGGATGCCGACGTGGTCGCGGGCGAGGTGGTCGGGTCCGGCAGCGCGTTCGCCGGGCACTTCAGATCCGAGGTGTTGCCACGCACCCGGCTCGGCAGGGTGCCGTCGTGCAGGTACTCGGTGATCGACCTGCCGGGGGAGCAGGACTCAGGGGTGGCCGAGTCGGCCGGGGTGACGCCGCTCTGCACCAGCACTGCCTTCGGGAACCGCTTGCGCACCGCCAGGCTGCCCTCGTAGGTCGAGTTCGCTTCGATGGTCGAGTCGAGCACCATCAGCATCGGCGGCGTCTTCAACCCGCCGACGGGGGCCGGCTTGCGCGGCGGCACGCTCCAGGACTGGCACGAGGCGACGAACCAGGTGTTGTTCCAGGACGCGAACGGCCACTTCCGGTAATCCTTCTCGGTGGTGCGAATCCAGGTGTTCCAGTTCTTCGGCCACGGGGCGTCGGTGCACATGGTGGAGAGCGCCATGGCCTGGAGGTTGTCGGTGGTCGTCGGGTAGTTGGCGTCGTACAGCGTCTTCATCGACGCGGTCTCGCCCCTGTTGACATAGGCCGAGAAGACCTCGGCCAGTTCCTTCCAGTGGCTCGTGTTGTACGCGAGCAGGAAGACGTCGGTCCAGACGGTCGGTCCGTAGGTGCCTTCGGCCGGCTGCTTCGTCAGCTTGGCCAGCGTGTCGTAGTACTGCTTCTTGACGGCGGCCTCGGTGGTGCCGAGGTGGTAGAGGCTGTCGTACTTGGCCACCCACGCGGCGAACGCCGAGAAGTTCTGGTTCAGCGGACCGTTCTGGTTGCGGTTGTAACCGAACCAGGCTTCCTTGGGGTCGACGCTGCTGTCGAGGACCATCCGGCGCACCCGCTGCGGGTACATCGTGCTGTAGACCTCGCCGAGGTAGGCGCCCCAGACGTAGCCGTAGAAGTTGATCTGCTCCTGTCCGAGAGCCTTGCGCAGGCTCTCCAGGTCCTTGGCCGAGTCCACGGTGGTGGCGTGCTTGAGCAGGCCGCTGTTGGTCCGCGCGCAGGCGGCGGAGTAGTCCTGTGCGATCTTTATCTGCGCGGCGAGCTGCTTGCCCGTGGCCGGCACGTAGGGCAGGCGGTTGTAACCGTGGATGCCCGGGTCACAGCTCAGGGTGGGCTGGCTGGCGCCGACGCCTCGCGGGTCGAAGCCGATCCAGTCGTAGTCACCGCTGACGGCCTCCGGCAGCAGCTTGCCCACCGAGGCCTGGCCCAGGGCGGAGCCGCCGGGCCAGGTCAGGTTCACCACGAGGGCGCCCTGGTACTCGCTCTCGGCGGAGGTGTGCTTGATCCGGGACACCGCGACCTTGATCTTCGTGCCGGTCGGGCGGGAGTAGTCGAGCGGCACCTCCAGATGGCCGCACTCACCGCCGAGGACCTGCAGCCCGTTGGTGCACGGCGACCACGTGATCGGCGGGGGGGTGTACGGCCGCTCGGTGGGCTTGCCGTGGCTGGGCTTGCCGGGGGTGACCGACGCGCTCACCGGCGCCGTCGCAGCCTGTGCCGATAAGGGGGAGAGATACGCACAACTCATCGCGAGGCCGCCGATCACGGCCACGGCTTTCACAAGTCTTTTCATGAGGATTTCCATTCGTTCTGCCGCTTCTTTTACGGCTTCCGGTCCGTCGGATTGTTTCGTCCCGCAGATCTGGAAACAATCTGGGAGAACGGACACTCTTCTATCAGAGGAACACGTGGCACGGCACGCACAAAGTCTTGAGCGGTGCGGCTCAGTCGAATACTTCTTGTCGCCGGCGAAGCTCCTCGGCGAACGCCATCCAATCCTGGCCGGTCCGGTCGGCGACGAGACTCAGGTCGCGTGACCAGTGCACCGGAATTGCGTCGATGAATTCTTTCCATTCCCCTGAATTGATGACGTGCAGCACCATCCAGCCGATGAAGGCCCGGCCGCGTTCGGTGTACTTCAGCGACGGGTCGTTGGCCAGCTTCGGCGACAGCGACGACCACGTCGGCTGGGGAAGGGACCGCATCGTGGAGGAGGAGAGGTTCGACTCGGTGGGCGGCCACGGTTGCATCGGCGACAAGGTGGCGGAACGTCCGGTGCCGCCGGTGCCGTCGTTCAGGGGCGTCGCGTTCCTGCGGGGCGCGACCGGATCCGCGCCGCGCCGGATCCGGGCCCGCACGTCCTGGGCCGTGGCCGGCGCCACGTCGGCCTCGCGAGCGATCTCCCGCAGCGAGGCGTCCGGGTGGACGGCGATGTAGTCCGCGGCCCGTCGCCGGCCTTCGGCGGCCGTCAGCGGACGGCGTTTGCCGTCCCGGCCCAGGCGCTTGCCCAGCTGCTGACCGTCATCGGCGCAATGGCGGCGGATCCCCGCGATCGTCTTCGCGCTCAGCCCGGTGGCCGCTCCGATCGCCCGGTCGGACCAGTCCGGATGCCACTCGACGATCTGTCTGGCCCCGGCCATCCGGTCGGCCCGGCTCAACGGCAATCCGTGCCAGGTGTTCGCCTTCACCGCGAGAATGAACGCGTCCTCGTCCGAGCAACTGATCAGCCGTACCGGAATGGTCTCCTCGCCGCGGAGTTTCGCCGCCTCGAAGCGGTGCATCCCGTCGACGATGCGTGAACTGCTCTCCTGCACCAGGATGGCCGGCAAAGCGCACGAACTCGCGGCTTCCGCCAGCATCTGCACATGGGTGGGGTCCGTGCCGATGCCGCGGACGAAGACCCCCGGCTCCAGTCTGCTCAGCGGCATGTACTGGACCGGTAACTGATCGATTGCGTCGGCCGAGTCGAAAATCCGCTTTCGGGATATAGCGGGATCTGGGGCTTGGTAGGACGATGCGGTGTTCAGGGTCATCGCGGTGTGCTTTCTTTAAGGAATTAGCAGCAGGCGTTCAGTCATGCAATGCTAAGTATTTCAGCTTGAGATGACGGGCGGCGAAGATGTGATCCTCAACACACTGGTGCGGTATTGCTGGCAATGAACCCGAGATAAGTTTCATGGAATAGCAGGTGGTGAGCGGCTGACTGCGAAAAGTGCTTGGCCGTGTGCCAGCCCAGGGCGCTCACCTGAGCGATTTCCATATAACTCTGGCCACAATGATCTGACAATGAGATTTTCTGATAATTCCACCAGGCGTAGCACAGGCTTCATCTGGCCGTACCTGCGCCTGGATCGCTCCATAGGCGATCTTGCCTGCTCTGGGCCCTCATCGAATTCCGTTCGGTTGTTCAACTGCGGACGCGCGGCAGTTGAACATTCACCGAAGGGCTCTGGCGGCCCTCTTCGAGGGAATGTCACCGTCCGGCAGCAGGACGACACGCCATGGCGTTGTTCTCGTCCGACGGGATTCGGTCTCCGGGCCACAGGCCCTGCCACGTCTGGGATTCCGCGTCCGCCGGCGCCTTCGTGAACGGACGGCGTCATCGCCCGGAATTCCTGGAAGTCGCGCAGTCGCCGACGGTACTCCAGGCTATTGCAGTATCGCTCCGCGTGGCGTATTTCAAGCCTTCGGCGACGATTAGCGGTGCGCCTCCGTCCGTTCAACTGCTGCGGTTCAGCAGTCGAACGTCGACCGTGCGGGCCGAGGTTGTATCGCGCCGAGCGGTCTGGGTACCGTGCTGCTGGCCGGTGAGATCCGTCACCGTTGCCAATCCGCCGTCGGCGTGAATCCGCGGCAGAATTTCAGCCGACATCGAATTTAAGGGGTGGCGAGCGGTGGGGCATGTGTTCTCGCTTGTTCTCAGCCGGGAGATTACTGACGAAGAATCGGCGATCCTGCGGGAAGCAGGCTGCGCCGAAGCTGTTTTCGGGACCGATTCACTGCCGACCAACGCCGACGTCACGGTCACGAAGATGGATTTCGATGACACCGTTTCCCCGTCGCTGGCCGAGGCGATCGAGTCGGCCCTCGAAGCGGTGAAGAAGGTGCCGGAGCTGTCCGTTCCCGGGCTCACGGTTCCCGCCGTGCCGAAGGCGCCGGACGCGGAGTCCGACGCCGGTGCCGACGCGGAGTCGGGCGTGCTGGTCGGCGAGGTCGTCGAGGCGGGGTAGAGCGCCGCATCGGAGGCCCCAGCGGCCGTGTGAGGCCGCTGGGGAGACACCCGGCCCCTGTCCGCGCCGACGGTCCGCGCCGACGGTGGACCGTTTCCCGCGCCACGCGGGAAACGGCCCGCCGTGATCGGTATCCAGCCGCCAGTCAGCCCATGAAGAAGGGGATTGCCATGACGGAGCTGCCCACATCCGCCCCGCCGGGGCCGGCGGGCACCGGGGGCGAGCCGGACGGTCACCGACCCGTCGCCGAGGAGAACCCGCGCGACCCCCGGGGCCGGCTGGCGAGGTTGCTGGACCAGGGAACCCTCACCGTCCTGCACGAGAGCGACGTGATCAGGACGACGGTGGCGCTCGGCCAGGTCCACGGCGTGGAGGTCATCGCCTTCTGCACGGACGCGCGGGTGATGGGCGGAGCCGTGGGGGCCGCTGAGTGCCGCCGCATCGCGGACGCCATCGACCTGGCGCTCCGGAAGAATCGCCCGGTCATCGGCCTGTGGCACTCCGGCGGCGCCAAGCTCGCCGAGGGGATCGAGGCGATGGACGGGATCGGCCGGATCTTCGCGGCGACGGTCCGTGCGTCCGGCAAGATCCCCCAGATCTCCGTGGTGCTCGGCCCGGCCGCCGGCGGCGCCGCGTACGGGCCCGCGCTGACGGACGTGGTGATCATGGCACCGGCCGGCCGGGTCTTCATCACCGGCCCGGAAGTGGTGCGCAGCGTCACCGGCGAGCTGATCGACATGGAGGGCCTGGGCGGGACGGAAGCCCACGGCCGCAAGTCCGGCGTGGCGCACATCGTGGCCGACTCCGAGGAGGATGCCTGCTCGCGCGCCCGCCACGTGACCTCCCTGCTCGCCGTGCCCGGCAAGGTGGACCCGGACGCGGTGGGCCCCGCCAGGGACCTGCGCGCGCTGCTGCCCGCCTCACCCCGGCGGGCCTACGACGTACGGCCGCTGGTGACCGGGCTCCTCGACGCCGAGGCCGTCCACCCCGGCGGCGACAGCGGTCATTTCCAGGAGTTCCACGCGAAGTGGGCGCCGAACGTCGTCACCGGCCTCGGCCGGCTGGCCGGCCAGACCGTGGGCGTCGTGGCGAACAACCCGCTGCGCAAGGGCGGCTGCCTGGACTCGCTGAGCGCGGAGAAGGCCGCGCGTTTCGTACGGATGTGCGACTCCATGGGGGTGCCGCTGGTCACCCTGATCGACGTGCCCGGCTACCTGCCCGGCGTCGCCCAGGAATGGGGCGGCGTCGTCAGGCGTGGCGCGAAGTTGCTGTACGCCTTCGCCGAGGCGGTGGTCCCGCGCGTCTCGGTCGTCACCCGCAAGTCCTACGGCGGCGCCTACATCGCGATGAACTCGCGTGCCCTGGGCGCCACCAAGGTGTTCACCTGGCCCGACGCCGAGGTCGCCGTGATGGGCGCCGAGTCGGCCGTGGGCATCCTGCACAGGAAGGCGCTCGCCGCCGCGCCCGAAGCGGAGCGGGAAGCGCTGCGCGCACGGTTCATCGACGAACAGAAACGACTCGCCGGCGGTGTCCACCGCGGCGTCGCGCTCGGGGTGATCGATGAGGTCATCGACCCGTCGCAGACCCGCGCGGCGGTGGCGGAGGTCCTCGCCGCCGCGGCCTACCGGCGCGGGACGCACGGGAACATCCCGCTGTGAGAGTCGGGCACATGCTGGATTCGCAGGTCCTGAGAGTGAGGATGATTATGGACGACACTGGCGCTCCCAACGTGTTCCTCAGCGGCGGCGGCTCTCGCACGGCACTCGCCGACGAGGAGCGGCTGCGCTACCTGCCGGATCCCGACGTGACCAAGGTCAAGGTCCTGTGCGGCAATCGCTACGAGCACTTCGAGGCCAGCACCGACACGACGCTCGTCGACGAGCGCGAACTGCGGGTCTTCGTGTGGACCCGCCGCACGTACGTGGCTGAGTGATGAGCGCAGAGACACAGGCGGCGGCGCAAGAGGTACGGGCGGAGATCGTCGCGGTCGTGAGCCAGGTTCTCACGGCGGCCGGAGACGATGTCGCCGTGGGCGACCCGCTGGTCATCCTCGAATCGATGAAGATGGAGATCCCGGTCCTCGCCGAGGACCACGGCCGGATCCTGCGGGTTCCGGTCGCGCCCGGCGACAGGGTGCAGGAGGGAGATCTGCTCGCGGTGATCGGCTCCGGCTGTGGGTGAGACAGGCGGAAACGGCTGCGGGTATGGTCCTTCCCGCCCGCCCCTACTCCGCTTACCGCGTATCTCTCCCCCTGAGCAGAAAGTGATGACCCGATGAGCATCCCCGCCGACGACAACCCGTGGATCCGCCGGTTCCACCACGAGCCGAACAGCCGGGTCACCCTGGTCTGCTTCCCGTACGCCGGCGGCTCGGCCAGCTTCTTCTACCCGGTCTCCGACGCCTTGCAGGCCACGATGCAGGTGGTGGCGCTGCAGTACCCGGGACGGCAGGACCGGCGTCTGGAACGGCCGCTGACCACGATCGCCGAACTGGCCGACGAGTCCTTCGCCGCGCTGCGCCCCCTCATGGACCGGCCGCTGGCCTTCTTCGGGCACAGCATGGGCGCCACCTTGGCGTTCGAGGTCGCCGTACGGATGAAGCGCGAGCTGATCGACGGCCCGGTCACGTTGTTCGCCTCCGGCCGCCGCGCCCCCTCCCGGCACCGGGCGGAGACCGTGCACCTGCTCGACGACGACGGAATCGTCGCCGAGTTGAAGAAGGTCAGCGGCACCGACGCCCGCATCCTCGGCGACCTGGAGCTGCTCCGGATGGTCCTGCCGGCGATCCGCGGCGACTACACCGCCGCCGAGACCTACCGGTACGAGCCCGGCCCGGCGCTGGACTGCCCGATCATCGGGCTGGCCGGGGAGAGCGACCCGAAGGTGACCGTGGACGAGGTCGAGTCCTGGGCCGACCACACCACCGCCGGGTTCGAGCTGCGCACGTTCAGCGGCGGCCACTTCTACCTCGCCCAGCACCAGCGCGCGGTGGTCGATCTGATCAGCGACCAACTGCTCTCCCTGAAACTCTGAGGACGGTCATGGCTTCGACCCCCACCGCCGCGCGATGAACGACCTGCTGTCGACGACCGGACTGCTCGCGCGGGTCCTGCCGGCGCACGCGCTGACCGCCGAGGCGTACGCCGATCCGCCCGGTGTCATGCTCTACCCGGACGAGGAGGCGGTGATCGCGCGGGCGGTGGAGACCCGCCGCCGCGAGTTCGCCACCGTCCGGCACTGCGCCCGCGCCGCGCTCGAACGACTCGGGGTGCCGCCCGGCCCGATCCTGCCCGGAGAGCGTGGCGCGCCGCGCTGGCCGGAGGGGGTCGTCGGCAGCATGACCCACTGCGCCGGTTTCCGCGGCTGCGCGGTCGCGCACGCCACCCACCTGAGCACGATCGGCCTCGACGCCGAGCCGGCCGCGCCGCTGCCCGACGGCGTCCTGGACGCGATCGCGCTGCCGGAGGAGCGGGCCGGCATCCGGCGCCTGGGATCGGACATCCCCTGGGACCGGCTGCTGTTCAGCGCCAAGGAGTCCGTCTACAAGGCCTGGTTCCCGCTCACCCGCCGGTTCCTGGAGTTCGACCAGGCCCGGATCGAGCTGGACCCGGCCGGCGGATTCACCGCGACGCTGCTGGTGGCGCCGCCGATGACCGTCATCGGCCCGCTGACCGGGTTCACCGGTCGCTGGATCCACCGCGACGGCCTGGTGATCACCGCGATCGCCGTCCCCGCCCAGGGGTGACGCTGGGATGCGCATCGGCGGGCACGGCGCCGAGGATCGGTACGGGTACGCCCCGTACGACAACGGGTTGGAGACCTTGATGCACACGCTTACCGGGACGGCGACGTCCACCCAGCGGCCCGGCGCCGGCGACGCGTTGTACGTGCGCGACCGGTCCACCGGCGAGCTGTTCGCCTATCCGCACCGCCCCGGAGCCATCGGCCCCGCCAGCTACGGCGCCCCGATCCGGATCGGCACCGGCTTCCTGCCCGAGGTGTCCCCGGTGCTGGCCGCCGGCGACTTCTATGGCGACGGCGGCCTGACACTCCTCTGCGGCCTCCCCGACGGCCGCGAGATCCTCCTGCCCGCGGCCCGATCCTTCAATGCGACTGACCTCCCGTCGATGGCGGGATCCTTCACCGCCGCCGACCTGCCGCCCGTGGAGCCGGCGTCGGTGGCGGCCACGCAACTTGTCGTGGTGCGCGGTGTCAGGGGCCGGCCGGAGCAGGTGCTGCGGGCCGGTCCGGACGGGACCGTCCGGCTGGCCGAGGCGTCCGCCCCGGACCGGGCGAAGCCGCTGGCCACGATCGAGCCGGGCACGGTGCTGCTCGGGATGGGGGACGTCACCGGCACAGGCCGATCGGACCTGCTGCTGCGCCGCCCGGACGGCGGGGTCGGCGCGTGGGAGTTCCCCGCGGCCCCGGGCGCCGGGCTCTTTCACGACCTGGGCGCCGACTTCGACGGCACCGTGGTGATCGCCGCGGCCGACGTCAGCGGCGACGGGCTGTTCGACCTGCTCGCGGTCGGCGGCGACGGCGAGCTGCTGGTCTTCCCCCACAGCGGCGTCTTCTGGCCGCAGGACCCCGCCACCACCTTCCTCGCCCCGATCCCGGTCACCGACGTCGGCGCGGTCGACATCATCGGCTGACCGCGAGCCGGCCGAGCCGGCCGAGTCGACGAGCTGGCCGGGCCGACGAGCCGGCCGGTGCTCGATGCCCGGGTCCGTCCTCCTGCGGGTGAGCTACGCTGCAGATGTTCATAAAGAGGACAAGTGTTCGCATAGCGAACAGTTGGAGGACGGTATGGGCTCCGCCTTCGTCTACGCCGCGGCGCGTACACCCTTCGGCAGGTTCAACGGCGCGCTCGCCGGCGTCCGCCCCGACGACCTGGCGGCCACCGCCCTGCGGGGCGCGCTGGCCAAGGTCCCGGCGCTGGACCCGGCCGCGATCGGCGACGTCGTCTGGGGCAACGCCAACGGCGCCGGTGAGGACAATCGCAACGTCGGCCGGATGGCCGTGCTGCTCGCCGGGCTGCCGGTGAGCGTGCCGGCCACCACGGTCAACCGGCTGTGCGGCTCCAGCCTGGACGCCGCCATGATGGCGTCGCGGACGATCGAGAGCGGCGACGCCGACGTGGTGGTGGCCGGAGGCGTCGAGTCGATGACGCGGGCCCCGTGGGTGCTCCCCAAGCCCTCGCGGGCGTTCCCGGCCGGCGACACGACCGCCGTCTCCACCACGCTCGGCTGGCGCCTGGTGAACCCGAGGATGCCCAAGGAGTGGACGGTCTCACTCGGCGAGGCGAACGAGCAACTGCAGGAGAGGTACGGCATCTCCCGCGAACGGCAGGACGCCTTCGCGGCCCGCTCGCACGCGCTGGCCGACGCCGCCTGGAACGCGGGGTTCTACGACGATCTGGTGGTGCCGGTCGAGGGCGTGGACCTGGCGCGCGACGAGGGGATCAGACCCGGCTCCACCCCGGAGACGCTCGCCGGGCTCAAGCCGGCCTTCCGCCCCGACGGCACCATCACGGCCGGCAACGCCTCGCCGCTCAACGACGGCGCCTCGGCGGTCGTGCTCGGCTCGGAGGCGGCCGCGAGCCGGATCGGCGCCGACCCGGTCGCCCGCGTGGCGGGCCGCGCCGCCTCGGCGCTCGAACCCCACCTGTTCGGGTACGCGCCCGTCGCCGCCGCCGACCAGGCGCTGCGCCGGGCCGGCATCGGCTGGGACGACGTGGGGGCCGTGGAGCTGAACGAGGCGTTCGCCGTGCAGTCGTTGGTGTGCGTGGACGCGTGGAAGGTCGACCCGGAGATCGTCAACACCAAGGGCGGCGCCATCGCCATCGGCCACCCCCTCGGCGCCTCCGGAGGGCGCGTCCTCGGCACCCTCGCCCGCGTGCTCGCCGAACGGCGCGAGCGGTGGGGCGTCGCCGCCATCTGCATCGGCGTCGGCCAGGGGCTGGCCGTCGTCCTCGAGAACGTGAACGCCTCATGACGGCCGTCACCCGCGATCCCGACGAGGCCGTGGCCGGGATCGCCGACGGTGCCACCGTGCTCATCGGCGGGTTCGGCATGGCGGGCATGCCGGTCACGTTGATCGAGGCGCTGATCCGGCAGGGCGCCACGGATCTGACCGTGGTCAGCAACAACGCGGGCAACGGCGACACCGGCCTGGCCGCCCTGCTCGCCGCCGGCCGGGTACGCAAGATGATCTGCTCGTTCCCGCGCCAGACCGACTCCTGGGTCTTCGACTCCCTGTATCGGGAGGGGCGGGTCGAGCTGGAGGTCGTCCCGCAGGGCAACCTCGCCGAGCGGATGCGCGCGGCCGGCGCCGGCATCGGCGCGTTCTTCAGCCCCACCGGGGTCGGCACGCTGCTGGCCGAGGGCAAGGAGCGGCGCACCATCGACGGCCGGGAGTACGTCCTGGAGTATCCGATCAAGGGCGACGTCGCGCTCATCGGCGCCCACACCGGCGACCGGAGGGGCAACCTCGTCTACCGCAAGACCGCCCGCAACTTCGGACCCGTCATGGCGACGGCGGCCACGCTGACGATCGCCGAGGTCCGCCGGGTCGTCGAGATCGGTGAGCTGGACCCCGAGAGCATCGTCACCCCCTGCATCTACGTGGACCGGATCCTGGACCTGAGCGCAGCGGAGGCCACCTCATGACGTTCGCCATCCCCCCGGCGGGCCGGACCGTCGAGCACCTGGGCCGCGGTCCGCTCGGCCGCGACGAGCTCGCCGCCGTGGTCGCCCGCGACATCCCGCGCGACTCCTTCGTCAACCTCGGCATCGGCCAGCCGACGACGGTGGCCGACCATCTCGCGGCCGACTCCGGCGTCATCCTGCACACCGAGAACGGCATGCTCGGCATGGGGCCCGCCGCGTCGCCCGAGGACGTGGACCCCGACCTGATCAACGCCGGCAAGATCCCGGTCACCGAGCCGCCCGGCGCGGCGTACTTCCACCACGCCGACTCCTTCGCCATGATGCGAGGCGGCCACCTCGACGTCTGCGTGCTCGGCGCGTACCAGGTGTCCGAGCGGGGCGACCTGGCGAACTGGCACACCGGCGCCCCCGACGCGATCCCCGCCGTCGGCGGCGCCATGGACCTGGCCATCGGGGCCAAGGACGTGTTCGTCATGATGACGCTGTTCGCCAGGGACGGCTCGCCCAAGCTCGTCCAGAAGTGCACCTATCCGCTCACCGGCCTGGCCTGCGTGAGCCGCCTCTACACCGACCAGGCGCTCTTCCACCTGGGCCCCGGCGGGGTCACGGTGGTCGAGACGTACGGCACGACCGTCGAAGAGCTGGCCGCCCGGCTCGACGTGACAGTGCGCCGGCTCGACAGCTGATGACTCAGAGCACGTGGGCGGCCAGGCGGGCGCGGTGCCAGGCGGGCGAGCCGAACAGGGCGGCCGCCGAATGGGCCCGCTTGAAGTGCAGGTGGGCCTCGTGCTCCCAGGTGAAGCCGATGCCGCCGTGCAACTGGATGGTCTCGGCCGCCACCGCCGAGTACGCCTCCGCGCAGTACGCCTGCGCCGTGGCCGCCCGTACCTCGAGGTCGGGCGCGTCGCCGGCGAGCGCGCGGGCGGCGTCGTCACTGACCGACCGGGCGGATTCGACCAGCACGTACAGGTCGGCCAGCCGGTGCTTGATCGCCTGGAACGAGCCGATCGGCCTGCCGAACTGCTCCCTGACCCGTACGTACGCGAGCGTCATCTCCAGGCAACGGGCGCTGCCGCCGAGCTGTTCCGCGCTGAGCGCGGTCGCCGCCACGGCGAGCAGCCGTTCCAGCACGCGCCGCCCGTCGGCGGCGATCAGCCGCGCGGGCGCGGCGTCGAAATGCACCCGCGCCTGCGGCCTGGTGCGATCCATCGTGACCAGCGGCTCCACCCGGACACCGGGCCCGCCGGGGTCCACGACATAAACCCCCAGACCACCCTCCGCCCTGGCCCCGAGGCCGCCGCCCGCACCGGGCGCGAGGTCGTCGGCCGGGGGGCCGGAAGCGGGGTCGCCGTCGGGGGATCGGGCGGGCACGATGAGGAGGTCGGCGTGGGCGCCGTCGAGGACGTGCTCCTTGACGCCGGTCAGGCGTCCGTTCACCACCTGTGCGCGGATCGCCGCCGGGTCCCAGCTGCCGCGCTCGGCCCAGGCCAGCGCGCCGATCCGGCTGCCGTCGGCGAGGCCGGGCAGCGCGGCGGTCTCGCCGCACGCGAGCAGGGCCTGCGTGGCGAGTACGGCGGAGCCCAGGTAGGGCAGCGTGGCCACGGCCCGGCCCAGCTCTTCGCACACCACCTGGGTCTCGGCCAGGGTGCAGCCCGCGCCACCGTGCTCCTCGGGCACGGCGAGGCCGAACGCGCCCACCTGGTCCGCGAGCAGCCGCCAGACGGCCTCGTCGTAGCCGGCCTCGGCGTCGGGCGCGGGCCGGGACGGGGGAGTGCGGGCCAGGAGAGCGCGCACGGTGCTCCGCAGCTCCTCGTGCTCGTCGGTAGTGATCACGCCCGGAATTATCTAACAAGTGTTTGGTAGAGTGCCAGTGTGACGTTCAGGGCTGAGGTTCGCGCCTGGCTGCGGGACAACCTGACGGGCGAGTTCGCCGAGGCGCGCGGGCTGGGCGGGCCGGGGCGCGAGCACGAGGCGTTCGACCTCCGGCTGGCCTGGGAGCGGCGCCTGGCCGCCGCCGGCTGGACCTGCCTGGGGTGGTCGCAGGAGCACGGCGGGCGCGGCGCCGGCATCGCCGACCAGGTCGCCTTCCACGAGGAGTACGCGCTGGCCAGGGCACCCGCCCGGGTGAACCACATCGGCGAGAACCTGCTCGGCCCGACCATCATCGCGTTCGGCACCGGCGAACAGCGCGAGCGGTTCCTGCCGCCGATCGTGGCCGTGCGGGAGCTGTGGTGCCAGGGCTACTCCGAGCCCGGCGCCGGCTCCGACCTGGCCGCCGTGCGGACCCGCGCCGAGCTCGACGGCGACCGGTGGCGCATCACCGGGCAGAAGGTGTGGACCTCCCTGGCCGTGGAGGCCGACTGGTGCTTCGCGCTCTGCCGCACCGAGCCCGGCTCCACCCGCCACCACGGCCTGTCCTACCTGCTGGTGCCGATGCGGCAGGACGGCGTGGAGGTCAGGCCGATCGTCCAGCTGACCGGGACGAGCGAGTTCAACGAGGTCTTCTTCGACGACGCCGTGACCGGGGCGGCCGACATCGTGGGCGCGCCCGGTGACGGCTGGCGGATCGCCATGGCCACCCTCGGCTTCGAACGCGGCGTGGCCACCCTCGGCCAGCAGGTGGGCTTCCGGCGCGAGCTGGAGGCCGTGATCGAGGCCGCCCGCAGGACGGGCGCGATCGACGATCCGCTGTTGCGCGACCGGCTCGTGCGGTCCTGGATCGGCCTACGGGTGATGCGGCTCAACGCGATCCGCACCATGGAGGGCGCGCCGGGGGCCGGGTCGTCCATCTCCAAGCTCGTCTGGGGCGTGTGGCATCGGGAGCTGGGGGAGCTCGCCGTGGACGTGCTCGGGGCCGCCGGGATGATCGCCGACGGCCCGCCGTACGAGCTGAGCGACGCGCAGCGGCTCTACCTGTTCTCGCGCGCCGACACGATCTACGCCGGGTCGAACGAGATCCAGCGCGGGATCATCGCCGAGCGGGTTCTGGGGCTGCCCCGTGAGGCGCGTCCCTGACCTCGGGGCTCACGGTTGCGTCACCAAGTACCGGGCCGGGTATTCGCCGCCGCCGTGCACCGCGAGGTCCGCGCCGGTGAGGTAGGAGGCCAGGTCGCTCGCCAGGAAGAGGCAGGCGTTCGCGACGTCGGCCGGGACCGCCGTCCGTCCCATCGGGATCACCCCGGCCACGGCCGCGCCGCCGTCCTCGCCGTAGGCGGAGGCCATCGGGCCTGCGGTGATGTGATTGACCCGCACCTTGGGCGACCACTCCAGCGCCAGCGCCCTGGTCAGGGTGAGCAGCCCGGCCTTGGCCGCCGAGTAGGCGGCGGTGCCCGGTTGGGGGTGCACGCCGGAGACGCTGCCGATGTTGATGATCGACCCGCCGGTGGCCTGGGACCGCATGACCCGGTTGGCGGGCTGGGCCACGTAGAAGGGGGCGAGCAGGTTGAGCGCCACGACCCGCTCGACGAACCTGGGCGAGACGGTCGCCGCGTCCGCGTCCGGGGAGCCGCCGGCATTGTTGACCAGCACGTCGAGCCGCCCGAGCAACTCGACGGCCTGCTCCACCAGGCGGACGGCCGCCGCCGGGTCCCGGACGTCGGCCGCGACGAAACGGGCCGTCCTGCCGCTGGCGGTCGGTAAGACGGTTCCGTCCGTGGTCGCTGGGGTGTCCGGTGAGTTCCTTCCGCACACCAGCACGTCGGCGCCGGCGGCGAGGAACGTCCGTGCGATCACCTGGCCGATGCCCTTGGTGCCGCCGGTCACCAGCACCGCACGGCCGGCGTAGTCGATGCTCATGCCGGGCTCTCCTCGCGCTGTCGTCGTCGACGAGCTATTGTTTCTAACAAATGTTAGGTCGAAAGGTGGCTCATGGGAATCTCCACCGGCGACCCCGGCCAGGGCATCGCCGAGGTCGTCATGGACGTGCCGCCGGTCAACGCGCTCACCGTGCGGGACTGGTTCGACCTGGCCGGCGCCGTGCGGGACGCCGGGCGCGACCCCGCGACCCGCGTCGTGGTGCTGCGCGCCGAGGGCCGCGGCTTCAACGCCGGCGTCGACCTCAAGGAGATGCAGGCCGCCCGAGGCTTCGAAGCGCTGGTGGGAGCCAACCGGGGCTGCTACGCCGCGTTCGCCGCCGTCTATGAGTGCGAGGTGCCGGTGATCGCCGCCGTGCACGGGTTCTGCCTGGGCGGCGGCGTCGGGCTGGCCGGCAACGCCGACATCGTGATCGCCTCCGACGACGCCTACTTCGGGCTGCCCGAGGTCGAACGGGGCGCGCTCGGCGCCGCCACCCACCTGGCCCGGCTGGTGCCCCAGCACCTGATGCGCGCCATGGTCTACACCTGCCGCGACGTCACCGCGGCCGAGCTGCACGCCTTCGGCTCCGTCCTGCACGTGACCTCCCGCGACCGGCTCCGCCCGACCGCGCTGGAGGTGGCCGCCACGATCGCCGCCAAGGATCCGTACGTCATCCGCCGCGCGAAGGAGTCGCTGAACGGCATCGACCCGATCGACGTCAACCGCAGCTACCGCTACGAGCAGGGCTTCACCTACGAGCTCAACCTGATGGGCGCCGGTGAGCGCCACCGTGACGCCTTCCTCGCCGAGGGAGAGCGGTGATGGGCGGCGTGCTGTCGGCCGAGGAGGTCGTCGCCTCGCTGGCGAGCGGCATGACGATCGGGATCGGCGGCTGGGGCTCGCGGCGCAAGCCGATGGCGCTGGTCCGGGCGGTGTGCCGGTCGAACCTGAAGGACCTGACCATCGTGTCGTACGGCGGGCCGGACGTGGGCCTGCTGTGCGCGGCGGGCAAGGTCCGCCGGGTCGTCGCGCCGTTCGTGACGCTCGACTCGATCGCCCTCGAACCGCACTTCCGCGCCGCCCGGCAGAGCGGGGCCGTCGAGTTCACCGAGTACGACGAGGGCATGTTCATGTTCGGCCTGCTCGCGGGGGCGCACCGGCTGCCGTTCCTGCCGACGCGGGCCGGGCTGGGCTCCGACGTCATGCGGGTCAACCCCGGCCTGCGCACCGTACGCTCGCCGTACGCGGACCAGGAGGAGCTGGTCGCGGTGCCCGCGCTCACCCTGGACGCCGCGCTCGTGCACCTGGACCTGGCCGACACCCGCGGCAACGGCCGCTACCTCGGCCCGGACCCTTTCATGGACGACCTGTTCGCCAAGGCCGCCGCCCGCTGCTACCTGTCGTGCGAGCGGCTGGTGCGGCTGGGCGAGCTGGGCGGCCCGCCGCAGACGCTGCTGATCAGCCGCATGCACGTCGCCGGGGTGGTCGAGACGCCCGGCGGCGGCCACTTCACCGACTCCGGCACCGGACGGGACGAGGCGTTCCAGCGGCACTACGCCACCTCGGCGGCCGACCCCGGGCGGTGGGCCGCCTTCGCGGCCCGGTTCCTGTCCGGCGACGAGCGGGCCTACCAGGAGGCCGTACGCCGATGGCACCAGGAACAGGAGGCGCGATGAGCGCGAGCCGGGCGGAGGTCTGCGTGGTGGCCTGCGCCGAGGCGTGGCGCGGCGACGGCGAGGTGCTGGCCGCGGCGATGGGCACCTGCTCGGTCCTGGGGGCCAGGCTGGCCCGGCTGACGTTCGAGCCCGGCCTGCTGACGACGGACGGCGGCGCGCTGCTCACCGCCGAGCCGGTGCCGATCGGCGCGCCCGCGGGCCCGGCCGAAGGGTGGCTGCCGTTCCGCGAGCACCTGTGGCTGGTGCAGAACGGCCGGCGGCACGTGATGATGGGCGCCTCACAGATCGACCGGCACGGCAACACCAACATCTCCGCCATCGGCTCCTGGGAGCGCCCCACCTCGCAGCTCCTCGGCGTGCGCGGCGCCCCCGGCAACACGATCGGCAACCCGACGAGTTACTGGATCCCCCGTCACTCCACCCGTGTCTTCGTGCCGAAGGTCGACCTGGTCAGCGGCGTCGGCACCGACCGCGCCGCCGCGCTCGGCCCCGAGGCGGCGCGCTTCCACGACCTGCGGCGGGTGGTGACCGACCTCGCGGTCCTCGACTTCCGCACGCCGGACGGGGCGATGCGGCTGGTCTCCACCCATCCGGGCGTGCACGTCGAGCAGGTCCTGGCCGCCACCGGCTTCGAGCTCGTCACCGACGGCGACGTACCGGAGACACGGCAGCCGACCGGTGCGGAGCTGCGCCTGATCCGCGAGGTGCTCGACCCACGGTCGCAACGCGATCGGGAGGTACGCGCATGACGAGGCGACCGGTCGGCGCGGAGTTGGGTCCTGGTGTGGTGACGTGGCCGGTGGTCCGCGGGTGATGGGTCAGGTGCTGGAGACGTCGCTGACCCGGCTCACGGGGGTTCGGCACCCCGTCGTGCAGACCGGGATGGGCTGGGTGGCCGGGCCCCGGCTGGTGACCGCCGTGGCGCGGGCCGGTGGGCTCGGCGTCCTCGGCTCGGCCACCATGAGCCTGGACGAGCTCGCCGCCGCGATCAGGGCGGTTCGCGCGCGCACCGGTGAGCCCTTCGGGGTCAACCTGCGCGCCGACGCCTCCGACGCGGGCGACCGGATCGACCTGCTGATCAGCGAGCAGGTCAGGGTCGCCTCGTTCGCGCTGGCCCCGCGCCGGGAGCTGATCGCCAAGCTGAAGGACGCCGGAGTCGTGGTGATCCCGTCGGTGGGCGCGCGGCGGCACGCCGAGAAGGTCGCCGCCTGGGGGGCCGACGCCGTGCTGGTCCAGGGCGGCGAGGGCGGCGGGCACACCGGCCCGATCGCCACCACGCTGCTGCTGCCCCAGGTCGTCGACGCGGTCGACATCCCGGTCATCGCGGCCGGCGGCTTCTTCGACGGGCGCGGGCTCGCCGCCGCCCTCGCCTACGGCGCGGCGGGCATCGCGATGGGCACGCGGTTCCTGCTGACCTCCGACAGTACGGTCCCCGACGCGGTCAAACGGGCCTACCTCGCCGGGACCGAAACCGTGGTCACCCGCCAGGTGGACGGCATGCCGCACCGCGTCCTGCGCACGCCGCTGGTCGACGGCCTGGAACGGTCAGGCCCGGTGACCCGGACGATCCGGGCGCTGCGCAACGCCGCTCGGTTCAAGTCGATCTCCCGGATGTCCTGGCCGGAGCTGATCCGCGACGGGCTGGCCATGAAGCACGGCAAGGAGCTCACCTGGTCGCAGGTGCTGATGGCGGCCAGCACCCCCGTGCTGCTCAAGGCCGCCATGGTGGACGGCCGCGCCGACCTGGGGGTGCTGGCCTCCGGGCAGGCCGTGGCGGTCATCGACGACCTGCCCTCCTGCGAGGCCCTGATCGACGCCGTCGTCACCCGCGCCGCCCACGTGCTCGGCCGCCTTGGCGCCGACCTGCCCCCCTGAGCGCCGCACGGCCCCGGCGAGGCGTGCCGGGCGCGGGTTTCGGCTCAGCGTCGGCTCAGGGTCAGCTCAGGGTCAGCTCAGTGCGGACATCAGGCGGGCCCGGTGCTCGGCGGGGGAGCCCCATGCGGCGCGCAGGGCGCGCGCCTTGCGGATCAGCAGACTGAGGTCGTACGCGTCGGTGTAGCCGATCGCGCCGTGCACCTGAAGGGCGATCCTGGCAGTCCGGTACGCGGCCTCCGACGCCATGACCTTGGCCGCCGACACCTCACGGGCGAAGTCCGGGGTGCCGTGGGCGAGGGCCGCGCCGTGCACCAGGGGACGGGCGTACTCCAGCTCGACCAGCGCGTTCGCCAGATGGTGCCGGACCGCCTGGAACTCGCCGATCGGCCGCCCGAACTGCCGCCGCGTCCTGGCGTACTCCACCGACACCTCCAGCAGGCGGCGGCCCAGTCCCGTGAGCTGGGCGGCGCATGCCAGCGTGCCCAGATCGCGAGCCTCGCCGGCGGCGGCCACCACCTCGGGGCCGGCGGCGAGCACGTCACCCGGCGTGACGGGAAACAGCCGGCGAGCCGGATCCAGAGAGGTGAGGACGCCCCCAGGAACTCCGGCCCGCAGCTGCGCCCCCGTCACCATCAGCACCGGGGCCGCTATGTCGGCATCCAGCGCGTACGGGGGTATCGGCGTGGTGGCGGTGCCGAGCGTGCCCGGCGGCTCCCGCGTGGCGGTGGTGTCCGGCGTGCAGGGGAGCGCCAGCGTGGCGGTGGTGTCCGGCGTGCAGGGGAGCGCCAGCGTGGCGGTGGTGTCCGGCGTGCGGGGGAGCGCCAGCGTGGCGACGACCGTCCCGTCCGCGATGCCCGCCAGCCGCGAGGAGTCCAGAGCCAGCCGGTCCAGTAGCACGGCCACCGCGACCGTCTCGGCGCAGGGGCCGGGCACGCCGTGCCGGCCGAGTTCGTGGAAGGCGGTCACGAGCTCGACCGGGAGCACACCGGCGCCCCCCGCCTTCTCCGGCACCGCGACCGCGAACACCCCCGCCCCGGCCAGCGACCGCCACAGCGCCAGGCCGGGCTCCGGATCCCCGGCCGCCCATGACCGGACGGCGCCGGGCACCGCCGCCTGAGCCAGCAGCTTGTCCACCGTCTCGCCGAACAGCCTCTGCTCGGCGTCCAGGACGAACTTCACGACCGCCCCGCTCTCGGCAGGCCGAGCACCCGGTCGGCGACGATGTCGCGCTGGATCTCGTTGGTGCCGGCGTAGATCGGGCCCGCGAGGGAGAAGACGTACCCCTCCAGCCACTCGCCCGCCAGCTCCCCGGCCGGGCCGAGCAGGTCCAGGGCGGTCTCGTGCAGGGCCACGTCCAGCTCCGACCAGAAGAGCTTGTTGACGCTGGACTCCGCGCCCACGTCCTCGCCCCGGGAGATCGTCTCGAAGCCCTTGAGCCGGTACGCGCGTGCCCGGATCCACGCGTCGGCCACCCGGTCCCGCAGTGCGGTGTCGGCGGGGTCGCCGTGCTCGCGCCAGAGCCCGACCAGCCGGTCGGCGGCGGCCAGGAACCGCCCCGGGCTGCGCAGGATGAGCCCCCGCTCGTTGCCCGTGGTGCTCATCGCCACCCGCCAGCCCTCACCGGGCCGCCCGATGACGTCGCGGTCGGGCACGAACACGTCGTCGAAGAACAGTTCGGCGAAGGCCGGCTTGCCGTCGAGGCGGCCGATCGGCCTGCGGGTGATCCCCTCGGCGTCCAGCGCGAACATCAGGTAGATCAGGCCGTGGTGCCGCAGCGAGCCGGGATCGGCGCGGAACGGGCCGAAGCCCCGGTCGGCGAAGGCCGCGCGCGAGCTCCACGTCTTCTGCCCGTTCAGCAGCCAGCCGCCCTCGGTCCGGGTCGCGGTGGCGCGCAGGGACGCCAGGTCGCTGCCCGCCTCCGGCTCCGACCAGGCCTGCGCCCAGATCGCCTCGCCCGAGGCCATCGGCGGCAGGACGCGGGCGAGCTGCTCGGGGGTGCCGTGCCGGAACAGGGTCGGGGCCAGCAGGTTGACGCCGTTCTGGCTGACCCGCGCCGGCGCGCCGGCCGCGTGGTACTCCTCCTCGAAGACCAGCCACTCCAGCGGCGTCGCGGCCCGCCCGCCGTACTCACGTGGCCAGGACACCACCGACAGGCGGGCCGCGTACAGCTCGCGCTCCCAGGCGCGGTGCGCGGCGAACCCCGCCTCCGTCTCCAGCGACGGCAGAGCGGTGGCGGGGACGTGGGCCCGCAGCCACGCGCGCACGTCGGCCCGGAACGGCTCCACGGCCGACAGGTCAAGATCCATCGGCGGCCGCCTTCATGCTCCTGGCGTCCATCCCGGCCAGGGGGTCGGCCGCGGTCTCGGCGTTGTGCGCGTGGGCGAGGTGGTGCAGGCCGAAGACGGAGTCCAGGCCGGCGTGCAGGCCCTGCAGGTCCTCCGCCTGGTTGACCGCCTTCTTCGCCAGCGCCAGCCCCAGCCGCGGCATGGCCGCGATCCGCTCGGCGAGCGCGAGGACCTGCGCCCGCAGCTCCTCGCGCGGCACCACCTGGTTGACCATCCCCACCTCGTACGCGCGCCGCGCGGGCATCCGGTCACCGGTGAAGAGGAACTCCTTGGCGATGCGCGGCGGCATCGCCCACGGATGGGCGAAGTACTCGACGCCCGGAATGCCCATCCGCACCACCGGGTCGGCGAAGAACGCGTCGTCGGCGGCGACGATCAGGTCGCACACCCAGGCCAGCATCAGCCCGCCCGCGATGCACGCCCCCTGCACCATCGCGATCGTCGGCTTCGGCAGCTCCCGCCAGCGCCGGCACATGCCGAGGTAGACCTCCGACTCGCGGGCGAGGCGGCTGTCCGCGCCGTCCTTGCCCACGTGGTCCCACCACAGGCCGGCCCTGCGCTCGAAGGACAGGTGCGCGTCGCGCTCCGGGGTGCCGATGTCGTGCCCGGCGCTGAAGTGCTCGCCCGCGCCGGCCAGCACGATCACCTTGACCTCGTCGTCGGCCGCGGCCCGGTAGAGGGCCTCGTCCAGGGCGTACGTCATGGCGGAGTTCTGGGCGTTGCGGTAGTCCGGGCGGTTCATGGTGACTAGCGCCACGGGGCCGCGCCGTTCGTAGTTCACCACGGTCATGGGGCCCTCGCATTCTTTCTAACAAGTATTTGGTAGGGTAACTCATGTGAAGCTCAGCGAGGAGGCTCGGCCGCTCTACGTTCCCGGGCACGGCCTGCTGCGCGACCGGGTGGCGGTGGTCACGGCCGCGGCCGGCACCGGCATCGGGGGCGCGTGCGCCCGCCGGATGCTGGAGGAGGGCGCGCGGGTGGTCGTCAGCGACGCCCACGAGCGCCGGCTCGCCGAGAGCGTGGCGGGGCTGGCGCGCGAGTTCGGCGGCGCGGTGACCGGGGTGCCGTGTGACGTCACCTCGGAGGAGCAGGTGCAGGGCCTGTTCGCGGCCGCCGAGGAGCGGCTCGGCCCGGTCGACGTGGTGGTCAACAACGCCGGGCTCGGCGGCACGGCCAGGCTCGTGGAGATGACCGACGAGCAGTGGGGCCGGGTGCTGGACGTGACGCTCAACGGCACCATGCGCTGCACCCGCGCCGCGCTGACGCGCATGCTGCCGCGCGGGCGCGGCGTGATCGTCAACAACGCGTCGGTGGTCGGCTGGCGGGCCCAGGAGGGCCAGGCGCACTACGCCGCGGCCAAGGCGGGCGTGATGGCGCTGACCAGGTGCGCGGCGATCGAGGCCGCGCCGCACGGCGTGCGGGTCAACGCGGTGGCCCCCTCATTGGCCCTGCACCCGCACCTGGCGAAGGTGACGACGCGGGAGCTGCTGGACGAGCTGACCGGCCAGGAGGCCTTCGGCCGCTCCGCGGAGCCCTGGGAGGTCGCCAACGTTATCGTCTTCCTGGCGAGCGACTACTCCTCCTACATGACCGGAGAGGTCGTCTCGGTCTCCAGCCGGCATCCCTGAGAGGTCCACCTTCCCATGAGCGCACGACGCCGAGATTCCCAGAGCACCGCCGCCGCCCGCGCCGGGCGGCGGGCGGAGCTGCTCGCGACCGCCGCCGAGGTGTTCGCGTCCCGGGGATACGCGGCCACGACGGTCCGCGAGGTGGCCGACGCGGCGGACATCCTCGGCGGCAGCCTCTACTACCACTTCGACTCCAAGGAGTCGATGGTCGACGAGATCCTGTCCGTCTTCCTCACCGACCTGTGGTCGGCCTACGACGCGGTGCTCGCGGGGGAGCTGGGCGCGCGGGAGACGTTCGAGGCGCTGATCGTCGAGTCGTTCCGGTGCATCGAGCGCTACCGGCCGGCCGTCGTGATTTATCAGAACGAATCCAAGCATCTCGTGACAAATCCGCGTTTCTCGTACTTGCTGGATTCGCAGCGGCGGTTCCGCGAGATGTGGCTGTCGGTGCTGGACCGGGGCGTCACCGACGGGGTCCTGCGCGCCGACCTCGACACCGGACTGATCTACCGCTTCATCCGCGACACCGTCTGGCTGGCCGCGAGCTGGTACCGCAGCGACGGCCCGCTGCCCGCCGACGAGATCGCCCGGCAGTACATAGCCATGGTCCTGGAAGGCATCCTGACGACCTGAGGAGTTCGCGATGGCGGAGGCGTACCTCGTCGAAGCGGTCCGCACGCCCGTGGGCAGGCGCGGCGGCGGCCTGGCCGGCGTGCACCCGGCCGACCTCGGCGCGCACGCGCTGAGCGAGCTCATGGCCCGCTCCGGCGTGGACCCGGCGGCGGTCGAGGACGTGATCTTCGGCTGCGTGGACACGGTCGGCCCGCAGGCGGGCGACATCGCGCGCACCTGCTGGCTGGCGGCCGGGCTGCCCGAGGCGGTGCCGGGCGTCACCGTCGACCGCCAGTGCGGCTCCTCCCAGCAGGCCGTCCACTTCGCCGCCCAGGCGGTGCTGTCGGGCACCTGCGATCTCGTGGTGGCCGGCGGCGTGCAGAACATGTCGCGGATCCCGATCGCGTACGCCTCCCAGGGCGCCACCGACGCGCTCGGCCTCACCGAGGGCCCGTTCGCCGGCTCGCGCGGCTGGCGGGCCCGCTACGGCGACCAGGAGGTCTCCCAGTTCCGCGGCGCGGAGATGATCGCCCGCGACTGGGACATCTCCCGCGAGGAGATGGAGGCCTTCGCCTTCGAGTCGCACCGGCGCGCCGTCCGGGCGATCGACGAGGGGCGTTTCGCCCGCGAGATCGCCCCGATCGAGGGCGTCACGACCGACGAGGGCCCGCGCCGCGACACCACCCGGGAGCGGATGGCCGCCCTGAAGCCCCTGCTGGAGGGCGGGCGGCTCACCGCCGCGCTCGCCTCGCAGATCTCCGACGGCGCCGCCGCCCTGCTCCTCGCCTCCGAGGCGGCGGTGAAGGCGCACGGCCTGCGGCCCCGGGCCCGGGTCCACCACGTCTCCGCCCGTGGCGAGGACCCCATCAGGATGCTGTCCGCCCCGATCCCCGCGACGGCCTACGCGCTGAAGAGGAGCGGCATGTCGATCGGCGACATGTCCGTGGTGGAGATCAACGAGGCGTTCGCCCCGGTCGTGCTGGCCTGGCTGAAGGAGACCGGCGCCGACCCGGCACGGGTCAACCCGAACGGCGGCGCCATCGCGCTCGGCCACCCGCTCGGCGCGACCGGCGCCCGGCTCATGATCACCCTGCTGCACGAGCTGGAGCGCACCGGCGGCCGCTACGGCCTGCAGACCATGTGCGAGGGAGGCGGTCAGGCCAACGTCACGGTCATCGAGCGGCTGTGAGCCCTGACAAGAAATATGACGATTCATCCAGAGTCGCTGGACTCGTGCGCGGCTCGCCACGCATAGTAGATCAGCAGAACCGTCCGCGAAAACGCCAGTACGGAGGGTCATGCCCCACGCGTTCGCCGCGATCCTGATCGCCGCCTCGATGACCGCCGGTGCGCTGACCCCGGCGGCCCAGTTACCCGCCTCCGCCGTCGCGGCGCCGAAATACCGGGCCTGCTATGACGGCACGTGCAAGATCACCCTGACGAAGAAGACGTCGTTCCGGATCCACCCGCGCTTCGGCATCACCCGGCTGACCATCTCCTTCAACTCCCGGCAGGTCCAGGTCCGGGGCACCGGTCCCGGCGTCGCGGCCGGGGGAGGGTTCAGCAAGGGAGGCGCGACGACGGTCAACGGCATCCAGTTCACGATCAGCTCGTTGTCCGGCAAGAAGGCGGTGCTCAGGCTGAAGGCCCGCCGCTGAGCCCGTACCCGATCGCGGAGGAGGCCGGCCCCGGAGCGGGGGCCGGCCTCACGCGTCAGCGGACCGCGTCGAGAGCGTCGACGATGCCGCGGCCGTAGAAGCCGTTGTTCCCCCTGTTCCCCTCGCAGGTGTGCGTGTCCGTCACCGTGGTGCCGTTGGGCAGGTGGCGGGTGTAGGTGTAGGCGGGCGGGTTCGGGCAGGCCGTCCTGGTCGCGGAGCTCTTCAGCACGCTCTCCACCACGCGGGGGCTGAGCGTCTTGCCGCCGTGGACGCGGTCGCGGTTGCCGAACCTGCTCACGATCAGCGCGGCGACTCCGACGGCGCGCGGTGAGGCCATCGAGGTGCCCTGAAGATAGGTGTAGTAGGCGCAGGTCGAGCCCTTGCAGTCACGCACGACATGGGTGACGTTCGGCGTGCCGTCGGGGTTGAGCTCGCCGCGCTCCTCGGCGAGCGCCTTCGGGTAGGCGCCCAGGGTCGCCCTGGCCAGGTCACGGTTGTTGTCCGGCGTGTCGTAGGCGTCACCGCCGGGAGCCGCCACGTCGACGTAGCCGTTGCCGTAGTCGGAGAAGTACGACTTGCGCTTGCTGAAGCCGGTGGAGGAGACTGAGATCACGTGCTCACCCTCGCTCGGCATCGACACGCAGCTCGGCGGGATGGTCCTGCTGTACGGCGCCTCGCCCGGCACACTGGCGAAGTCGGGGCTGGAGGCGTCGACGAGCTCCTTGGTGTAGTCGGTGGCGCCGTTGCCCGCGGCCGAGATCAACGTCACGCCTCTGCGGTGCGCGTAGTCGAGGGCCCGCTGGGTGGCCTTGATGATGGTGGCCTGCTCGGCCCGGTCGGCCGGCGAGTCCGCCGGGTTGTCGGTGCAGTTGAACAGCCACGGGTCGATGTAGTAGCTCATGTTGACCACGTCGATGCCGTGG
Organism: Nonomuraea sp. ZG12; assembly: GCF_052068115.1. Taxonomy (NCBI): domain Bacteria; kingdom Bacillati; phylum Actinomycetota; class Actinomycetes; order Streptosporangiales; family Streptosporangiaceae; genus Nonomuraea; species Nonomuraea sp. ZG12. The sequence goes on from NZ_JBQHCW010000024.1 coordinate 33,697, forward strand.
TCGCCGGCGTAGGTCAGCGCGTCGATGCTCGGCTGGAGGAAGAAGTAGCCCGAGTCCTGGCCGACCCGCAGGTTCACGATCGACACCTTCGGCGCCACGCCCGCCACGCCCAGCCGGTTGATCGGGGAGGCGATGGCGGAGGCCACGTGGGTGCCGTGATCACTCTCGTCCACGTCCGCGGGGTCCTCGCAGGACTTGTCGGGCTCCGCCTCGCAGGGGCCGTCGACCTCCGCGCCGTTGGCGTCGACGGGGATGTCGACGGTGAAGTTACGGCTGAGTTCGCGGTTGAAGTTGGGCGCGATGTCGGGGTGCGAGCCGTCCACGCCGGTGTCGAGGACCCCGACGAGCACGCCGTGGTCGCCCTGGTTGTAGCGGTGCGAGCCGCTCGCCGTGGCGTTGATCTGCTTCATGTCCCACTGCAGCTCCGCCAGCGGCTCGGCGCCCCGGCCCGGCTTGCCGAAGGTGGTGGTGGCGGGAGCGCCGGTCGCGGCCCGCTCCACCGCTCTGGCCTCGATGGCCTTGCGTACGGCGGCGGTGGAGCGGGCGGTCGTGGGCACGCTGCCGATGGACCGGTTGTGGGCGACTCCCTCGATCACGTCGCTACCGGCGAGTGCCGCCGCGAAGCCGGTGTTCGTCGTGGAGATCGTGGCGACGCCCACCGCGGTGTTCTCCTTGAGCAGGCTCCCGCCCGCGGCCTCGACGGCCTGCCGGGTGGCTTGCGCGTCGGCCCCTTCCTTGTAGAGGACGACGTACTCGGTCGGAGGGCCGTCAGACACTTTCAGCGCGGCCTGCGCGGGGGTCACCAGTGCCGCGGTGAGCAGAAGTGCGGCTGAGATGACGGCAACGCGTTTCACATATACCTCCACATTTTGGCGAATCCCGTTCATCAATCTGGAGATACTCATGGCGCACGTCCAGATCTTCGGGGATTCGCCGCTCATGTGTTATGTGATCGCTTTCTCATTGTGAAGAACTTTGTGGTACTCGGACGCGTGCGCGGGAGAAGAGCGTCAGCCGAACACGCGGGACAGCCTGGGGACGCGCCGCAGCACCAGCAGGTCCAGCGCCAGCACCGCCACCATGGTGACGCCCGCCAACGGGAACAGCACGCCGAGCACTGCCATGATGGCGATCACCCCGTACGCCGTCCGCCGGCTGGTGACGCGGGCCGGGGCGCCGACGCGGCCTCGGGGGCGGCGCTTCCACCACATCCACACCCCCGTGACGACCAGCGTGATGAGGGCCAGGCAGGCGCCGAGCATCACGATCAGGTTGGCGACGCCGTAGCGGCGGCCCTCGTGCAGCGCGATGCCCTGCTCGACCGCCTTGGCCATCAGCCCGTACTCGGCCCAGCCGTAGGAGACCAGCACCCGCCCGCTGTACTGGTCGACGTGCAGGGTCTGCGCGTCCGCCGGATCACGGCGCGGGGCGGTCACGATCGTGTAGACGCCCGTCGGGTCGCTGGGGAGCAGGATCTTGAGGTCGCACTCGGCGGCCGGGCAGCGCCGGATGGCCGGCCTGGTGGCGGCCAGGGCGCGCTCCAGAGGGAGCGCCCCGGGCTGCAGGACGCCGCCGGTGCCGGAGTGGGCGGCGTGCTCGTCGTCCTGCGAGGGGGGCACCGGAAGCCGCTCGGCGGCCCAGGGCACCTTGGCGTCGGGGTGGTGGGACAGCTCGCCCGACAGGGTGGGCACGGTGGAGGTGTCAGGGTAGGCGTCCGCGCTCGGTGTCGTGGAGCCGGTGGTCTCCTGGAGACGCTGGAGCCCCGCGCCCCAGACGCCCGACCAGGGCAGCCCGGACAGGACGAGGAACACCACGGCCGCGCCCGCCACGACCCCCGTGTACGCGTGCACGCGGCGCAGCCGGCCGCGGGCCGAGGTGGCACGGCGCTTGCGGGGGCCGCTCCACCACAGGTAGGCGCCGGTGGCGACGAGGATGAGCGCCCAGCACGCGGCGATCTCCACCACCCGGTCCCCGGCGACGCCCGCCATCAGCTCACCGTGGATGGTGCGTACGACGCGCATGAACGTGGCGGAGTCGTCGATCTGGCCGGTCACCGTGGCGGTCGCCGGGTTCACGTACACCGACACTCCCTCCGCGAACGGCCCGGTGTCGGCGCCCTGGAGGATGACTCGGGTGGTGCGGTCCGGGGCGGTGGGCGGGATCACGGACATCACCTCCGCGCCCGGACGGACCTGCTGGGCGGCGGCGATCTGCTCCGACAGCGGGCGGGCGGCGGTGACGGGGGAGGAGAGGGTGCGCACGTCCTGGTAGCGCCACTCCTCGAACGGCTCCTTGAACAGGTAGATGGCCCCGGTCACGGCGAGGACCAGCAGGATGGGGGCGACTAACAGACCGGCGTAGAAATGCCAGCGCCAGACGGCGCGGTAGCGCTGGGACGAGGTGGCGGTGATCGGTTGGGTGGTTTCCGGCTGTACGTGGACAGAGGTCATGGGCGTTCTCCGAACGGCACGCGAGGAGGGGCAGGGCAGGCATGACCGGCCGGCCGCGCAGGGGCGCGGCGGCGGTGCGGAGCGGATGCCTCCTGCTAGCGCGGCGGTCCTCGGCGGGAGAGCGCCGAGGACAGCGTCTGGGCCGTGCGAAGAGCGGGAGCCGGCGCCGCGACGGGCGGCGCGGGGCGTGGCGCGGCGAGCGGGGCGAACCCGCGGGGCAGCGGACGCCACAGGTCGCGCAGTGCGCAGCCGAGCAGGCGCAGGAGCGTGACCAGCGCCGAGTCGCCGCGCTCCAGCCACCAAGCGGACAGCGTCGCGACGAGCACGTGCGCCACCAGCATCCCGAGCCCGGGGGAGAGCCCGGTGGCGTCATGGTGGCCGGCGACGGGCGCCGACGTGACGCCCGCGCCGAAGAGGTGGTGCATGCCGTACTGGGCGGCGAAGGCGGCGGCCAGCAGCGTCCCCATGGAGGGGCGGCGGGCGGCCAGGACGAACGCCCCCGCCCCGGTGATCGCGGTGGCGGCGGCGACGACGTGCAGCCGGGCGCCACCGCCGCCGGCCAGCATGTGCATGCCCAGCGCGGTGTACACGCAGACGACGGCGAACACGGCGGCACGCAGGGCGCGCGGGATCGGCCGGCCGGCGTGCACACGATCACCGCTCACAGAGAGGGATACGTCGCGACGGCGGCGGCGGTTCACCCGCCTTGTCTATCATTGGGGTGGTGTGCTGTTCCAGACCGGAAGAGTGAGCACCGTATGCATGCGGCGTAGCTCGTCGCGGTGCAGCGCGCTCAGGCGGGCCAGCACCTGCTCGCCCTTCGGCGTCAGCAGCACGCGCACCGCCCGGCCGTCGTCCGGGTGCGCCCCCCGACTGACCAGGTCCTGAGCCTGGGCCCGGTTGACCAGCTCGACGACGCTGTGGTGGCGGAGCTGGAGCCGCTCGGCGAGCTCTCGCACGGTCGCCCACTCGCGGCCGGGAAAGCCCTTCAGCGCCAGCAGCAGTTGGTACTGCTGCGGGGTGAGGCCGTCCTCGCGCACCGTCTCCTCGCTGAATCGCAGATAGCGGCGGATCCCGAACCGGAACCTGGCCAGCGCCTCGAAATCCTGCTTGGTCAGCGGCTCGGTCTGCGCGTTCTCTGGGTCCGACACGGTTTCAGTCTATCGCGATGCGACATATCCGGCGGGTCTCCTCAGGTCATGTTCATCCCATATCTATCGTGTTACGATACAAATGCTCGGGTGGCACAGATGAGACGACGCCCTCCGGACCGCACGCCGTCCCATCTGCCCCGGTCCACCTACACCACCCCGCTCATGCTCAGCGTGATCGGTGGGGACTCCGGCTCCGCGCGGGCGGCGCCGGACATCGGAGGATGAAATGAACGCCATTGTCACTGTGCTCATCGGAGTCCTGGCGCTGACCGCGCTCTGGGCCTGCCTGAGTGTGCGGGTCGTCAAGCAGTTCGAGCGGGGCGTGGTCTTCCGGTTCGGCCGGGTCCGTCCGGACACCTTCGGCCCCGGACTCGCCGTGCTCCTGCCGATCGCCGACCGCCTGCACAAGGTCAGCATGCAGATCGTCACCCTGCCCATCCCCGCGCAGGACGGCATAACCCGCGACAACGTGACGGTCCGGGTGGACGCCGTCATCTACTTCCGTGTCGTCGACCCGGTACGCGTGATCGTCGACGTCCAGGACTACGAGTCCGCCATCTGCCAGGTCGCGCTGGCCTCCCTGCGATCGATCATCGGCAAGAGCGAGCTCGACGACCTGCTGTCCAACCGGGAACGGCTCAACCAGGGCCTGGAACTGATGATGGACAGTCCGGCCGTCGACTGGGGCGTGCACATCGACCGCGTCGAGATCAAGGACGTCGTGCTGCCCGAGACGATGAAGCGATCCATGTCACGACAGGCGGAGGCGGAGCGGGAGCGGCGCTCCCGCGTGATCACCGCAGAGGGGGAGCTGCAGGCCTCGGAGAAGCTGGCCCAGGCCGCCGAGACCATGGCAGCCCACCCGGCCGCCCTCCAGCTGCGCCTGCTCCAGACCGTCGTCGAGGTCGCCGCCGAGAAGAACTCCACCCTCGTGCTGCCCTTCCCCGTCGAGCTGCTCCGCTTCCTCGAACGGTCCACCCCCGCCGAGCCCGAGGAGCGTGCCGCCTACGAGCCGAGCGTCCTGCGGTGAACGGGGACATGCCGACGCGCCAGAGCGGCGATGTAGCGACGCGCCAGAGCGGCGACTCCCTGGCCGGCGAACACGCCCAGCTGCTCGCCCAGGTCACCGCCCGCGCCAGGGACCTGCTCGCGGTGGCCGCCCAGAGCCGCTGGCCCGAGCGCGAGCTCCAAGCGCTGGCCGCCTACCTGCGCGCGGAGGTCATCCGGCAGATCAGCGACGAGGAACGGCTGCTCCTCCCCACCTACGGCACGGCGCCCGTCCTCGCCTGGCTGGCTCGCGACCACGCCCGGCTCCGCGCCGCCGTCGACGCGATGGTCAGCGCGGCCGGCGGCAAGCGCCGCTGCTCGGTGACGCGGCTGGCCACGATGACCCGCGACCTGATCACCCAGCTCAGCGACCACTTCACCACCGAGGAACGCCTCCTGTCCGGGCTCGGCGCCCCGGCGGCGGCGACCGCCGCGCTGGGGGCTCACCCGCATCGCTGGTACGCCCTCACCGAGGGACCGGTGGTCGACCTGGACTCCCTGCCGGCCGCCAAGGCGACCGAGGCTGTCACCGACCGGTTGCGCCGGCTGCGCCGCGACGAGGAGATCGAGCTGCGCTCCAGCCACGACCTGAACTCACTGTGCTGGTGGCTGTCGGCGTCCGGGCGCGGCGACTACGGCTTCGCCTACCTGCGCGAAGGGCCGGACCAGTGGTGCGTGCGGGTGACGCGCCGCCGGTAGCGGGCAGGGCGGTTCGCGCTCAGCGCAGGCGTACCACGTCCGCGTCCAGCCTGCCCACCCCACCGACGCCCAGCAACTGCAGCGTGCGCACCAGCTCGCCGTGGAGGAGCTGCAGCACCCGGTCCACGCCCGGCTCACCGCCCGCCATGAGACCGTACAGGTAGGCCCTGCCGACGAAGCAGGCCCTGGCCCCCAGCGCGACCGCGGCCGCCACGTCGGCGCCACAGCGGACGCCGCCGTCCAGGAACACCTCGGTGCGGTCGCCCACCGCCGCCACCACCTCCGGCAGCAGCTCCAGCGGCGTGGGGGAACGGTCGAGCTGACGGCCGCCGTGGTTGGAGACCACCACGCCGTCCACCCCCAGAGCCGCCAGCTCCTTGGCGTCGTCGACCCGCTGCACGCCCTTCACCAGCAGCGGACCCTTCCACTCCGAACGGATCCACGACAGATCCCGCATCGTCACCGTCGGGTCGAACAGCAGGTTCGTGATCCCCGCCAGGTCGTCGGGCGCCCCCACGACGGTGGCGAACCGCAGCGGCTCACTGGTGAGGAAGTCGAACCACCAGGCCGGCCGGCCCACCGCCCGCAGGACGCTGCCCCAGCGCAGGGAGGGCGGCATCGTCATGCCGTGCCGCACGTCGCGCAGCCGCGCCCCCGCCACCGGCACGTCCACGGTCACCACCAGCACGTCCATGCCCGCCGCGCGGGCCAGGCGCAGCGACTCACGGGTGCGGCCCCGATCGCGCACCACGTAGAGCTGGAACCAGTTCCAGCCACCGGGCGCCGCCGCCGCGACGTCGGCGGCCGTCGTGGTGCCCATCGTGGACAGGGTGTACGGCACCGAGGCTCTGGCCGCCGCCCGAGCCACCGCGCGCTCACCCTCACGGTGCATCATCCGGGTGAAACCCGTCGGCGCCAGCACCACCGGCATCCCGATCCGCCTGCCCAGCACCTCCACCGAGGTAGGCGCCTCCGCGACGTCGCGCAGCACCCGTGGCCTGAACTCCACCCGCGCGAACGCCTCCACCGACCTGGCCAGCGACACCTCGCCCTCGGCGCCCCCGTCCACGTAGTCGAACACCATGCGCGGGGCCCTGCGCAGCGCCAGCCGCCGCAGGTCGGCCACGTCGGCCGCCGCCGCCAGCCGCCGCGCCCGCGACGCCAACGGCCGCGGCCGGCCGGGCATGAACGCCCGCAGCTCCCGCCAGCGGGGCAGGCGCCGGGGATCATCCGATGTCGCGTCGATGCCCGACACGTTAGCAACCCGCCCGCCGCTCGTCTCCCGGCCGCACGCACCTATCGTGGACCCATGCTGACCGACCGACGGGTGGTGGGGCCATGCTGACGGGGTGGCTGGCTGAGGTAGGGGAGTCGCCGGCGGCTGAGGCTGTCGGCGCTGAGCTGGTGGCCCGCTGGTCGGAGGCGCATCGCCGCTATCACACGCTCACTCACCTCACCGCCGTGCTCGCCGCCGTCGACCGGCTCGCCGACGTGGCCGACGACCCGCGCGCCGTACGGCTGGCCGCCTGGTTCCACGACGCCGTCTACGACGGCAGGCCCGGCTGGGACGAGGAGCGCAGCGCCCAGCTCGCCCAGTCCAGGCTGCCGCGCTGCGGCGTGCCGCCCGCGCGGATCGCCGAGGTCGCCCGGCTGGTACGGCTGACCGCCGCGCACGACACGCTCACCGGGACCGACCGCAACGGCGCCGTCCTGTGCGACGCCGACCTGGCCGTGCTCGGCGGCGACGGCTACGAGGAGTACGCGGCGCGCATCCGTCAGGAGTACGCCCACGTGCCCGACGACCTCTTCCGCCAGGGCCGGGCCCAGATCCTGCGCCGGCTGCTGGCCGTACCGCAGCTCTACAGGACCCCGCAGGCGCGAGAGCTGTGGGAGGGACGAGCGCGCGCCAACATGAGCGCCGAGCTCGCGACCCTGGGGTAGGCGCGCTGGCGTCGTGGAGCCGCGCCTTGTGGAGATGAGGAAGCGTTTCAGTCCGCCGCGCGGCGGATGTCGAGACGTTGGAGCCTCAGTCGCCGTGCTCGCGCACCTCGCCGCGCTCGCCGAGCAGATCACCGGCGTTATCCCGGCGGTGCGGTGAGCCCGGCGGGGCGAAGCCTGGGGCGGGGAACGAGGCGGGGCGGGGCGGTGACGGCTGGGGTGGTGGACGGGCGCGTCAGGTTGGTGGGCCGTGGACCTTGCGGCGGCGCAGACCCGCGTCGATCAGGCGGCGGAGCAGCTCGCGGGAGCTGACCGCGTGCGCGCCCAGCGACACCGCCCGTGCGTGCACGCTTTCCGGCACGTCGTAGTGGTCCCGGTCGAACGCCCGCGCCGGCACGCCCAGTCGGACGGCGAAGTCGTGCAGCTCGGCGTGGGAGGTGTCGCTGACCAGGTGCGACCACATCAGGCCACGTGGGCCGGGCCAGTGGGGAGGGTCGATGAGCACGGTCACGACGCCAAGGATAGGGCGCTCGTGAGCAGGAGGCTCAGGGGGAGGCGACCGGCAGGACCCTGCCGTGCACGGTCAGCTCGCCGAGGTCGCTCACCACCAGGTCCGCGCCGAGGTCACCCAGCCCCGCGCGGAGGTCGCCCAGGTCCGTGGCGTGGTCACCCAGTCCCGGACCGAGGTCGCCCAGATTCGTGGTGCGGCCGTCCCTGTCGACCGCGATCACCTGGCCGAAGCCGCCCTTGCGGCCCGCCTCGATGCCGGGCAGCGCCGCCTCCACCACCGCGGCCCGGCTCGCGGGCAGGGCCAGGCGGCGTACCGCCTCCAGGAACAGTGCCGGGTCCGGTTTGCCCGGGAGGTTCATCAGGGCCGCGTCGCTGCCGTCGACCAGGACGTCGAACAGGTGCGTCACGCCCGCCGAGCCCACCAGCTTGCGGCCGTGCAGGCTGGCCGAGACCGCCGCCGTCCGCGCGCCCCGGTGGCGCAGTTCGTGCAGCAGCGCCACGGTGGACGGGAAGGCGGCCACGCCGTACTTGTCCACCTGCGCCAGGAAGTGCGCGTCCTTGGCGAGGCCGAGCCCGTGCACCGTGGGCGCGCCGGGCTCGTCGTCCGGCGCGCCTTCGGGCAGCGTGATGCCGCGCGAGGCCAGGAAGGTGCGGACGCCGTCCAGGCGCGGCCGGCCGTCGACATGGCGCAGGTAGTCCGCCTGGATGTCGAAGGGCGTCGAGCGGCCGCGCAGGAAGGTGTCGAACACGTGCTTCCAGGCGGCGGCGTGCCCCCGGCCGGTGTCGGTCACCACGCCGTCGGTGTCGAACACGACGGCGCTGATCGCGGCCAGGTCGATGACTTTCTCGTCCACACCGCGAAGGTAACCCGGCTACCAGGCGACGGGTAGCTCATCCACGCCGTAGACGATGGCCAGTTTGCGCCACGGGACCTCACCGGCGACGTGCAGGCCGGGGAAGCGGCGCAGCAGTCCCCGATAGGCGATGCGCATCTCCATCTGGGCCAGCGGCGCGCCGAGGCACCGGTGGATGCCGTGCCCGAACGACAGGTGCGAGCCAGCGGTCGCGCGCCCGGGCCTGACCTGGTCCATGTCCTCGCCCAGGTTCGGGTCGCGGTTGGCGGCGGCCAGCGAGCAGAGCACCAGCTCGCCCTTCTTGATCAGCTGCCCGTGCAGCTCCATGTCGTCGCGGGCGAAGCGGGGGAAGGCCACCTGCACGACGGTCATGTAGCGCAGCAGCTCCTCGACCACGTCGTGGACGTAGCCGTCGACCTCGCGCACCTTGGCGGCCTGCTCGGGGTTCTCCAGCAGCCACAGGGTGCCGAGCGCGAGCATGCTGGTGCTGGTGTCGTGGCCGCCGGTCAGCAGGCCGTCGGCCATGCTGGCCAGCGTCCGGTCGTCGAGCTCGTCGCCGTGGTCACGGAGCAGCTGGCCGAGCAGCCCCTCGCCGGGGTTCAGCCGCTCGCGGGCCACCAGCTCCGTCAGGTACGACATCGCGTCGTTGACCGCCTGCAGCGACGCCTCCGGGCCGGCGGTGAAGTCGAAGCGGTTCGTGCTGATCTTCACGAAGTCGGCGCGGTCCTCGTGCGGAACGCCGAGCAACTCGGAGACGACCAGCGACGGGAGTGGCAGCGCGAACTCCTCCATCAGGTCCACGGGGGAGCCCTTGGCCTCCATCCGGTCCAGGTGCTCCTCGACCATGGCCTCGATGCGCGGCTCCAGCCGGCGCAGGCGGCGCATGGTGAACTCGGGCGTCAGAAACCTGCGCAGCCGCGTGTGCTCGGGCGGGTCGCGGAAGCCGAGGCCGCCGGGGTCCTCCTGGTTGGAGCCCAGGCCGATCACGCCGGCGAAGTCGTTGCTGAAGCGCTCATGGTCGCCGAGCACGTTGCGCACGTCGTCCCACCGCGTGACCAGATACACCGTCTGCCCGCCGGGAATGGCCATGGGGTAGACCGGGTGCTCGGCGCGGATGCGCGCGAGCTCGGCGTCGGGATCGAACCCGTCGCGCATGAACTGGACGAGGGGGAACTCTGAGTCAGTCATCGCAATCCGTCCTATTGGGATGCATCACACCATGTTGGGATAAATCCCTCGATGAATGGTCCCATCCGTAGGCAGGGCGTACCCCCTCCAGAAGGACGAGATTTCATCTCAACCTGGCGCGAGCACGCTGGTCATCTCCTCGGGCGGCGGCAGGGTACGGTCGCGGGCCCGCAGCGGCGGCTCGGGCGGCGGCGCCTCCGCCGTCATGGACGGCGGCGCCGGCTTGGGCCTGCGCGGCTCGCGTACGCCGCCACCGTCGGAGGGGTCGTCGAACGGCGGGTCGTCGAACGGCGGGTCGTCCGCGCCGGGATCGTGCGCCTCGCCCGGCCCGAAGCCGGGCCGCGGGCCGAGCGCGCCACTGGGGAAAGCGCGGCGCTTACGGGATCGCTTGCTCACAAGCCCTCCTAAGGCCGATTCGGCCCCTCCATTGTGAGTCTCGAACCCCGGGAGCGCGACGGTCCTCATGATGTGATTTTGGTACGTTCCCGCGCGTTGATCATGCAGGTGGGACGTATGGGGAAAGAGGGGCAAAGTGGGGCAGCAGGCGGCGTTTGGCGTACAAGATGGCGACATTCTGCGATGATCTCGTCGTTTAGAGCCCGAGACTGAGCCTCACGGATAGTGACTGATGCCCACATTCGAGGAAATCACTGCCTTCATCACAGACAAGCCGCTCGCGACCGCTGTCATCACCCTACTGAGCCTGGCCGGCCTGGTGCTGGCCTATCTGGTGCTCAGAGTCGCCTGGCGCGCCCTGACCTGGCTGGTCGCCCGTTACGTCGCCCCCCGCCCCATCGAGGACGTGCTGACCGTCGTCGCCGCGTCCATCGCGACCGGCGTCTCCGCGCAGGGCATGTGGCGCTTCTCCGGTGACGTGCTGGGCCTGGACGGCCCCCTCCGGCTGCTGCTGTTCGCCTTCATCGAAGTGGCCATCATCACCTCCGCCGTGCGGGCCCGCCGCAACATGCGCGAGAACTTCTCCGCCGGCATCGACGGCATCGCCGTCTGGGCGCTGACCTGCCTGACCGCGGTGCTGTCCAGCATGGACGCGCGCAGCCTGCCCGAGGCGGTCTTCAGGCTCGCCGCGCCGCTGGTGGCCGCCTGGCTGTGGGAGCGCGGCATGGCCATCGAGCGCCACCGCATCCGCGGCACCGGGCGGATCAACTGGCGCCTCACCCCCGAGCGGCTGCTGGTCAGGATGGGCATCGCCGAGGTCAGCGACCGCACGGCCAGCGAGGTCGACGCGCACCGCAGGCTGACCCGCGTCGCGCTGGCCGCCAAGCGGGCCAAGGCGCTGCGCGAGGGCGGCGCCTCCGAGCGCAAGGTCCGCGCCGCGCTGGCCAAGCTGGACAAGGCCATGGACCAGGCCGTCGAGCACACCGGCCTGGCCGTCGACGCCACCCGCCAGGAGGCGCTGCTCGCCCAGATCGCCGCCCTGTACAACACCTCCGCCCTCATCGACGCCGACCCGCGCGTGCCGTGGGAGCCGCACGCCGACCACCACCCGGTGCCCGCCCGCCCCGCGCTGCCACCGGCGCTGGCCGAGCTCGTCGACGAGGAGGACGAGGACATCGTGATGCTCGACTCCACCCCGCAGGTCGTCGACACCGCCCAGCGGGCGGCGCTGATGAGGGCGGCCAGGGAGTTCTGGGACCGGCAGATCGCCAAGGGCATCGTGCCCCGCACGGTCGACATCGCCCAGGAGATCGGCATCTCGCTGACCACGGCGCGCGAGTATCGTTCCCTGTGGAAGCTGGAGCCGCAGGCGCACGCCCTCATCGAGGCGCTCTACCACCAGCACGGCATCGTCGACACCGGCGCCTTCCCCGTCATCGCCGCCGACGGGCGGGTGCTGACCAAGTCGTAAAAGGTCAGAGGAACGAGGGAGCGGGGTGCGCGGACGCACGCTGGAGCGGGTCAGGAAACTGCTGGCCAAGGCCGAGCGTACGGACAACGAGCACGAGCGGGCCGCCTTCATGGCGGCGGCGTCCGCGCTCATGGCCAAGTACGGCATCGACTCCCTCGATCCGGAGCGGCCCCGCCAGGCTCCCGGCGACCGGATCGTCACCGTGCCCGGCCCCTGGGCCAGGGAGAAGGCCCGGCTGGTCAGCCTGGTAGCCCAGGCGCTGCGCTGCCGCCCGCTGCTCATCGGGCGCGCCGACGGCGGGCACCGGGTGCACGTGTTCGGCCTCGCCGCCGACCTGGAGCGCGCGGAGCTGCTGGCCACGTCGCTGCTGCTGCAGATGGCCTCCGGCCTGGCCCGCGTCCGGCCGCCGGGCGAGGTGACGGCCGTGCGGGCCTACCGGCGGTCGTGGCTGCTCGGCTTCACCGACGAGGTCTACCGGCTGCTGCGCGAGGCCGAGAACCGGGCCGAGGCGGAGGCGCCCTCGGTGGGCACCGCGCTCGTGCTCGCGGACCGGCACGCCGAGGTCGAGCGCGCGGTGGCGGCGGCCTACCCGCGCATCCGCCTCAGCGTCCCCCGCACCAGCGGCAGTGGCTACGGCGACGGCGTGGCGGCCGGCCGCCGGGCCGACCTGGGCCGCACCCGCGTCCCCGGCGAATCGACCCGCGAACTGACCTGACCGACCCAGGACCGACCTCGCACCAGCCTCCCCGGGCCCAGGCCGGGGGACCGGCCCGCTCAGCTCAGCTCAGGGCCGAGGAGACCAGTGTGCGGGCCTCCTGCTGGACTTTCGCGAGGTGGTCCGGGCCCTGGAACGACTCGGCGTAGATCTTGTAGACGTCCTCGGTGCCGGACGGGCGGGCGGCGAACCAGGCGCTCGCCGTCGAGACCTTGACCCCGCCCAGGGCCGCCTCGTTGCCGGGCGCCGAGGTCCGCACCGAGGTGATCGGCTCGCCGGCCAGGCTGGAGGCGGTCACCTGGTCGGCCGACAGTTTGGCCAGCACCGCCTTCTCCTCCCGCGTCGCCGGGGCGTCCACCCGGGCGTACGCGGGCTCGCCGTACCGCGACGTCAGCGACCGGTAGTGCTCGCTGGGCGAGCGGCCGGTGACGGCCTGGATCTCGGACGCCAGCAGCGCCAGGATGATCCCGTCCTTGTCCGTCGTCCACACCGAGCCGTCACGGCGCAGGAACGACGCCCCCGCGCTCTCCTCGCCGCCGAAGCCGAGCGAGCCGTCCAGCAGGCCGGGCACGAACCACTTGAAGCCCACCGGCACCTCGTACAGGCGTCGCCCCAGCGAGTCGGCGACCCGGTCGATGATGCCGCTGCTGACCATCGTCTTGCCCACCCCGGCCTCGCGCGGCCAGCCGTCGCGGTGCTCGTACAGGTAGGAGATGACCACGGCCAGGTAGTGGTTGGGGTTCAGCAGGCCGCCGTCCGGAGTGACGATGCCGTGCCGGTCCGAGTCGGCATCGTTCCCCGTGGAAATATCGTATTTATCCCGATTCGCGATGAGCGAGGCCATGGCATGCGGTGACGAGCAGTCCATCCGGATCTTGCCGTCCCAGTCGAGCGTCATGAACCGCCACGTCGGATCGACCAGCGGGTTGACCACGGTCAGGTCGAGCCGGTGACGCTCGGCGATCTCCCCCCAGTAGGCGACGCTCGCGCCGCCCAGCGGGTCGGCGCCGATCCGCACGCCGGAGGCCCGGATCGCGTCCAAGTCCACGACGTTCGGCAGGTCGTCCACGTACGCGCCGATGAAGTCGTGCCGGCCCGCCGCCTCCAGGGCCTTGGCGTACGAGACGCGGCGGACCCCCTTGAGGCCCTGCGCCAGCAGCTCGTTGGCGCGGTCCTGGATCCACGAGGTGATGCCGGTGCCGGCGGGCCCGCCGTCCGGCGGGTTGTACTTGAAGCCGCCGTCGGCCGGCGGGTTGTGCGACGGCGTGATCACCACGCCGTCGGCCAGGCCCGACGTGCGGCCCCGGTTGTAGGTGAGGATCGCGTGCGAGACCGCGGGCGTCGGTGTGTAGCCGTCGCGGGAGTCGATCAGCACCCGCACCCCGTTGGCCGCGAGCACCTCCAGCGCCGACACCCGCGCGGGCTCCGACAGCGCGTGCGTGTCGATGCCCAGGTACAGCGGCCCGTCGGTGCCCTGGTCCCGCCGGTACTCGCAGATGGCCTGGCTGGTGGCCAGGATGTGGTCCTCGTTGAACGCGGCCTTCAGCGACGAACCGCGATGCCCCGACGTGCCGAACGCCACCCGCTGGGCCACCTCACCGGGGTCCGGATGGAGCGCGTAGTAGGCGGTCACCAGCCTGGAGACGTCGACCAGGTCGGCGGGCTGAGCGGGCTGTCCCGCGCGTTCGTCGGTCATGTGGCCACTTTACAAAGGGCTGCTGAAACAGCCGGGTCGACACCCGTCCGCGTTCAAGATCGGAGTTACACTCGCCTCAGCCAACAGAATGGAGTTCTGGAGCCATGCGATTCGGACTGCTCCTCAACGAGCCCACCGGCCAAGATCCGTTCGCCGAGCTGAGCGAGGAGATCGCGAGGGCGGCCGACGACGGCTTCGACTCGGCCTGGATGTCGCACATCTTCGGCCTCGACGCGCTCACCGCGCTCGCCGTCGCCGGCCGCGGGCACGCGATCGAGCTCGGCACCGCCGTGGTGCCGATCTACCCGCGCCACCCGGCCGCGCTCGCCCAGCAGGCCATGACCGTCAACGCCGCCCTGGGCGGGCGGCTGACGCTCGGCATCGGGCTCTCCCACCGGATCGTGATCGAGGACATGTACGGCTACAGCTTCGACAAGCCGGCCAGGCAGATGAAGGAGTATCTGGAGGTCCTGCTGCCCGCCTCCCGCGGCGACCAGGTCGACTACACCGGCGAGACCGTGAAGGCCAACATCCGGCTCGGCGCGCCCGGCGCGGGCTTCCCGGTGCTCGTCGCCGCGCTCGGCCCGCGCATGCTGAAGCTGGCGGGCGCCGTGGCCGACGGCACCGCGCTCTGGATGACCGGCCCCAAGACCGTCGCCGACCACATCGCGCCCACGATCAACGCGGCCGCCGCCGAGGCCGGCCGCGAGCGCCCGCGCATCGTCTGCTCGCTGCCCGTCAGCGTCACCGACGACCCCGCCGCCGCCCGGGCGCGCGCCGACGAGATGTTCGAGGTGTACGGCCAGCTCCCCTCCTACCGGGCCATGCTGGACCGCGAGGGCGCGGCCGGGCCCGGGGACGTGGCGATCGTCGGCGACGAGTCCTCCGTCCGCGCCCAGATCGAGCAGCTCGCCGAGGCCGGTGTGACCGACTTCGGGGCCGCCGTGTTCGGTGACCGCAGGCGCACTCGCGCGGTGCTGATCGGCGCGTCGAAGGGCTGACCAGGAGGTGTCCCCCTAAACTCCGGCACGATGAAGGGCTTGCTGCACGGCATAGACGTGTCCAACTGGCAGGGCTCCGTCGACTGGGGCTCGCACGCCAGATCGGGGGTGGCGTTCGCCTTCGCCAAGGCCACCGAGGGAGGCGACTTCACCGACCGGTGGTTCGCCCGCAACTGGGACGGCATGCGGGAGAGCTGGATCGTCTGCGGCGCCTACCACTTCGCCCGTCCCAAGGGTGACCCCGCCGAGCAGGCGCGCCACTTCCTGCGCACCGTCGGGACGGCGGGCGGGCTGCGCCGGGGCGACCTGATCGCGCTCGACCTGGAGACCGCCGACGGCCAGCGGCCGGAGGAGGTCGCCCGCTACGCCCGCCGCTGGTGCCGCGTCGTCGAACGCCGCTCGGGCGTACGCCCGTTCATCTACACCTACCACTCCTTCGCGGCCGCGGGTCACTGTGCCGGCCTGGACGAGTATCCGCTCTGGATCGCCAGCCCGCACAGCCCGCGCGGCCGGCCCACGGTGCCCCGGCCCTGGCAGGACTGGACGATCCACCAGCACGCCAACAGCCCCGTCGACCGTAACGTGTTCTACGGCAGCCGCCGGGACCTGACCAGGCTGGGGTACGACCCGCGATAGCATCGGATCACCATCTCGCGCCACCCAAGGGAGTCATCGTGTCAGCCGAGCTACGCATCACCCTCGCCGGAGCCGAGCGTGTGGTCGCGGCCGGCACGACGGCCGGCGAGGCGCTGGAGGCCGACGGCCGCACCGTCATCGCCGCCCAGGTCAACGGCGAGGCCCGGGACCTCGCCTGGCCGCTGGAGCAGGGCGACGTGGTCGAGCCCATCGACGTCTCCAGCGAGCAGGGCAGGGCGATCGTCCGCCACTCCACCGCCCACGTCATGGCGCAGGCGGTGCAGGAGCTGTTCCCCGAGGCCAAGCTGGGCATCGGCCCGCCGGTCGACAACGGCTTCTACTACGACTTCGACGTCGCCCAGGCCTTCCACCCCGACGACATCAAGCGCATCGAGAAGCGCATGCGCGAGATCGTCAAGCAGGGCCAGCTGTTCTCCCGCCGGGCCGTCAGCGACGACGAGGCCCGCCAGGAGCTCGCCGGCGAGCCGTACAAACTGGAGCTCATCGGGCTCAAGGGCGGCGCCGCGGACGAGGAGTCGGTGGAGGTCGGCGCGGGGCAGCTGACCATCTACGACAACCTCGACGCCAAGACCGGCGACCTGCGCTGGAAGGACCTGTGCCGCGGCCCGCACGTGCCGTCGACCCGGTCCATCCCCGCCTTCAAGCTCATGCGCTCCGGCGGCGCCTACTGGCGAGGCAGCGAGAAGAACCCGCAGCTCCAGCGCATCTACGGCACCGCCTGGGAGTCCCGCGACAAGCAGGACGAATACCTCAAGCTGCTGGAGGAGGCCGAGAAGCGCGACCACCGCAAGCTCGGTGCGGAGCTGGACCTGTTCAGCTTCCCGCCGGAGCTGGGCAGCGGACTGCCGATCTTCCATCCCAAGGGCGGGATCATCCGCAAGGAGATGGAAGATTACATGCGCAGGCGGCAGGGCGAGGCGGGCTACGAGTTCGTCAACACCCCGCACATCACCAAGTCGACGCTGTTCGAGACCTCCGGCCACCTGCCGTGGTATGCCGAGGACATGTTCCCGCCCTTCGAGCTGGAGGGCATCGAATACCGCGTCAAGCCGATGAACTGCCCGATGCACAACCTGATCTTCCGGGCGCGCGGGCGCTCCTACCGTGAGCTGCCGCTGCGGCTGTGCGAGTTCGGCTCGGTCTACCGCTACGAGAAGTCGGGCGTCGTGCACGGCCTGACCCGGGTGCGCGGCATGACGCAGGACGACTCGCACATCTACTGCACCCGTGAGCAGATGGTCGGCGAGATCAAGAGCCTGCTCACCTTCGTGCTGAGCGTGCTGCGCGACTTCGGCCTGGCGGAGTTCTACCTGGAGCTGTCCACCCGCGACGACTCCGACAAGTTCATCGGCGACCCGGCCGACTGGGACGAGGCCACCGCGGCGCTGCGCCAGACGGCCGAGGAGTCGGGGCTGGAGCTGGTCGACGACCCGGGCGGCGCCGCCTTCTACGGCCCCAAGATCTCCGTCCAGGCCAAGGACGCGATCGGCCGCACCTGGCAGCTGTCCACCATCCAGCTCGACCTCAACCAGCCCAAGCGGTTCGAGCTCGAATACCAGGCCGCCGACGGCAGCCGCCAGACGCCCGTCATGATCCACCGGGCGCTGTTCGGCTCGATCGAGCGCTTCCTCGGCGTCCTCACCGAGCACTACGCGGGCGCGTTCCCGCCCTGGCTGTCCCCGGTCCAGGCGGTCGGCATCCCGATCGCCGACGCCCACGCCCCCTACCTTCAGGACATCG
The DNA here is from genome assembly GCF_052068115.1 of Nonomuraea sp. ZG12. Classification (NCBI taxonomy): domain Bacteria; kingdom Bacillati; phylum Actinomycetota; class Actinomycetes; order Streptosporangiales; family Streptosporangiaceae; genus Nonomuraea; species Nonomuraea sp. ZG12. The sequence continues at coordinate 51,213 of NZ_JBQHCW010000024.1, forward strand.
CCAAGCGGTTGCGCGAGCGCGGCATCCGGGTCGAGGTGGACGTGGCCGACGACCGCATGCAGAAGAAGATCCGCAACGCGCAGAAGGCCAAGGTGCCGTTCATGCTGCTCGCGGGCGACGACGACATCGCCAACGGCGCGGTGTCCTTCCGCTACCGCAACGGCGAGCAGAAGAACGGCGTCCCGGTGGACGAGGCGATCGCCGAGATCGTCAACGCCGTGGAGCGTCGCGTCCAGGTCTGAACGAAGCACCCGCCCGGCCTGGCGCGCACGGCTTCCCTCGGGAGCCGAGCGAGCCAGGCCGTGACCGTCCGGCGACCGACCTGTTCGCTCACCGACCTGTTCGGGCGGCGGGGTGGTCGGTCAGCGGGGATAGAGGCGGAAGGTCACGGCGGGACGCCCGGCGAAGCGCTCGGCCGCCTGGCGGACGCTGTCCTCGATGAAGGTGCGGGCGTAGGTCTCCGGGTCCTCGTCGGTGAGGGCCTCGATGTAGGCGCGGTGCTCGATCAGCGAACGTACGCCTGCCTCCAGGCCGTCGGTGACGTCCACGGCGTGGGTGGGGGAGTCGGTGCCCGCGACGGCCACCCAGCGCACGCCGTCCCACGGCTCAGCGTCGATGTCCGGAAATATCCATCTGTTTCCGGCGTCGGCGGCGGCGTCCAGCGTGGCCCTGCCGACCGCCTTGTGGTCGGGGGTGTTCCACACCGTGCCGCCCCAGGTGTCGTCGAAGTTGAGCGTGATCACCAGCTCGGGGCGGTGCCTGCGGATGGCGGCCGTGAGGTCCCGGCGCAGCGTCGTACCGTATTCGATCACGCCGTCGGCGTGGTCGAGGAACTCGACGCTCGGCACGCCGACCACCGCGGCACTGGCGCGCTGCTCCCGCTCGCGCACCGGACCGGCCTTGGCCGGTTCGAGTGTGTCGATGCCGGCCTCTCCCCGGGTGGCGAGGAGGTAGGCGACCTCCCGCCCTTCGCCGGTCCAGGTCGCCACGGCCGCCGCGCAGCCGTACTCCAGATCGTCGGGGTGTGCCACCACGGCCAGGGCGCGCCGCCAGTCGGTGGGCATGGGGTTCAGCTGCTCAGCCATAATCGTCACCCTAAACCGGTCAAGGCCAGAAACCGTCGGTCCCGAGGTCTACGATGACCCGCGTGAACGGGCGAGCCGGGGGGCGAGTGCGGTGACGGGGCCACAGCGGGCGGCGCAGGCGAGCGAGGTCGTCGAGGCGATCCGGGCGGGCGATCAGGCGGCGTTCGCCGAATCGGCCGAGCGCTATCGGCATGAGCTGCAGGTGCACTGCTACCGCATGCTCGGGTCCTACACCGATGCCGAGGACATGGTGCAGGAGGCGTTGCTGAAGGCGTGGCGCGGGCGGGAGACGTTCGAGGGGCGTTCGACGTTCAGGGCGTGGCTCTACCGGATCGCCACGAACGTGTGCCTCGACGCGCTGTCCGGCCCGGCCCGCTCGCGGGAGGTCGTGGTGACCATGCAGGCGGGCGAGCGGTCGGCGCCGGCGGAGGTGCCGTGGCTGCAGCCGTACCCCGATCGGCTGCTGGACCTGGCGGGGCCGGGTGAGGGGGAGCCGGACGCGCTCGTGGTGGCCAGGGAGACGATCGAGCTCGCCTACCTGGCCGCGATCCAGCACCTGCCGCCGCGCCAGCGGGCGGTGCTCATCCTGCGTGACGTGGCGGGCTGGCCGGCCGAGGAGACCGCGGGGGCGCTGGAGATCAGCGTGCCGGCGGTCAAGAGCGCCCTGCAGCGAGCCAGGGCGACCCTCCGCCTCCACCTGCCCGAGCGGCGCTCCCGGTGGGGCCCCGCGAGCGAGCCCAGCGAGGAGGAGCGGGCGGTGCTGCGGCGTTACATGCGCGCCTCGGAGGAGGGCGACCTGGTGAGCCTGGCCGCACTGCTCCGCGAGGACGCCCGCCAGGCGATGCCGCCCGCCGTCCTGCTGTACGTCGGGCGCGAGGCGATCCTGGACATGTGGCGTCCGGTCATGGCGGGGCCGCAGGCGTGGGGCGAGTGGCGCTCGATCCTCACCTTCGCCAACCGGCGGCCCGCGGTGGCCAACTACGTCCGGCGCGACGGCGAGACCTCGTTCACGGCCGTCAACCTCGACGTGCTGCGCGTCGAGGACGGCCTGATCGCGGAGATCACCACGTTCGGCCCGGACGTGCTCGGCTCCTTCGGCCTCCCTGACACCCTCTGACCAGCCGAAAGGGAAATTTCCAGATTAAATCCTCTGGACCGATTCCTTTCGCCGCGTCCTCCGGTCATATGGGCAACACCGGTTGAAACGACGAACCAGAGGGATCACGACATGACCGAGCACACCGACATCGACACCGGCACCGACACCGACACCGTTGGGCCCGACGCCCAGCTCAAGGCCCTGGACCGGCTGGTGGGCACCTGGCGGGTGGCCGGCGGCGCCGAGGGCACCGTCACCTTCCGCTGGCTCGACGGCGGCTTCTTCCTCATCCAGGAGGTCGACCTCGAGCAGTACGGCCAGCGGATCAAGGGGGTGGAGGTGATCGGCCGGGAGCGGCCCTTCGGCGCCGACCGCCCCGGCGAGGACATCAAGTCCCGCTTCTACGACAGCCAGGGCAACACCTTCGACTACGTGTACGAACTCGACGGCGACACGCTCACCATCTGGGGCGGCGAGAAGGGCTCACCCGCCTACTACCGGGGCACCTTCAGCCCGGACGGCGACACCGCCACCGGCGCCTGGGTGTACCCGGGCGGTGGCGGCTACGACTCCCGGATGACCCGGCTGGGGTGACGCGGGCGGGGTGCGGCCGCGAGTTCTAGAACGGGTCCTCCTCCTGGGGGTCCGGGCTCGGTCTGGCCTCGCCCGGGAGGCGGACGTCGTCGACCGTGACGTTCACCTCCACGACCCGCATGCCCAGCATCCGGCTCACGCTCCTGGCGACGTTGGCCTTGACCTCGGCGGCGACCTCCATTACGACATGGCCGTACTCGACCACGATCGTCAGGTCGATGCCGACCTGGCGGTCCTGGATCTGGGCGCTCACCCCCTGGGTGCCGCGCCGGGATCCGATGCCGATGCGGTCGCGTACGGACTCGATGGCGCGCGCGAGGTCGCCGCCGAGGTCGGCGACGCCCGCCACCTCCAGGGCGGCCAGCGCGGCGACCTTCTCCACCACCTCGTCGGCCACCGTGATCCGTCCCTTGACGACGGGGGCGTGGGGGGCCGGCGAGGTGTCGCCGTACGGCGGGGAGCCTGGCGCGTGGTCGCCGGGCGGGGCTGAGGGGTCGGCGGAGCCGTTGGGCGCGGTGGTGAGCGCGCTGTCGGAGGGGAGGTCGTCGTCGGCGGTGGGCTCGGTCGGGGCGGTGTGCACGGCTAGGGCGTCGCTCATGGCAGCCTCCTTCGGGCGTGTCTGGATTGTGCCGGATGCGCACCCCGTTTGTCCGCTGACCCGTGGCCCTATGCTGCTAGATATGCACGATCAGGCAGGAGCCGGGGAGCCGGACAACTTCCAGCGTCTGTGGACTCCGCATCGCATGGCCTACATCAAGGGTGAGAACAAGCCGACGGGGTCGGGGCCTGACGACGGCTGCCCGTTCGACGCGATCCCCAAGATGAGCGACGAGGACGGCCTGGTCGTCGCCAGGGGCGAGGTGGTCTACGCGGTGCTCAACCTCTACCCCTACAACTCCGGCCACCTGATGGTCGTGCCCTATCGCCACGTGTCGGACTACGACGAGCTCGACGCCGCCGAGCTCTGCGAGCTGGGGGAGTTCACCCAGCGGGCGGTGCGGGCGCTGCGCACGGCCAGTGGCGCGCAGGGCTTCAACGTCGGCATGAACCTGGGCCACGTCGCGGGCGCGGGCATCGCCGCCCACCTGCACCAGCATGTGGTGCCGAGATGGGGCGGCGACACCAACTTCATGCCGGTGGTCGCCCGGACCAAGGTCCTGCCGGAGCTCCTGCGCGACACCCGTCAGCTGCTCGCCGACACCTGGCGGTGAGCGGGCGGCCCGATCAGGACGCCTTCACCTTGATCTTGACCGCCTTGCTCTCGTTGTGCAGGCGGTCCAGCGACGTCACCAGGTAGGTGCCGGCGGACGGGGCGGTGAACGACGGGCCGTTCGTCACGGCGACGAGGGTGCGGGCGTCGGTGGTGTGGCAGTCGTCGCCCGACTTCGGCACCTGGTAGACGGCGTACGAGCGTGCTCCCGGCATGGCCGTCCACGTCACGGCCGTGCCGGCGGCCTTGACGTCCGACGGCGCGGCCGGGGCCTGGCCGCCGCGCTCCTTCATCAGGGGAAGCAGGGCCGGGTGGCTGTAGTGCGCCTTGGCGACCCGGTCGATGGCTCCCAGCGGGTTGGTCAGCAGTTGCTTGCCGCTGAAGTAGACGTCTCCGTCGATCTGCTCGTGCTTGCGGTTGAGCGTCAGGTGGGCCGACAGCTCGCCCGGCTTGGTCCAGGCGGCCTCGTCCTTGGCGCCGACCCGGTAGAGGGCCTGGCCGATGTAGAGGTGGACGTCGGTCCCCTTGACGGCACCGGCCCACCAGGGCGCCAGCGCCTTGTAGTTGGCCGTCTTGTGGCTGCGCGACCAGTAGAGCTGGGGCATCACGTAGTCGACGGTGCCGGACTTGATCCAGGCGCGGGCGTCGGCGTAGATCGAGTCGTAGGCGGACATGCCGCCGGTGTTGGAGCCGCTCGGGTCGTTGGACTTGTTGCGCCAGATGCCGAACGGGCTGACGCCGAACTTGACGTGCCCCTTGGTGGCGTGGACGGCCTCGTCGACCTCGGCGATCAGCTTGTTGACGTTCTGGCGGCGCCAGTCGGCCAGCTTCTTGCCCTTGCCATACTTTGTAAAGGCGGCGGCGTCGTCGAACGTGCCGCCCCCACCCGGGTAGGGGTAGAAGTAGTCGTCGAAGTGCACGCCGTCGATGTCGTAGCGCTTCACCACGTCGGTGACGACCTTGGTGACATGGTCGCGGACCTGGGGCAGGCCGGGGTTGAAGTAGACGCGGTCGCCGTACTTGACGGTCCAGGCCGGATGGCGGCGCGCGGGGTGGTTCGACGGGAGCTTGGAGACGTTCGCGTCGTAGGAGGCGCGGTACGGGTTGAACCAGGCGTGAAACTCCATGCCCCGCTTGTGCGACTCCTGGATGAGGAACGGCAGCGGGTCCCAGCCCGGGTCCTTGCCCGCGGTGCCGGTGAGGAAGCGCGACCACGGCTCGATCGACGACTTGTAGATCGCGTCGGCGGCCGGCCGCACCTGGACGAAGACCGCGTTGAGCCTGCGCTTGGCGGCGGCGTCGAGCAGCTTGACGTACTCGGCCTTCTGGCGCTCGACCGTCAGGCCCGTGCGGGAGGGCCAGTCGATGTTCTGGACGGTGGCGATCCACACACCGCGCAGCTGCCGCTTGGGATATCGGGCGTCGGCCGTGCAGGCGGCGGTCTCGACCGTCTCGGTCGTCTTCTTCTTGGCCGCGGTGGCCGCCGTGCTCTGGTCAGCTCCGGGGCCGAAGGTGTAGGCGGCACCGGTGGAGACGATCGCGAGGGCGGCAACGGCTAGGAGTGGGCGTCCGGTTCGCATAATGCTACCCAGTGTGACATCAGCTCCGGCGTGCTCCGTACGGAAAAAGGAAATCGACTTGTGATGCCATTGTGATGAACGGTGGCGCTGTGCCGGGAGGGGCGAATCTCCCGGCCCCGCCTCACTCCGTCTCCGCGACCTTGCCCACCAGATGCGGCGGCAGCGGCTCGTAGCGCAGGAACGCGCGGTGGAAGGTCCCGGTGCCGTGCGACATGGACCGCAGGTCGATCGCGTAGCGGGTGAGCTCCAGCTCCGGCACCTCGGCCTTGACCAGCGTGCGGCCGGTGCCGACCGGCTCGGTCCCGAGCACCCGCCCGCGGCGTGCGGAGAGGTCGGACATCACCGCGCCGACGTGGTCGTCGGCGACCAGCACCGACAGCTCGTCCACCGGCTCCAGCAGCAGCGTCGGCACCTTCGCGGCGGCCTCCTTCAGCGCGAGCTGACCGGCGATCTGGAAGGCCATGTCGGAGGAGTCCACCGAGTGCGCCTTGCCGTCGTACAGGGTGACGCGCACGTCGACCATCGGGTAGCCGGCGACGACGCCCCGCTCCATCTGCGCTCGCACGCCCTTCTCCACCGACGGGATGAACTGCCTGGGCACCACGCCGCCGACGATCTTGTCGACGAACTGGAACCCGCCGCCGGACGGCAGTGGCTCGACCTCCAGGTGGCAGATGGCGTACTGGCCGTGGCCGCCGGTCTGTTTGACGTTGCGGCCCATCGCCTGGCATTTGCCGCCGAACGTCTCGCGCAGCGGCACGCGCAGCTCGACCCGCTCGACCTCGACGCCGTGGCGCTTGGACAGGCGGTCCAGCAGCACGTCGGTGTGGGCCTCGCCCATGCACCACAGCACGAGCTGCCGGGTCTCGGGGTTGTTCTCCAGGCGCAGGGTCGGGTCCTCGGCCACCAGGCGGCCCAGCGCCTGGGACAGCTTGTCCTCGTCGGCCTTGGATCGGGCGCGGATCGCGATCGGCAGCAGCGGCTCGGGCATGCTCCAGGGGGTCATCAGCAGGGGCCGGTCGACGTCGGAGAGCGTGTCGCCGGTCTCGGCCCTGGACAGCTTGGCGACGGCGACGATGTCGCCGGCCACGCCCTTGGCGGCGCCGCGCTGCTGCTTGCCCAGAGGGCAGGTCAGGGCGCCGATGCGCTCGTCGAGGTCATGGTCCTCGTGCCCGCGGTCGGCCAGGCCGTGGCCGGAGACGTGCACGGTCATGTCCGGCCGCAGGGTGCCGGAGAAGACGCGGACCAGGCTGATGCGGCCCACGTACGGGTCGCTGGTGGTCTTGACGACCTCGGCGACCAGCGGGCCGTCGGCGTCGCAGGCGATGCCCTGGACCGGCTTGCCGTCGAGGGTGGTGATCTCGGGCATCGGGTGTTCGAGCGGGGAGGGGAAGCCCTGGGTGATGAGCTCCAGCAGCTCGGTGGCGCCGACGCCGAGCCCGGTGCAGAGCACGGGGTAGAAGCTGCCCCGGGCGACGGCCTTCTCCAGGTCGTCGATGAGGACGCCGGTGTCGATGTCCTCACCTTCGAGGTAGCGCTCCATGAGCGACTCGTCCTCGCTCTCCTGGATGATGCCTTCGAGCAGGACGCCGCGGTGCTCCTCGATCTGGGTCTGGTACTCCGTGCCCGGCTCCTTCTCGGTGCGGGAGCCGGTGGCGTAGTTGTAGAACTTCTGCGTCAGCAGCCCGATCAGCCCGTTCACATGCCCGTTGGTGATCACCGGCAGGTAGAGAGGGGCGACGCCGTCGCCGAAGATATCCTGGCAGGTGGCGAGCACGTCGTCGAAGTCCGCCCGCTGGTGGTCGATCTTGGTGATCACGACGGCCCGGGGCATGCCGACCTGGGCGCACTCCTCCCACAGCATCTGTGTCAGGCCGTCGACGCCGTCGCAGGCGGACACGACGAACAGGGCTGCGTCGGCGGCGCGCAGCCCGGCGCGCAGGTCTCCGACGAAGTCGGCGTAACCGGGGGTGTCCAGCAGATTGATCTTGATGCCGGTGTGCGTGATCGGTGCCAGCGTGAGGTTGACCGAGCGCTGCTGGCGGACCTCGACCTCGTCGAAGTCGCTGACGGTGTTGCCGTCCTCCACCCGGCCGGGCCGCTGGATGGTGCCGGTGGCGGCCAGGAGCTGCTCGACCAGGGTGGTCTTGCCCGATCCTGAGTGGCCGACCAGGACGACATTGCGTATCGCGTCCGCCTTGTCGGCCGCTGGTGCCCTGCCCGCGGCTCCCATGGCACTGGTTGCGTTCTTGTCCGCCACATCGCCTCCCGCGTCGTCGTTGTGCGTGCCAACGCCGCGCCCGCACGGAGGGGATCAGGACCGCATGGACGCGGTGTGTTCACCAAATACCCCTGTGGCGGATATCACAAGAGGGGTGAAGCAAAGAAAGTCGTCGGCCGCCGGATGGCCTACGATCGACAGCGCGATGCTGAAACTCCTGCGCCCGGCCATGACCCGGATACTCACCCCGCTGGGCAGGGCACTGGTCCGCCGCGGGATCGGCCCGAACGCCGTCACGGCGATCGGCACCCTGGGCACCGTCGTCTCCGCCCTGCTCTTCTTCCCGTTGGGACAGCTGCCCGTGGGCGCTGTCGTGATCACGGTCTTCGTGCTGTTCGACCTGCTCGACGGCCTGGTGGCGCGGATGGGCGGGGGAGGGGGCAGCACCTGGGGCGCGTTCCTGGACTCCACGCTCGACCGGGTGGCCGACGCGGCCATCTTCGCCGGGCTGATCCTCTACTTCGTGTCCACCGGTGACGGGCTGCTGACCGCGGTGACGCTGTTCTGCCTGGTGGCCGGCCTGCTGGTGTCGTATGCGAAGGCGCGGGCCGAGGGGCTCGGGCTCACCTGTGACGTGGGCCTGGCCGAGCGGCCGGAGCGGCTGGTGGTGGTGCTGGTCGCCACCTGCTTCGGCGGGCTGGGCGTGCCCTACATCCTGGCGGCCGGCATGTGGTTGCTCGCGGTGGCCAGTGGCGTCACCGTTGTACAGCGTGTTGTCCATGTCTACCGGCAGGCGAGGGAGCGATGAGCGACAAGCCGTCAGTCAGCGATCGCGTCGTGGCCGCGGGGTTCGCGGCCGGCTGGACGCTGGTCCCGCTGCTGCCCGAGCGGCCGACGGCCGCGGTGTTCAGGTTCATGGCCGATCGGGTGTGGCGCAAGGGCGGCAGATCCGTGAGCCGGCTGGAGACCAACCTCGCCAGGGTGACGGGGCTGGCGCCCGGCAGTCGTGAGCTCCGCGAGCTGAGTAAAGCCGGCATGCGCTCTTATTTCCGTTATTTTCATGAAATCTTCCGGTTGCCGAAGATGAGCACCGAGGAGATCGTCCGGCGCAGCCACGTGATCGGTGCCGAGCACGTGCACGACAACGTGGCCGCGGGCCGCGGCGTGGTGCTCGCGCTGCCGCACATGGGCAACTGGGACCAGGCGGGCGCCTGGCTGGTGGGAGTGGGACACCCGTTCACCACGGTCGCCGAGCGGCTCAAGCCGGAGTCGCTGTTCCGCCGCTACGTGCGCTTCCGCGAGAGCCTCGGCATGGAGGTGCTGCCGCTGACCGGCGGCGACGGGCACAACTTCGGCACCCTGGCCACCCGCGTGCGCAAGGGCGGCGTGGTCTGCCTGCCGGCCGAGCGCGACCTGACCAAGAGCGGCGTAGAGGTGGAGTTCTTCGGCGCGACCACCAAGGTGCCCGCCGGGCCGCCGCTGCTGGCCGTGCAGACGGGCGCGGCGCTGCTGCCGGCCATCGTCTACTCCGTCGGCGACGACTGGGGGATCCACATCCACGAGGAGGTCCCGGTCCCGGCCGAGGGCACCCGGCAGGAGAAGGTCACGGCCGTGGCGCAGGGGCTGGTCGGCGTGTTCGAGAAGGGCATCGCCGAGCACCCTGAGGACTGGCACATGCTGCAGCGGCTGTGGCTGGAGGACCTGCGCCCATGAAGGTCGGCATCGTCTGCCCGTATTCCTGGGACATGCCGGGCGGCGTCAAGCAGCACGTCGACGACCTGGCCCAGGCACTGATCGCGCACGGGCACGACGTCTCGGTGATCGCGCCGGCCAGCGAGGACGACGACCTGCCCCCGTACGTGACCGGAGCCGGCCGGGCGGTGCCGGTGCCCTACAACGGGTCGGTGGCCAGGATGTCGTTCGGGTTCATCTCGGCCGCGCGGGTGCGGCGCTGGGTGCGCGACGGCGGCTTCGACGTGCTGCACATCCACGAGCCGCTGGTGCCGAGCCTGGGCGTGCTGGCCTGCTGGGCGGCCAAGGGGCCGATCGTGGCGACCTTCCACGCCTCGTGGGTGCGCTCGCGGGCGATCGCGGTGGCCGAGCCGTTACTGCGCAGCGCGCTGGAGAAGCTGAGCGGGCGCATCGCGGTCTCCGACGCGGCCAGGAAGAGCCTGGTCGAGCAGTTCGGCGGCGACACGGTGCTGATTCCCAACGGGGTGACGGTCGGCCGCTACACCAGCGCCGAGCCGCTCGACGGCTGGGGGGCCGACGGCGCGACGATCGGTTTCCTGGGCCGGATGGACGAGGAGCGCAAGGGCCTGCCGATCCTGCTGGAGGCGTACAAACTGCTGGCCGCCGACCGGCCGGAGCTCAAGCTGCTGATCGCCGGGCCGGGTGACGCCAAGGACGTCTACGACCGGGTGCCCAAGCGTTTCCATGACCGGGTCACGGTGCTCGGCATGGTGAGCGAGGCCGACAAGATCCGCGCCTACCATTCGGTCGACGTCTTCTGCGCGCCCAACACGCGGGGCGAGAGCTTCGGCATCGTGCTGGCCGAGGCGATGGCCTCGGGCGCAACGGTGCTGGCCAGTGACATCCCCGCGTTCCGGCGGGTGCTCGGCGACGGCCAGGCGGGCGCGCTGTTCGCCAACGGCGACCCCGCCTCGCTCGCGCGCGAGGCGGGAGCACTGCTCGACGCGCCGGAGCGGCGGGCCAAGCTGGCGGAGGAGGCGCTGGTCGCGGTGATGAAGTACGACTGGTCGACGGTGGCGCGTGACGTGGTGCGGGTGTACGAGACCGTGACGGCCGGTGGCGCCGGGAGGGTGGAGGAAGACCTGTGACATCCACCATGATCTTCCTGATCGTGGGCATCGTCGTGGTGCTCACGGCCGTCTACATCTCCTGGCGGGCCGGCCGCCTGGACCGGCTGCACATCAGGCTGGAGCTGGCCCGCGAGGCGCTGGAGGCGGCGCTGGTGCGGCGCCGGGCGGTGGTGCTGGAGCTGGCGGGCTCGCGGCTGCTCGACCCGGCGACCTCGCTGGTGCTCGCGGCGGCGGCGCACGAGGCCAGGATGGCGGGCCCGGAGGAGCGCGAGCACGCCGAGAGCGATCTGTCGGGCGCGCTGCGCGCGGCGGTGGACCAGGAGCGGTTCCGGGAGAAGCTGTCGGAGTCGCCCGGCGGCCAGGATCTGCTGGAGGAACTCGACGCGGCCGTGGCCAAGGTCGTCTACTCGCGCCGCTTCTACAACAACGCGGTGGGGGTCACGCGTACGGCGCAGCGCCGGTGGCTGGCTCGGACGCTGCGGTTGGCCGGCCACACCGAATATCCCCAATTCTTCGAGATTGATGACAATCCACCTGTGGCCATGGCAACTGAATGACCCGATTTGTATAGACCGGTAAGCTTCCATCCGTTCTGGGCAAAAGCGGAGGAGTGGACACGTGCGGCTACCCCGGATGATCACGGTGACGCTTGCCGGAGTGGCTATCTTGATACCCACCGCGGCCTGCTCGTCCGACGAGCCCGCCGCCGGTCAGGCGCCTGAGGCCAGCGTCTCCACCGGCCCGATCGAGGAGCCGACGCCGGAGAAGCTGCACCCCTTCACCGGCAAGCCCTACACCGCGGCCAAACGCGTGGTCGCCGTGAAGATCGAGAACACCGCGGCGGGCAAGCCGCAGCTCGGGCTCAAAAGCGCCGACATCGTCTACATCGAACAGGTCGAGGCCGGTCTGACCCGCCTGATGGCGATCTTCTCCTCGAAGATCCCGCCCAAGGTGGGCCCGGTCCGCAGCGCCCGCATCTCCGACCTGCACATCGCGCCGATGTTCGGCAAGCCCGCGTTCGCCTACTCCGGCGCGCAGACCAAGATGCTGCCGTTCATCGCCGAGGCGTCGCTGTTCGACGTCTCCGACAGCAGGGTGCCGGGCGCCTACTTCCGCCAGCCCGGCCGCTTCGCCCCCTACAACCTGTTCGCCGACACCAAGAAGCTGATATCCGCCGCGCCCAAGGCGAGCAAGGCCAAGGACGTGGGCTTCACCTTCGGCGACCCGCCGGCCGAGGGCGGGGTCGCGCGGAAGTCGTACACGGTCAAATGGCCCGCCGCCCGCTTCACTTTCACCTGGTCCGAGGCCAAGAAGCAGTGGCTGATCTGGCAGGACGGCAAGAAGGACATGGCCGCCGAGGGCGGCCAGCTGGGCGCGCCCACGATCGTCATCCAGTACACCAAGACCGAGCGCTCCGAGTTCCACGACAGCAACCAGAGCTACACCCCCCTGGTGCACACCACCGGCAAGGGCTCGGCGATCGTGCTGCGCGACGGCCAGGCGTACAAGGCGAAGTGGGAGCGGGAATCCGAGGACGGGGGCACGACGTTCACCACACAGAGCGGCGAGCCGATGAACTTCGCGCCCGGCCAGGTGTGGGTGGCGCTCGCCAGCCGCAAGCCCGTGATTCCTTGACGTACGAAATTCCTCGCCATCGCTGACATGGTGATATGCGGGGAATGAGCGCCTCAGGACCTACGATGGGTTTGATAACGTACCGTCCCCCCAGAGCTCGTGAAGGAAGACCGTGTCCAGCAGCACGCCCGAAACCGCTTCAACCACCGGCCCCGTCACCGGCACCGCCCGGGTCAAGCGAGGCATGGCCGAGATGCTCAAGGGCGGCGTCATCATGGACGTCGTCACCGCGGAGCAGGCCAAGATCGCCGAGGACGCCGGGGCGGTCGCCGTCATGGCTCTGGAGCGGGTGCCCGCCGACATCCGCGCGCAGGGCGGCGTCTCCAGGATGAGCGACCCTGACATGATCGACGGCATCGTGGCCGCCGTCTCGATCCCGGTCATGGCCAAGGCCCGCATCGGTCACTTCGTCGAGGCCCGCGTGCTGCAGGCGCTCGGCGTGGACTACGTCGACGAGTCCGAGGTGCTCACCCCGGCCGACTACGCCAACCACATCGACAAGTGGCAGTTCACGGTGCCCTTCGTGTGCGGCGCGACCAACCTGGGCGAGGCGCTGCGCCGCATCACCGAGGGCGCGGCCATGATCCGCTCCAAGGGTGAGGCCGGCACCGGCGACGTCTCCAACGCCGTCACCCACATGCGCACCATCCGCGCCGAGCTCAAGCGGCTGTCCTCGCTGCCCGAGGACGAGCTGTACGTCGCGGCCAAGGAGCTGCAGGCGCCCTACGAGCTGGTCGTCGAGGTGGCCCGCGCCGGCAAGCTCCCGGTCGTGCTGTTCACCGCGGGCGGCATCGCCACCCCGGCCGACGCCGCGATGATGATGCACCTCGGCGCCGAGGGCGTGTTCGTCGGCTCCGGCATCTTCAAGTCCGGTGACCCGGCCAAGCGCGCCGCCGCCATCGTCAAGGCCACCACCTTCTACGACGACCCCGACGTCATCGCCAAGGTGTCGCGCGGCCTGGGCGAGGCCATGGTCGGCATCAACGTCGACGAGATCCCGCAGCCCCACCGCCTGGCCGAGCGCGGCTGGTGATCGGCGCGTCCCGTCCGGGGGCCCGTCACGCCGCATGACATGATCGTCCGCGGTGGGCGGCCCAGGCCGTCTGGCGGGGGCGTCGTGGTGTGACGGTAGAAATTTCCGAAGAAGGCGACATCCACGAAGGATGTCGCCTTTTTCGTGTTGGGTGGAGTTAACTCCGTGGTCATGGTGCCGAGTCAGGCTGTCGATCGTCCCCCGGCCATGATCGTCCCAGGAGCACCCATGCCCGAGCTCAACCGCCGGCACTTCCTCGTCACCGGGTTAGCGGCAGGCGCCGCCGCGACCGTCCCGACCGGCGCCGCGCACGCGGACCCCGGCCCTGCCGCCGACCCCGCCGCCGAGACCGCGCAGAGCCTGGCCTCGCGCGGGCTGCGCGCCGACCCCTTCACCCTCGGCGTCGCCTCCGGCGACCCGGACCACCGCGGCTTCGTCCTGTGGACCAGGCTGGCCCAGGAGCCGCTGGCCGAGGACGGCCTCGGCGGCATGCCGCAGCGCCCGTTCCCGGTGCTGTGGCAGATCTACGCCGACGAGCGCTGCCGCCGCCTGGTCCGCTCCGGCGTGACCGTGGCGGCGCCGCAGTGGGGCCACAGCGTGCATGTCGAGGTGGACCACCTGAGCGCGGGCCGCGAATACTGGTACCGCTTCCGCGTCGGCCCGTACATCTCCCCGGTGGGAAGGGCGCTCACCGCGCCGCACCCGCGCTCGTACGGCGGGCCGCTGGCGATGGCCTTCGTCTCGTGCGCGCAGTACGAGCACGGCTACTTCACCTCCTACCGCAGGCTGGCCGAGGAGCACCCGGACGTCGTCCTGCACCTGGGCGACTACACCTACGAGTACACCAAGAACACCTACAACAGCCCCGGCGGCAACATCCGCCACCACGAGGGGCCGGAGACCGAGACGCTGGCCAACTACCGCCAGCGCCACGCCCAGTACAAGGCCGACCCCGACCTGCAGGCCGCGCACGCCGCCGCGCCGTGGCTGGTCGTGTGGGACGACCACGAGCTCGACAACAACTGGGCCGACGAGGTGCCGGAGAAGCCCGAGGTGCCGCAGCCGGGCTTCCTGTCCCGGCGTGAGGCCGCCTTCCGGGCGTACTACGAGAACATGCCGCTGCGCCGCACCTCCATCCCGCGCGGCATCGACATGCAGCTCTACCGGCGGGTCCGGTGGGGCCGGACGGCCACCTTCCACATGCTCGACACCCGCCAGTACCGTGACGACCAGGGCTGCGGCGACGGCTACCGGGACTGCCCGGCCGCCGTCGACCCGACCCGGTCGATCACCGGGGCGGAGCAGGAGGCGTGGCTGCTCGACGGCTTCCGCCGCTCGCAGGCCCAATGGGACATCATCGGCCAGCAGGTCTTCTTCGCCCAGCGTGACAACAACGCCGGCCCCGCGAAGATCACCAGCCAGGACGCCTGGGACGGCTACGTCGCCTCCCGCCGCCGCATCACCCAGGGCTGGATCGACGCCGAGGTGCGCAACCCCGTCGTGCTCACCGGCGACGTGCACGCGCACTGGGCCAGCGACCTCAAGCTCGACTACGACGACCCCACCGGGCCGTCGGTCGGCTCGGAGCTGGTGGCGAGCTCGATCTCCACCGGCGGCGACGGCGGCGACTCCGACCCGGCCGCCCACCCGTTCCTGCAGGTCAACCCGCACCTGAAGTTCTACAACAACCAGCGCGGCTACGTGCTGACGAAGATCGATCGCGACCTGCTCACCGCCGACTTCAAGGTGGTGCCCCAGGTACGTGAGCCCGGCGCGGAGGCGCACACCAAGGCCACGTTCGTGATCGAGGACCGGGTGCCGGGCGTGAAGCAGACCTACCTGCGCCCGATCGACCCGACGCTGCGCCTGCGCACCGAGATGACCGTGGAGGAGACCGTACGCCTGGAGACCGAGCGTCCCTGACCCCGGACGACGGCGGGGCGGCATCCGGACGGGTGCCGCCTTTCTCGTCTTTCCGCGGGTCTGTAGGAAGATGTCAGGCGGACGTGGTGTTGAATCGACTGCACCCGCAACCTGACGGAAGGATGAACGTTGCCCGCGATCGGTGTACTCGCGCTGCAGGGAGACGTGCGCGAGCATGTGCGCATGCTCCAGGAGGCAGGCGCCTCGGCCACGGCCATTCGCCGGCCCGGCGAGCTCGACGCGGTCGACGGGCTGGTCATCCCCGGCGGTGAGTCGACCACCATGGGGAAACTCGCCGAGACCTTCGACCTGCTCCAGCCGCTGCGCATGCGGATCAAGGAAGGCATGCCCGCCTACGGATCCTGCGCCGGCATGATCATGCTGGCCGACCGGATCGAGGACGGCGCCGCCGGTCAGCAAACCATCGGCGGCATCGACATGGTCGTCAGGCGCAACGCCTTCGGCCGCCAGATCGACTCCTTCGAGGCCGACCTCGACTTCGCCGGCTCGCCGCTGCACGCCGTGTTCATCCGCGCGCCGTGGGTCGAATCGGTCGGCGCGGACGTCG
The DNA here is from genome assembly GCF_052068115.1 of Nonomuraea sp. ZG12. Lineage (NCBI taxonomy): Bacteria > Bacillati > Actinomycetota > Actinomycetes > Streptosporangiales > Streptosporangiaceae > Nonomuraea > Nonomuraea sp. ZG12. Next base: position 66,983 of record NZ_JBQHCW010000024.1, read on the forward strand.
ATGTGCTGGGCACGGCCGAGCCTGGCGATAGGATCGTCGCGGTTCGCCAAGGACCGTTGCTCGCGACCTCGTTCCACCCGGAGCTGACCGGGGACCCGCGGGTGCACCGTTACTTCGTAGACATGGTTGTCAACACAGTGAGGGATCAGTAGCCAATGTCCGGCCACTCCAAATGGGCGACGACGAAGCACAAGAAGGCCGTGGTCGATGCCAAGCGCGGCAAGCTTTTCGCGAAGCTCATCAAGAACATCGAGGTGGCGGCCCGGACCGGTGGCCCTGACCCGGATGCCAACCCCACCCTCTTCGACGCCATCTTCAAGGCCAAGAAGAGCTCCGTGCCCAACGACAACATCGAGCGCGCCCGCAAGCGCGGCGGCGGCCTGGAGGCCGGCGGCGCCGACTGGCAGACCATCACCTACGAGGGCTACGCGCCCGGCGGCGTCGCGGTGCTCATCGAGTGTCTGACCGACAACCGCAACCGCGCCGCCTCGGAGGTGCGCGTCGCGCTCACCCGTAACGGCGGCTCGCTGGCCGACCCCGGCTCGGTGTCCTACATGTTCAACCGCAAGGGCGTCGTGCTCGTGCCCAAGGGCGGCCTCGACGAGGACACCGTCCTGATGGCCGTCCTCGACGCGGGCGCCGAGGAGGTCAACGACCTCGGCGACTCCTTCGAGGTCGTCTCCGAGGCCGGCGACCTGGTGCCGGTCCGCAAGGCGCTGCAGGAGGCCGGCATCGACTACGACTCGGCCGAGTCCAGCTTCCTGCCGACGATGAGCGTGCCGCTGGACGAGGAGGCGGCCAAGAAGGTGTTCCGCCTCATCGACGCGCTCGAGGACAGCGACGACGTGCAGAACGTGTGGGCGAACTTCGACGTGTCGGACGACGTCATGGAGAAGCTCGACGTCTGACGCCCTCCAGGCGCTTCTCAGAGCGCCGGTACGGCGAGTACAGGCAGGTGCCCGTTGATCCGGGCCTCCTCCTGCCGTGGGGCCGATCTGGCGGCATCTGAGGGTTTCACCGTTCCCGGCTTCCAGTTGGCCGGGTACACAGGAGTCGGCGTAAGGTCGGGCGTCGTGACCTCCCGCACAGCACCCCAGACCCCCTCGCCGGCGCTCGGCTGGCTGCTCCTCATGCCGGCCGTGTTCGGCACCCTGATCACGCTGGTCCTGCCCACCGTGCAGACGATCGCGTTCAGCTTCAGGTCGGGCGGGCTCGTCGGCCCGTCGGAGTCGGTAGGCCTGAAGAACTACGACACAGTCCTGGGCGCGGCCGGCTCGCTCTGGCCCGCGCTGGGCTTCACCCTGTCGCTCACGATCATGCCGCTGCTCGTCGCCCTGGTGGTCGGCCCGCTGCTGGCGCTGGCGCTCGACCGGGCCGGCACCTGGCCCAGACGGGCCGGCCGGATCGTGCTGTCGCTGTCCCTGGTGACCTTCTCGCCGGCCGCCGTGGCCGTGTCGTGGCTGCGCGGGCTCGATCCTGCGGTGGGCGGCCTGGCCACGATGGTGCGCGCGTTCACCGAGCCGGATTCGGCTCCGGGCACCTTCCGGCTGGTCGTCGCCGCCACGACGTTCGGGCTGGTGTGCGCCCTGGCCGTGCTGGCCTTCCTGCCCGCCCTGCGCGGCGGCACCGTGACCGGGGCCATGTTCGCGGTGGCGGGCGTCGTCGCGCTGGCCGCCGTCGCCACCGGCCTGCAGATGTTCACGCTGAGCCTGGCGCTCACCCGTGGTGGCCCGCTCGACTCGACGATGACGCTCGCGCTCCTGCAGTACACCGTCGTCTTCCAGGTGGCCCGGCTCGGGGTGGGCGCCACCATCGCGACCGCGACGGGGGTGATCCTCGGCGCGCTGGGCATCGCCGCCGCGCTCATCGTGGTGATCAGCGGCATGCGGATCGCCCTCACCGCACCGCCCGCGACGGACCAGGCGCCGTCGTACGGAAAGCAGGCGTACGCGCACGTCGGTCAGCAGCCTCCGGCCGGTCAGCACCCTCCGGCCGGGTGGCCGGCTCAGGGCGGGCAGGCGTACCCGCAGGCCGGGCAGGCCCACCCGCCGGGCGGGCAGGCGGACGGCGGGGCGTCCGCCGGTTCCGCGCGGCGGCCCTCGGCTGTGGCGGTCGTGGTCGGGGTGCTGGCGCTGCTGGTCGTCGCCGTGATCATGGTCATCTGGGCCTGGCCGTGGCTGGCGGCCCTGTTCACGCCTTCCGGGGAGGCCTCCCCGGCGCCTTCCGGGTTGCGCGTCCAGCTGAACACGTGGGTGCCCGCCCTTCTGGGCGCCCTGGTCTCCGTGGGCGTCGCCTACCTGGGAGCGCTCGGCATCGGCGGCCTGCGCCCGCTGGGCCGCCGCAGCGAGTGGCTGCTGCTCCCGTTCGCCCCCTGGCTGCTGGTCGGCGCCGGCCCGCTGAGCGTCGCCAACTGGAACAATCTGCGCGGCCTCGGCCTGATCGACACCTTCGTGGCGCTGATCCCGCCGCTGCTGATCAGCGTGCCCGCGCTGTTCGTCCTGACCCTGTTGTGCAAGGGACTGGCCACGCGGACCGACCGGGACTTCCTGAGCGGCGTGGTCCTGCCCTCGCTGCCCATGGCGGGCATCCTGGCCGGCGCCGTGACGCTGGTGAACGCCCAGGACCTGCTCTGGCCCCTGCTGGTCGCGCAGGACAGAGAGCTGGCCACCGCCCCCGTCGCCCAGCTGATGCCGCTCAACGGGTTCGGCGGCGGGGCCGCCGAGGTGGGCGTCACCACCCCGCTGGTCGTGGTCGGGCTCGCGCTGGCCGCCGTGGTCGCCGCGCAACTGCTCTACCTGGACCGGCTGGCCATCACGGTCGGCGGCGACACCCGGTCGCGAGTGCCCGCGCCACCTGCGTAAGTTTGGTCATTGTGGAAATTCGTGACCTGACGGCCGACGATCTGGACGCCGTACTCGACATTCGCAAGCGTTCCTTCGGCCTGCTGGCGGTCGCTGACGCGGAGACCTGGCGCGCCTCGGTGCTGCCGACCCTGGCGCAGGGCCGCTACCTGGGCGCCTTCGACGGCGACCGGCTGGTGGCGACCGCGCGGCTGCGGCCGTTCACCCAGTGGTGGCACGGCAGGCCGCAGCCGATGGCCGGCGTGGCGGGCGTCACCGTCAGCCCCGAGGACAGGGGGCGCGGCCTCGGCACCACGATCATGCGCGCGGCGGTGGCGCGGGCCGTGTCGTTCGGCGACGCCGTGTCGGCGCTCTTCCCGGCCACCACGCCGATCTACCGCTCGCTCGGCTTCGAGCACGCCGGGGCCCGCTACCAGGTGAGCCTGCCGGCGGAGGCGCTGCGCGCCGTGGTGCCGTCCCAGCAGGTCAAGCTGCGCAGGATGGGCCCCGGCGACGCCGCGGAGGTCGTCTCCGTGCTCCACCGGGTGCACGCCGCGACCCGCGCCAGCGGGCCGATGTCCTGGGGCGAGGACATCTGGCGGCTCTGGCTCGCCGACAAGGACGACTTCCTCTACCTGGCCGACGACGGCTTCCTCGTCTACCGCTGGGACGGCCCCGACATGGAGGTGGACAACCTCGTCGCGGGCTCCGCCGATACCGCCAGGGCGCTGTGGTCGATCGTCGGCAGCTCCTCCTCGGTCGCCAAGCGGATCACCGCCACCGTCGCCCCCGACGACCCGGTGCTGTGGCTGCTGCGTGAGCGGACCAAGGATCAGATCACCCGCGATCCGTGGATGTTCCGGGTGCTCGACCTGCCCGCGGCCGTGCGGCGCAGGGGCTATCCGGAGGTCGTGACCGCGACCGCGGTCGTCCAGGTGGACGATCCGCTGCTGGAGGGCAACACCGGCCGTTGGCGGCTGGAGTTCGCCGAGGGCGCGGGCTCGGCGACCGCCCTGGAGGGGGACGCGGCGGGGCCGGTGCTCACCGTCAATGCCTTCTCCGCGCTGTACGCCGGGATTCCCACGGCCACGCTGCGCGGCGGCGGGCTCATGTCGGGCGATGAGCGATACGACGAGGTGCTCGACGCTGCCTTCGCTGCCAGGCCGTACATGCTCGACCACTTCTGACGGGCGTTTCCCGATGCGAGACCGCGCGGGCAGGGGTAGAGTCTCGTGCCGAACAGGTGTTCGGCGGGCGCGGGGAGGCATGCGGGTGCGGGTGATGGGCGTCGATCCAGGACTGACCCGGTGCGGCCTCGGCGCCGTCGAGGGGCGCCCCGGCGCGCCGCTCAGCCTGGTGGCCGTCGGAGTGGTCCGCACCGGGGCCGACGAGGAGCTCGGCGCCCGGCTCGTCGGCATCGAGGCCGGCATCGAGCAGTGGCTCGACGACGTGCGGCCCGACGCGGTCGCGGTGGAGCGGGTTTTCAGCCAGCACAACGTCCGCACCGTGATGGGCACCGCGCAGGCCGCCGGCATCGCCGTTCTGTGCGCCGCCCGGCGCGGCCTGCCGGTCGCGCTGCACACGCCCTCCGAGGTCAAGGCCGCCGTCACCGGCAGCGGCACCGCCGACAAGAAGCAGATCGGCGCCATGGTGACCCGGCTGCTGCGGCTGACCGAGATGCCCAAGCCCGCCGACGCCGCCGACGCCCTGGCGCTGGCCATCTGCCACGTCTGGCGCGGCGGCGTCCAGCACCGCCTGGCCGAGGCCGTGGCCCGCGCCAAGACGGACGCCCGCGCACGAAAGGACCCGCGGCTGTGATCGCGTCGGTGACCGGACGGGTGATCGCGATCGCCCCTGACGGGGCGGTCGTGGAGGTCGGCGGGATCGGCATCCTGACCCACTGCACCCCCGGCACGCTGGCCACGCTCAAGGTGGGGGAGCAGACGCGCCTGGCCACCAGCCTGGTGGTGCGCGAGGAGTCGCTCACGCTGTACGGCTTCGCCACCGACGACGAGCGGACCGTGTTCGAGCTGCTGCAGACGGCCAGCGGCGTCGGCCCCAAGCTGGCCTTGGCCATGCTCGCCGTGCACTCGCCCCAGGCCCTTCGGGTCGCCGTCGCCGGCGCGGACCTCAAGGCGCTCACCCGGGTCCCCGGCATCGGCCAGAAGGGCGCCCAGCGGATCGTGCTGGAGCTCAAGGACCGGCTCGGCACGCCCGAGGAGGCGGTCAACGCCGCGCTCAACGGCGGCCGGCGGGTCGCCGTCTGGCGCGATCAGGTGCACTCCGGGCTGGTCGGGCTCGGCTACTCCAGCAAGGACGCCGACGAGGCGATCGCCGTGGTGGAGCCGGAGGCCGAGGCCGATCTCGCCGCAGGCCGCCAGCCTCAGGTGGCGAGCCTGCTGAAGGCCGCGCTGCGTGCGCTGAGCGTCCGATGAGAGCGCGGGTGGGCGGGTGAGCTACGAACGTGAGCTGGTGTCGCCGGCCGCCGAGAGCGACGATCTGCAGATCGAGGCGGCCCTGCGGCCCAAGCGGCTGGCGGAGTTCATCGGGCAGGCGCGGGTGCGCGAGCAGCTCTCGCTGGTCCTGGAGAGCGCGCTGCGCCGGCAGCGGCCGCCCGACCACGTGCTGATGAACGGCTCGCCGGGGCTCGGCAAGACCACCCTGGCCATGATCATCGCAGCCGAGCTGAACGCGCCGCTGCGCATCACCTCGGGGCCCGCCCTGGAGCGCGCCGGCGACCTCGCCGCCATCCTGTCCACGCTGGCCGAGGGCGAGGTGCTGTTCATCGACGAGATCCATCGGATGGCCAGGCCCGCCGAGGAGATGCTCTATCTCGCGATGGAGGACTTCCGGGTCGACATCATCGTCGGCAAGGGGCCGGGCGCCACCGCCATCCCGCTCGAGATCGCGCCGTTCACCCTGGTGGGCGCCACCACCAGGGCGGGGCTGCTGCCCGCGCCGCTGCGCGACCGGTTCGGCTTCACCGCGCACATGGACTTCTACGACGTCGAGGAGCTCGAGCGGGTGCTGGAGCGCTCCGCCAGACTGCTGGGCGTGACGCTGCCCGCGGAGGGGGCGCACGAGGTCGCCAGGCGCTCGCGTGGCACGCCCCGCATCGCCAACCGGCTGCTGCGCCGCGTGCGTGACTTCGCCGATGTGCGGGCCGATGGCGTGATAAATCGTGAAATCGCGGCGGCGGCGCTCAATCTTTATGAAGTCGACGCCGAAGGGCTCGACCGGCTCGACCGGGCGGTGCTCGACGCGCTGCTGCGCAAGTTCGGCGGCGGGCCCGTCGGGCTGTCCACCCTGGCCGTGGCCGTGGGGGAGGAGCCGGAGACCGTTGAGGTGGTGGCCGAGCCGTTCCTGGTGCGTCAGGGCCTGCTCGCGCGCACCCCGCGCGGCCGGGTCGCGACCGCCGCGGCGTGGGCGCACCTGGGCTTGACGGCTCCGCCGGATGCGTTCGGAGCTACACTTTTCGACTGATTACAGAATGGTTGCAACCATTTCAAATCGGGAACTTCCCCGCGCGCCGAAACGCTGCTTCGTTGCCGCGTTTCGCAACAACCGCCTACACTCCGTGCCTTGGCTGGCTGTGTAGGCTGACGGGCTGAGCGGCGCGGCCCGAAGCAACGCACGGAATTTCCGGCGCGAGGCCGGTGTCAACTTCTTGTACGACGATGGAAGGTCGCCCTCTTATGGACATGGGACAACTCAGCAGCATCCTGCCGCTGATTCTGCTGGTGGTGGTGTTCTACTTCCTGCTGATCCGTCCTCAGCGCAAGCGGCAGCAGGAAGCGCTCAAGATGCAGAACTCCCTGGCGCCCGGCGCTCGCGTCATGACGACGACGGGCCTGTTCGCCACCGTGGTCGCCGTAGAGAACGAGGACGTCATCCTGGAAGTGGCGCCCGGCATCGAGACCCGCTGGGTCAAGGCGGCCATCGGTCGGGTCGTCACCCCCGGTGACGAGCCCGTGGACAAGGTCGACAGCGACACGGACGACGAGAAGGATACAAGTGTGGAGCCCAACGGCGATCAGGACTCCAGCAGTAAGCAATCCTGACTAGGCTCTCCACCCGACTCCTATCTGAAAGAACTGACGACCAGTGGCCCGACCGACCAGCAGCCACAGCAAGCCGGGGCGCACGCTCCTGCTGCTCCTGGCGCTCATCCTCGCCCTGGGCGGGACGATGTTCCTGCAGCAGGCGTTCACGCCGAAGCTGGGGCTAGACCTCGCCGGTGGCACGACGGTGACACTCTCTCCCGTCACCCAGAACGGTGCGGCTCCACCTGAGGAGATTTTGGACCGCGCGGTCAACATCATCCGGACCCGGGTCAACGGGACCGGCATCTCCGACGCGGAAGTCGCCAAATCAGGCGACAACATCATCATCTCCATCCCCGGCGTCGGGCAGAGCGAGGCCATCGCGCTGGTCGCCACCACCGCGGAGCTCCGCTTCCGTCAGGTGATGGCCATGGAGGCGACGCAGCTGCTGCAGGATCAGCTGGCGACCGAGGCTCCGACACCCGGCACCTCGCCGTCCGCCGCGCCGAGCTCCTCCTCGTCGTCCACGCCGACGAAGTCGGTCCAGCCCCAGTCGAGCGCGTCACCGGCCGCGCGGCCCTCGACCTCTCCCACGGGCAAGGCGCTGTCGTCGGCCCTGACCTCGCCCGCCCCGGCCCCGACGGCGACCGAGACGAAGAAGCAGCCCAACAAGGGCGACAACGGCAGGAAGGCGACGCCGACGCCGAGCCCGTCCGCTCAACCCGAGCAGGACCCCAACGCCGGCATCGACACCACGGGCATCGACCCGGCGGTGCTCAAGCAGTTCCACGAGCTTGACTGCACCGACCCGAAGAAGCGCGGCCAGGGCGTCCAGGACGACCCCAACAAGCAGTACGCCGGATGCGAGTCCGACGGCACCTTCAAGTACGTCCTCGACGTGGCCAAGGTGGTCGGCACCGACATCGACACCGCCTCCTCGGGCGTCCAGCAGGGCAGCACCGAGTGGGTCGTCCAGCTCGACTTCAAGAGCAAGGGCGCCACCGAGTGGAGCAAGCTGACCTCCACGGCGTTCAACTCGCAGGAGCCGCGCAACAAGGTCGCGGTCGTCCTCGACGGCGTCGTGATCACCGCCCCCAACATCATCAGCCCGATCCCCGGCGGGCGCGCCGAGATCACCGGCGGCTTCAACCAGAAGAGCGCGGGTGAGCTGGCCGAGCAGCTCAAGTACGGTGCGCTGCCGCTGAAGTTCGAGCGCAGCTCCATCGAGACGGTCTCCTCGACCCTCGGCCAGGACCAGCTCCGAGGCGGCCTGATCTCCGGCATCATCGGCCTGGCGCTCGTGGTCGTCTACTCACTGCTCTACTACCGCGGCCTGGGCATCGTGGCCGTGCTGAGCCTCGTGGTCGCCTCGATCCTCACCTACACGGCCGTGGTGGTGCTCGGCCAGAACGCCGGATTCCGGCTGTCGCTGCCGCACATCATCGGCCTGGTGGTGTCCATCGGCATCACCGCCGACTCCTTCATCGTCTACTTCGAGCGCATCCGTGACGAGATGAAGGAAGGCCGGCGGACACTGCGCGCGGCCGTCGAGGTGGCCTGGGTCCGCGCCCGGCGCACGATCCTGATCGCCGACGCCGTCATGTTCATCGCCGCGGTCGTGCTCTACGTCCTGGCCGTGGGCGGTGTGGCCGGGTTCGCGTTCGCGATGGGCCTGACCACACTGATCGACATCGTGGTGGTGTTCATGTTCACGAAGCCGTTCATCGCGCTGCTGGCGAGAATGAAGTTCTTCGCCAAGGGGCATCCGCTGTCCGGCCTCGACGCCGAGCGCATGAGCGTCAGCCCGTCGTCCGGCGCCGCCGGCCGCAAGACCACCCCGCAGGAGGCCTGAGATGGGACTAGGGCGTCGCCTCTACCGCGGCGAGATCGATGTCGACTTCGTCGGCCAGTGGAAGCTGTGGTACAGCCTCTCCGGCCTGCTGCTGGTGATCTCGCTCGCGGGCTTGCTGGTCAACGGCCTCAACCTGGGCGTCGAGTTCAAGGGCGGGTCGGTCTTCTCCTTCCAGCCGCAGTCCAGCGTCAGCGTCGAGGAGGTGCGCAGCACCTTCAGCGAGCAGGGCGTGCACCAGCCGATCGTGCAGACCGCGGGAGTGCGCTACCGGGTCACCACCGAGACCCTCTCCGAGAGCACCACGCTCAAGATGCAGGATGTGATCGCGAAGGAGTACGGCGTCCCGGTCAAGGACGTCAACATCCAGTCGATCGGCGCGTCCTGGGGCGGTGAGGTCTCGGAGAAGGCCTGGATCGGCCTGGGCGTGTTCATGCTGGCGATCATCCTGTACCTGTCGATGGCGTTCGAGCCGAAGATGGCCGTGGCGGCGATCGTCGCGCTCGTGCACGACCTCGTCATCACCGCGGGCGTCTACGCCTGGTCGGGCTTCGAGGTCACGCCGGCGACCCTGCTGGGCTTCCTGACCATCCTCGGTTACTCGCTCTACGACGCGGTCGTGGTGTTCGACATGATCAAGGAAGTCACGGCCAAGCTGGGCGCCACCTCGAAGCAGACGTACTCGATGGCGGCCAACGACGCCCTCAACCACACCCTGATCCGATCGCTGAACACCTCGCTGGTCGCGATCCTGCCGGTCGCGGCGATCCTGTTCATCGGCACCACGGTGCTGGGCGCGGGGACGCTGAAGGACCTGTCGCTGGCCCTGTTCGTCGGCATGATCGTCGGCACCTACTCCTCCCTGTGCGTCGCCACCCCGTTGCTGGTGACGCTCAAGGAGCGGGAGCCGAAGTATCAGGCCATCGCCAGGAGGATCGCCTCCACCAGCGGCGCCAAGGGAGCCAAGGGCTCCAAGAGCGCCGCGGCGGCCAAGGGCTGACCTGTTCCGCACCGACGCCCCCGTCCAGGTCCAGGGCGGGGGCGTCGTCATGCCCGGCCGCCCCTCAGCGGGCGTGTGCGCCCCTGGCGGCCCGGGACGGGGAATCGGGGCAGGTGGTCGGAGCAAGGGCCGTCATGGGCCATCATGGAGCCCGTCAGGCGTGGGACCTGCCCGAGGAGAAACGGTGATGAGCGAGCTGAGCACGACGATCCTGGAGCGCATCCGGGACGTGCCGGACTACCCCCAGCCGGGAGTGCTGTTCAAGGACATCACCCCCCTGCTCGGCGACCCCGTGGCGTTCGCGGCCGTGGTGGACGAGCTGGCCGGGCTGCACGAGGTGGACAAGATCGTGGGAATCGAGGCACGCGGGTTCATCCTGGCCGCCCCGGTCGCCTACCGCAGCGGCGCCGGATTCGTGCCGGTCAGGAAGAAGGGCAAACTTCCTGCCGCGACCCTGGCGGAGTCCTACGATCTGGAGTACGGCTCCGCCACCATCGAGGTGCACCACGACGCCTTCGAGCCGGGCGAACGAGTGCTGATCATCGACGACGTGCTCGCCACGGGCGGCACCGCGGCGGCGACCGTGGAGCTGGTGCGCAGGGCCGGCGCGGAGGTGGTGTGCTTCGCGGTGCTGATGGAACTCGCCTTCCTCAAGGGGCGCGAGCGGCTGACAGGAGTGGAGATCCACTCCCTGGTGATCGTCTGAGCGGGCCCGCGGCGGGCCAGGTTCGCCGCCTGGATACACTGGGGGATCTGGACTCGAACGTAAGGAGTCTGTGTGCCCCGTGATGTGGTCGTGCCCGACGTAACGGACGCAGGCAGTGCCGAGACGGTCTCCGGCGCGCCCACCGCACGTCGCAGGCGCTTTGGGGGTGGGGCCATGAATCCGGTGCTGGAGCCGCTCTTCAGGACGGTCCGGGCCACTCACCCCAAGGCCGACCTGCGGCTGATCGAGCGCGCCTACGACGTGGCGGCCTACCACCACCGCGACCAGAAGCGTAAGAGCGGCGACCCGTACATCACGCACCCGCTGGCCGTGGCGACGATCCTGGCCGAGCTCGGCACCGACGACGAGACGCTCTGCGCCGCCCTGCTGCACGACACGGTCGAGGACACCGCCTACAGCCTCGACGAGCTCCGCGCCGACTTCGGCGACACGATCATGTCGCTGGTCGACGGCGTCACCAAGCTGGACAAGGTCAAGTTCGGCGACGCGGCGCAGGCCGAGACGGTGCGCAAGATGGTCGTCGCCATGTCGCGCGACATCCGGGTGCTCATCATCAAGCTGGCCGACCGGCTGCACAACATGCGCACCATGCGCTACCTGCCCGAGCACAAGCGCCACCAGAAGTCCCGCGAGACCCTGGAGATCTTCGCGCCGCTGGCCCACCGCCTCGGCATGAACACGATCAAGTGGGAGCTCGAGGACCTGGCCTTCGCCATGCTCTACCCCAAGCGCTACGACGAGATCGCCCGGATGGTGTCGGAGCGGGCCCCGCGCCGGGACCTGTTCCTGCAGGAGGTCATCGAGAAGGTGTCCGGCGACCTGCGCGAGGCGAAGATCCGCGCCGTGGTCAAGGGCAGGCCCAAGCACTACTACTCGGTCTACCAGAAGATGATCGCCCGCGACGTGGCCTTCGACGACATCTACGACCTGGTGGGCATCCGGGTCCTCGTCGACAGCGTGCGCGACTGCTACGCGGCGCTCGGCACGATCCACGCGCGCTGGAATCCGGTCCCCGGCCGGTTCAAGGACTACATCGCGATGCCCAAGTTCAACATGTACCAGTCGCTGCACACGACGGTGATCGGTCCCGAGGGCAAGCCGGTGGAGCTGCAGATCCGCACCCACGGCATGCACCACCGGGCCGAGTACGGCGTGGCCGCCCACTGGAAGTACAAAGAGGAGGTCGGCGGGCCCGGCCCCACGGGCAAGGTCAAGCCGGGCAGTGACATGGCCTGGCTGCGCCAGCTGCTCGACTGGCAGAAGGAGACGTCCGACCCCGGCGAGTTCCTGGAGTCGCTGCGCTTCGACCTGTCGGTGTCGGAGGTCTACGTCTTCACCCCGAAGGGCCAGGTCATCGCCCTGCCCGAGGGCGGCACGCCGGTCGACTTCGCCTACGCCGTGCACACCGAGGTCGGCCACCGCTGCATCGGTGCCCGCGTCAACGGCCGGCTGGTGCCGCTGGAGTCGCGGCTCGGCAACGGCGACACCGTGGAGATCTTCACCTCCAAGTCGCCCGACGCGGGCCCCTCACGGGACTGGCTGAAGTTCGTCAAGTCCGGCCGCGCCCGTAACAAGATCCGCCAGTGGTTCTCCAAGGAGCGCCGCGAGACCGCGATCGAGGCGGGCAAGGAGGCCATCGGCCGGGCCATGCGCAAGCAGGGCCTGCCGCTGCAGCGGCTGATGTCCGGTGAGGCGCTGCTGGCGCTGGCGCGCGACCTGCGCTACCCCGACGTGTCGGCCCTGTACGCCGCCGTGGGCGAGGGCCACACGGCCGCGCAGACGGTCGTCCAGAAGCTCGTGGCGTCCATCGGCGGGGTCGACAGCGCCGAGGAGGACATCGCCGAGACCTCGCTGCCGACCCGCCTGCGTGGCCGCCCCCGGGGCGGCGGCGCGGGAGTCGTGGTGGCGGGCGACGCCGACGTGTGGGTACGCCTGTCCAAGTGCTGCACCCCGGTGCCGGGCGACGAGATCGTCGGCTTCGTCACCCGCGGCCACGGCGTGTCCGTGCACCGCGCCGACTGCACCAACGTGGAGCAGCTCAGGGAGCAGCCGGACCGGCTGGTGGAGGTGAGCTGGTCGCCCGGGGACGACAGCGTGTTCCTGGTGGCGATCCAGGTGGAGGCGCTCGACCGGCCCCGCCTGCTGTCCGACGTCACCCGCACCCTGTCCGACCAGCACGTCAACATCCTGAGCGCGTCGGTCACCACCTCGCGCGACCGGGTGGCGATCAGCAAGTTCACCTTCGAGATGGGCGACCCGAAGCACCTGGGGCACGTCCTCAAGGCCGTGCGCGGCATCCAGGGCGTCTTCGACGTCTACCGGGTGAGCGGCGCCGGCAGCTGAGCGAGCCGCCTTTTCCGGCCGGTTCGGCCGCTCGCCGTACGAACGGCCGCCGGACCTGTCGTGGGTCTGCTTGTTCGCCGCCGGCTTGGTTCGGGCGCTCGCCGTACAGGGTTGAGGGCTTGTCGCGGCCGGCTGGTCGGGTGCGTCTTCTTTCTTGTACGGCGGGCCTGGTTCGGCCGCCCGACGCACGGGGCTGAGGGCCTCCAGGGGAACGGCCGCTGACCGGATGACGGCGGGCCGCCGTAACGCGAGCCCATGGTTGCCCACGCACCGGGTGACTTGTCATCCGTCCAGCACCAAGGTCCAGCCCGTCAGCCCGTCAGTTTCGTCCACCGTCAGCCCGTGCTGCCGTCAATCCGTCGGCCTTACGGGGGGCTGGTCGGTGTTTGGGGTCAGTGGTGTCTGAGGTCGGGGAGGTTGATGACGATGGCCTCTTGGGTGCTGCGGGCGATGACGACGACCGCTTCTCGAGACGGGTCCGGATTTTCCTCCCGATGGGGGACATAGGGCGGTACGAAGATGTAGTCGCCCGGCTCGGTGTCGATCCGCGTCTCCTGTCCGCTGTCCGGGTCCAGGAAGACGAACGACGGGGTCCCGTCCACCACGTAGATCGCGGTCTCCGATCTGCCGTGATGGTGGTCGGCGGATCGGGAGGCGGGAGCGACATGGGTCTGGCCCATCCAGAGTCGCCGCGCGCCCGTCGTGCTCCGGCCGATCGCGGCCAGCCTGCGCATGCCCGACGTCTGCGCCGTCCGGCCCGACAGCTGGGCTGCGGTGATGTGGCGCAGCGGCCGGTGGAAGGCGTCCCCGGTGACCTGGTAGCCCTCCCACAGGCGGCCGCCCGCCCGATCGAGGACACGGGAGGCCACGGCGGCCAACGCCCCGGGGTTCTCACGTGCGGCGAGGAGCTCTTCGGCGAGCACGGGATCGTGGGCACGCAGCTCGCGCAGCAGCCACTTGCCGCTGCCGTGCCAGCCGCCCGCCAGGGACAGCGCCAGTTTGGCGGTCTCCTGGACGGCGTTCCAGCCGATGAACGCCCGCTCGCCCGGATCCGTCGCCCCCGACAGGTCGTCCAGGAGGTCCGTCAGGACGTAGCGGGCCCGGTCCAGCTCCGCCGGCTCCTGAGCGGCCGGCCCGGCGGTCAGGCGGGCGCGTAGTTCCTGCTGGAGCGCGGTGGCGCGGCCGCCGCCCCGGTCGACGAGCACGACCCCGTCCGCGCACATGCGCAGAAGTGTCGGCCGGCGGCGCTCGGCGTCCTGATCCAGGTAGGCGGTGAGGCTGGTCTGGCTGTGCGTGAACAGCTCCACCGGCCAGTCCCGCCACCGGCGTGACTCCCGCTGCGGCCGGACGAGGCCGTCGAGCACGACCACCACGTCCAGGTCCGAGGTGGCGGTGCGGCGCCCGTTCACCACGCTGCCGCCCAGAAAGGCGTACAGCGCGTCCGGGAACAGCTCGTCGACGAGGGCTCGCGCGTCTGTCACGGCATCCATACGACCACCCTAGACACGCCGACGCCCGTCCGCCGCAGCCCGAAGCCCACGCCGACGCCGACCCGCTGCGGCCCGAAACGCACGCCGAACCCGCGGGCCGCCCGTCCCGCAGATCGTCAGGGCCGGTGTCCGTCCCCGATCACGGGGCCGGACACCGGCCCTTACGGCGGCGCCCGGCGGACACCGGCCCGTCAGGCGTCAGCTGAACTCCGCCAGGGTGCGCTCGGCCTCCTGGAGCCAGGAGAGGCGGGCCGTGATGGCCTCCTCGGCCTCCTTGACGTCCTTGGCCCGGCCGGCGGCCTCCGCCTTGGCCCGGCGCTTCTCCAGCTGCTCGATCGAGGTGCGGAGCTGGTCGACCGTGCTCTGCGCGCGGGCCCTGGCCTCGGGGTTGGAGCGCTTCCACTCGGCGTCCTCGGCCTTGCGCACGGCCTCGTCCACCTTGCGGAGCCCGCCTTCGAGCCGGTCACGCTGCTCGCGCGGCACCGGCCCGGCGGCCTCCCAGCGCTCCAGGAGGTTGCGCAGCGTCGCCCTGGCGGTGCGCGCGTCGGTGACGGGCAGCAGCTTCTCGGCCTCGATCAGCAGCTCCTCCTTCACCTCGGCGTTGGCCGCGAGCGAGGCGTCACGCTCGGCGAAGACGGCCGAGCGTGCCTGGAAGAACTGGTCCTGGGCGCCCTTGAAGCGCGCCCACAGCTCGTCCTCCACCTCGCGCGAGGCCCTGCCCGCCGTCTTCCAGCGCTGCATGAGGTCCCGGTAGACGGCCGCCGTCTGCGCCCAGTCGGTGGAGTCCGCGATCGCCTCCGCCTCGGCGACGATCGCCTCCTTGGCGGCCCGAATCCCCTCACGCTGCTCGTCGAGGCCCGCGAAGTAGACCTTGCGCCGCTTGGCGAAGGCGGTGCGGGCGGCCGACAGCCGCTTCCAGAGCGCGGCCTCGGTGACCCGGTCGATGCGGTCGGCGGCCTTCCACTCCTCGACCAGCTGGCGCAGCCGCTCGCCACCCGACTTCCAGTGGGTGGTCTCCTCGGCGATGCGCTCGGCCTCGGCGACGATGCCTTCCTTTATCGTCCTGGCCTCGGCGCGTGCCTGCTCGCGGGCGGCCTTGACCTCCTCGCGGCGCTTGGCGACCAGCTCCGTCAGCCCGTCGAGACGTGCTGTCAGAGCCGCCAGGTCGCCGATGGCGTGCGCGTCGGCCACGGCTTCGCGCAGCTTGACGATGCTGGCCTCCGCCTGCGCCGGAGCCAGGTCGGTGCCCTTGACCCGCTGCTCCAGCAGTTGGACCTGTCCGGCCAACTCGTCGTACTTGCGATGGAAATAGGCCAGTGCCTCTTCGGGCTCACCGGCCTGCCAGGACCCGACGGCCCGCTCTCCCTCAGCCGTACGCACGTAGACGGTGCCGTCGTCGTCTACCCGGCCCCACGGGTCGGTGCTCACCGTGTCCTCCCGCACTTTCCATCAGACCCTTCGGGACTACTCGCCCCTAGTTTGTATTACGTCAGCTCTTGCCGCTGATTGTCACGTCTTTGATTTCGACGGTTTCCTTCGGTGCTCCGGTGCCATCGCCCGAATCGCCGATGACGCCCGCCTTGTTTACCTTGTCCAGGATGTCGAGTCCCTTGGTGATCGTACCCACCGGCGTGTAATCGGGGGTGAGCCCGATGTCGCCATATACCAGGAAGAACTGGCTTCCTGTCGAGCCCGGCGCTGAGGTCTTGGCCATGGCCATCACCCCGCGCTTGTAGGCGGCGCCCTTGAGGTTCTCCTCGACCATCACGTAGCCGGGGCCGCCGGAGCCGTCCTGCGCGCCCTTGCCGTCGGCCTTGGCCGTCGGGTCGCCGCACTGCAGCATCGGGAACTTGGCGTTGCCCAGCCGGTGGCACTTGCTGCCGTCGTAGAACTTCTTGGCCGCCAGGTGCTGCAGCGAGTTGACCGTGCAGGGCGCCTTGGCGTTGTCGAGCTCCACCACGATGTCGCCGAGGTTGGTGTCGAGCGTCATGGTCTTCGTGGCGGGCTTGAGCTTGACCTTCGCCGGCGGCATGCCGACGTCCTTGACGTTGCCGCCCGTGGTGTCGGCGACGTACCCGCAGGTGCCGGTCGCGGCATCGTACGGCTTGGGCTGGGCCGCAGGCGCCGCCGAGGCGGTGTCCTGTGGCACCGAGGCCGTCGGCGAGGCGGCCGCGTCGGTCGGCTCGTCGCCGCCGCCCAGCAGCGCGACCGCGGCGACGATGCCGCCCACCACCACGACGACTCCCACCGTGGAGCCGATGATGGCCGTGCGCTTGTTACGCTGCTCGCGCTCGAGACGGCGCTGGAGCTGCCGCTCATGGTGCTCGCGTGCCAGCTGCTTCTGCCGGTCCTTCCCCGTGGCCACCGCTTTGCCTCCCATAGTGAATCAACTGAGGTGGGCGAATCGTATCGGCCAACGGGTAATGATTCGCAGCCCGGCGACCCGCACCGGTACCCTTCGGTTACATTCCCATTGGCTTTTTTGACGAGATCAGCTGAGGCAGATGCTCATCGCAGGCTTCCCCGCAGGGGCCTTCCAGACCAATTGTTACGCCGTCGCGCCCGCCGCGGGCGAGGAGTGCGTGATCGTCGACCCTGGTCAGGACGCCGTGGAGGGGATTGAGGAGATGGTGCGGGAGCACCGGCTCAAGCCGGTCGCGGTCCTGCTGACGCACGGCCACCTCGACCACGTCTGGTCGGTGGCGCCCGTCTGCGGCGCGCGCGACATCCCCGCCTGGATCCACCCCGACGACCGCCACCTGCTGAGCGATCCCTCCGCGGGACTGTCGCCGGGCAGCGCCTCGATGTTCGGCGGTCTCACCCTCAGTGAGCCCGACGACGTGCGCGAGCTCTCCGACGGGGCCACGCTGCGGCTCGCCGGGATGGAGCTGGTGGTCGATCACACGCCCGGCCATACCAGGGGGTCGGTGAGCTTCCGGCTGCCCGCCGAGGACATCATGTTCGCGGGTGACCTGCTGTTCGCCGGCTCCATCGGCCGCACCGACCTGCCGGGCGGCGACTTCCCGACGATCCTGCGCAGCCTGGCGGCCAAGTGTCTGCCGCTGCCGGACGATACGGTCGTCCTACCGGGCCACGGACCACAGACCACGATCGGCCACGAGCGCGCCACCAATCCTTATCTCAAGGAGGCCGCGCCGCACGCCGGTCCCACACGAGGGATCTAATGAGCTTCCAAGCACCCAAGGGCACCTTCGACTGGCTGCCACCCCGCTCCGAGCAGGTCCTCGCCGTCCGCGAGGCTCTCGTCGCCCCGGTACGGCGAGCGGGCTACGGCTACATCGAGACGCCCGTCTTCGAGGACACGCAGCTGTTCGCCAGAGGCGTGGGGGAGTCGACCGACATCGTCTCCAAGGAGATGTACACCTTCCCCGACAAGGCCGGCCGTTCGCTGACCCTGCGCCCCGAGGGCACCGCGTCCGTGGTGCGCGCCGTGCTCCAGCACAACCTGCACAACGGGCAGCTCCCGGTGAAGCTGTGGTACTCAGGCAGCCAGTTCCGCTACGAGCGTGCCCAGAAGGGCCGCTACCGCCACTTCTGGCAGGTCGGAGCCGAGGCGCTCGGCTCCGAGGACCCGGCGCTCGACGCGGAGCTCATCGTGCTCGCCGCCCAGGGCTTCGCCGCGCTCGGCCTGAAGGACGTACGGCTGCTGCTCAACTCGCTCGGCGACCGGACCTGCCGCCCCGCCTACCGGGCGGCGCTCCAGGAGTTCCTGCGCGCCCTCGACCTCGACGAGGACACCAGGGCCCGAATCGAGATCAACCCGTTGCGGGTGCTCGACGACAAGCGGCCCGAGGTGCAGGCCCAGCTCGGCGGCGCGCCCCTGGTGGTCGACCACCTCTGCGCCGCCTGCAAGAGCTACCACGAGGAGGTCCGCGCCCTGCTGACCGCCGCCGGCGTCACCTTCGAGGACGACCCGCGGCTCGTGCGCGGCCTGGATTACTACACCCGCACCACGTTCGAGTTCCTGCACGGCGGGCTCGGCTCCCAGTCGGCCATCGGCGGTGGCGGCCGCTACGACGGGCTGAGCGAGATGCTGGGCGGGCCGCCGCTGCCCAGCGTCGGCTGGGCGCTCGGCGTCGACCGCACGTTCCTGGCCATGGAGGCCGAGGGGCTGATCGCCGAAGCCACACCTGGCCGCGTCCAGGTGTACGGTGTCGCGCTGGGTGAGGACGCCCGCCGCCGGATGTTCCTGCTCGTTCACGAGCTGCGCCAGGCGGGTGTCAGCGCCGACATGGCCTTCGGCGGCAAGGGGCTCAAGGGCGCGATGAAGGGCGCTGACCGCTCCGGGGCGCGGTTCGCGCTGATCCTGGGCGAGCGTGACCTGGCGGCGCGAGCCGTACAGCTGAAGGACCTGACCACCGCTGAGCAGACCGAGGTGCCGCTGGCCCAGGTCGTTGACGTCTTGAAGGGGAAAGTGCAGTGATCCGCACGCATACGGCCGGGTCGCTCCGCAAGGAGCACGCCGGGCAGCAGGTGACGCTCGCAGGATGGGTGGCCCGCCGCCGTGACCATGGCGGCGTGGTCTTCATCGACCTGCGCGACGCCTCGGGCTCGGCGCAGGTGGTCTTCCGCGAGGAGGACCACGCCCACGACCTGCGCGCCGAGTACTGCGTGAAGGTCGTCGGCCAGGTCCGGGTGCGACCCGAGGGCAACGAGAACCCCGAGCTGGCCACCGGCGCGATCGAGGTCGTGGCCGACACGGTCGAGGTGCTCAGCGAGTCGGCGCCGCTGCCGTTCCCGATCGAGGGGAATGTGGGCGTGTCGGAGGAGGCGCGGCTGAAGTACCGCTACCTCGACATCCGCCGCCAGCAGGTGGCCCAGGCGATGCGCACCCGGTCCAAGGCCACCTACCTGGCCAACGAGGTGATGCACGAGCTCGACTTCGTCTACGTCGAGACGCCGACGCTGACCCGCTCGACGCCCGAGGGCGCCCGCGACTTCCTGGTGCCCGTCCGGCTGCAGCCCGGCAGCTGGTACGCCCTGCCGCAGTCGCCGCAGCTGTTCAAGCAGTTGCTGCAGGTGGGCGGCCTGGAGCGCTACTACCAGCTGGCCAAGTGCTACCGCGACGAGGACCTGCGGGCCGACCGCCAGCCGGAGTTCACCCAGATCGACGTGGAGATGTCCTTCGTCGACCAGGAGGACGTCATCGAGGTCGGCGAGAAGCTGATCGGGCGGCTCTGGCGGGAGATCCTCGGCTACGAGATCCCGCTGCCGCTGCCGCGCATGACCTACGCCGACGCGATGGCCCGTTACGGCTCCGACAAGCCCGACCTGCGCTTCGGCCAGGAGCTCGTGGAGATGACGGACTACTTCGCCGAGACCTCCTTCCGCGTCTTCCAGGCCGACTACGTGGGGGCCGTGGTGATGCCCGGCGGGGCGTCGCAGACCCGTAAGGAGCTCGACGGCTGGCAGGAGTGGGCGCGCAGCCGCGGCGCCAAGGGCCTGGCTTACGTGCTGGTCCAGCAGGACGGCACACTCGGCGGCCCGGTGGCCAAGAACCTGTCGGAGACGGAGACCTCGGGTCTGGCGGCCAAGGTCGGCGCCCAGCCGGGCGACGCGGTGTTCTTCGCCGCCGGGGCCAGGAGCGCCTCGCGCGACCTGCTGGGCGCGGCCAGGCTGGAGATCGGCCGCCGCTGCGGCCTCATCGACTTCTCGCAGTGGTCGTTCCTGTGGGTGGTCGACGCGCCGATGTTCGAGGAGGACGGGGAGGGCGGCTGGACCGCCGTGCACCACCCGTTCACCGGTCCCAAGCCCGAGTGGGCCGACACCTTCCAGGACCATCCGGGCGAGGCGCTGGCCTACGCCTACGACATGGTCTGCAACGGCATGGAGATCGGCGGCGGCTCGATCCGTATCCACCGCGCCGAGATGCAGCAGCGCGTCTTCGACGTGCTCGGCATCTCCAAGGAGGAGGCGGAGAGCAAGTTCGGCTTCCTGCTGGAGGCGTTCAACTACGGCCCGCCCCCGCACGGAGGCATCGCCTACGGCTGGGACCGGATCTGCATGCTGCTGTCGGACGGCGAGTCCATCCGTGACGTGATCGCGTTCCCGAAGACGGCTTCGGGATTCGACCCGCTCACCGGCGCGCCCACGCCGATCACGGCGGGCCAGCGCAAGGAGGCGGGCGTCGACGCCCGGCCGAAGACGGAGGCGTAACGGCTTCCCCGGTCGAAGCGGTCAGGGCTACGGCAGGCGTCCACGGGACGCCTGCCGTACTCGTCAGGAGAGCGTGACCTTCTTGATGATGATGGGGGTCTTCGGGGGCGAGGAGCCGCCGTCGCCGGTGATGTCGTCCTCGTTGACGATCACGCCGTTCTCGGCGACCTTGTCGATGATCTCCAGGCCCTTGCTGACCATGCCGAGCACCGAGTACGCCGGATCGATCTGGGTGTTCTCGTCCGACATGGAGATGGCGAACTGGCTGCTGTTCTGCCCGACCGCGTCCGGGGCCTGCGTCAGGAACACCACGCCGCGCGCGTAGGGGACGATGCCGACGGCCTCGTCGCCGAAGACGTAGCCGGCCGTGCCCTGGCCGTCGGTGGGGTTCTTGCCGTCGGCCTTGGCCTTCGGGTCGCCGCACTGCAGCAGGTACAGCCCCGTCGTCTCGGGCTTGGCCAGGCGGTGGCACTTCGTGTTGTCGTAGAACTTCTTCTTGGCCAGGAAGGCCATCGAGTTCACCGAACACGGGGAGACGGCCGGGTCGACGTCGATGACGATGTCACCATGGTTGGTGGTGATGGTCATCTTCTTGAGCTTCATGTTGGGCTTCTTCGGCGGCATGCCGACGTACTTCATCGGCACGTCCGAGGTGTCCCGCTTGTACGTGCACGTCACCGGGCCGGTCTTCGTGGGCGCCGGGGTCGTCGCGGCCGGCAGCGGGGCCGAAGGTGTGGCGGAGGCCGAGGTCTCGGCGGCCACGGGCTTGGACGGCTCGCCGCCGACCATCGTGGTGACGGCGAAGATCCCGCCTGCCACCACCGCTACGGCCACGCCCGCGCCGATGAAGGTGTTGCGCCTCGCTTTGGCGGCCTGTTCGGTGGCGCGCTGCGCCTGCCGTTCCTTGTGCTCCCGCGCCAATTCGCTCTGGCGGTCGTCGTCGCCGCTCACCGGTATGTCCTCCATCTTTGCCTACACATGACCCGAACAACACGGGAATGCTACCGGCCCTGAAATGTGCTGCACGTAAGTGACAGAAAGTGACCATTGTGGCGAGACCGCTCGGGAGCCGTAAGGTTCGGGGAGACTAGTTCAAATTGAAACTAAGGAGCCCCGACATGTTCGATGAGATCTTCGGTCTGCCGGTCCACGCACTGGTCGTCCACTTCGCGGTGGTGCTGACCCCATTACTCGTCGCGGTGGCCGTAGCGTACGCCCTCGTGCCCCGCTGGCGCCCGTCCACGGCATGGGCGGTGATCCTGCTCGCGCTGGCCTCGCCCGTGGCGGTCTTCGCCTCCTTCGCGAGCGGTCCCAGGCTGCTGGAGGCGCGCTTCGCCACCGCCGAGGGAACGCTGGCCGGGAACATCGCCACGCACGCGTCCTTCGCCGTCCCGCTGCTGCTGTCGGTCCTCGGGCTCGGCGCCGCCTCGCTGATTCTGGTGTACGCCTCGCGCGGCGACCGCTTCGGCAAGTCCGGCACGACGGTGCTGTCGGGCGTGACCGTGGTGCTGGCCCTGGCCGCCGCCTACTACGTCTTCCGCGCCGGCGACTCCGGAGCAAGGGCCGTGTGGGGGTAGCCTCACGTTGTGGAGAGTTTGTTCGACGCGGCGGCTGAGGACGCCACACCGCAGCCGCTGGCCGTCCGCATGCGCCCCCGCACGCTCGACGAGGTGATCGGCCAGCGGCACCTGCTCGGCCCCGGCACCCCGCTGCGCCGGCTGGTCGAGAGCGAGGCGCCGATGTCGCTCTTCCTGTGGGGGCCTCCGGGCACCGGCAAGACGACACTCGCCTACGTGGTGTCCAACGTGACCAAGCGCCGCTTCGTCGAGATCTCCGCCGTCTCGGCGGGCGTCAAGGACGTCCGGGCCGCCATCGACAACGCCCGGCGCGAGCTCGGCATGAGCGGCCGCCAGACGGTGCTCTTCGTCGACGAGGTCCATCGCTTCAACAAGGCCCAGCAGGACGCCCTGCTGCCCGCCGTCGAGAACCGCTGGGTCACCTTCATCGGCGCCACGACCGAGAACCCGTTCTTCTCCGTCATCTCGCCCCTGCTGTCACGCTCGCTGCTGCTCACGCTGGAGTCGCTGACCGACGACGACATCGGCGCCGTCCTGCGGCGCGCGGTGTCGGACGAGCGCGGGCTCGGCGGGCGCGGCACCCTCGCCCCCGAGGCCCTCGACCACCTCGTCCGGCTGGCCGGCGGGGACGCCCGCCGATCGCTGACCTACCTGGAGGCGGCGGCCCTGCTCGCCGACGACATCACGATCGAGGCGGTGGAGAAGGCCGTCGACAAGGCGGCCGTCCGCTACGACCGGCAGGGCGACCAGCACTACGACGTGATCAGCGCCTTCATCAAGTCGATGCGCGGCTCCGACGCCGACGCGGCCCTGCACTACCTCGCCCGCATGATCGAGGCGGGCGAGGACCCCCGCTTTATCGCCCGCCGCATCGTGATCTTCGCCTCCGAGGACGTCGGCCTGGCCGACCCCACCTGCCTGCAGACCGCGGTCGCCACGGCCCAGGCGGTGCAGCTCATCGGCCTGCCCGAGGGGCAGATCAACCTCGCGCACGCCGTCATCCATTGCGCGCTGGCGCCCAAGTCCAACGCCGTCGTCAAGGCCATCGGGGCGGCCGTCGGCGACGTGCGCCGGGGCCTCATCGGCCAGGTCCCCGGCCACCTGCGCGACGGCCACTACCCGGGGGCGGCCAAGCTCGGCCACGGTGACGGCTACAAGTACCCGCACGACTTCGACCACGGTCTGGTGCGCCAGGACTACGCCCCCGAGCAGGTCCGTGACCGGCGCTACTACGAGCCCACCACCCACGGGGCGGAAGGCCCGGTCGCCGAGCGCTGGGCGAAGATCCGCGATTTCCTCCGGGGCGCCTGACCTCCCCCACGAGGTGACACCCGCGGTGGGCCGCCGTGACCCGCCGCACCGGAGAAGAGCGTGGCGGGATGCCGAGTTTGCGTCGGCCTCACCGACCTTGTCGCCAGGACGCGATAGGGTCTTGCCGTTCCGGCCCAGCGTACGAGGGAGATGAGCGGATGCTTACCGCTGGAGAGGTCGCCGGTCTGATCGCCGCCGCGGGCTGGGTGGTCCTGGTCTGCGTGCTCGTCATGGTGCTCGTCAAGCTCGCCAGGCTGCTCAACGAGACCACCAAGGCCGTCTCCGAGCTCAACGCACGCCTGACGCCGCTGCTCGACGACATGAGCGTGACGGTCAACGAGACCAACAGGCGACTCGCCGCGGTGGAGGCCATCGCGCGGGACGTCAAGCAGGTCAGCGGGCACGCCGCCAAGCTCAGCGCCGTGACGCAGACCATCTTCACCGGGCCGCTGATCAAGGTCTCCGCCCTCGGTCACGGCGTGCGCCGGGCCATCGAGGCCCGCAGGGCGGTGCGGCGATGATCAGGCGGCTGTTCTACATGTCGCTCGGCGCGCTCCTCACCCTGTGGGTGATGCGCAGGCTCCAGGCGCTGCATCCGACCCATGTGGCCCGCCGGACCGTCGGCGGCGCGGCGGACATGCTCACGCGGGTGAGAGACTTTACATCGGACGCGCTCGGCGAGGCAGCCGGCCGCGAAACCGAGTTGCGGGCCCACTTCGGCCTCGGCAACGCTGAAACCAACGACTAAAGCAAAGGATGGCCACCATGGAGTCGGCAGAGATCGCGCGCCGCTTCCTGCGCTTCTTCGAGGAGCGTGGGCACAAGATCGTGCCCTCGGCCAGCCTGATCGCTGAGGACCCAACGCTTCTCCTGGTCAACGCGGGTATGGTGCCGTTCAAGCCGTACTTCCTGGGGCAGCGCAGGCCTCCGGGGTCACGGCTGGCCACCGCGCAGAAGTGCGTGCGGACCCCCGACATCGAAGAGGTCGGCAAGACCACCCGGCACGCCACCTTCTTCCAGATGCTCGGCAACTTCTCCTTCGGCGACTACTTCAAGGCCGAGGTGATCCCGTTCGCCTGGGAGCTGCTCACCAGGTCCGAGTCCGACGGCGGCTTCGGCTTCCCCGAGGACCGGCTCTGGGCGACGGTCTACCTCGAGGACGACGAGGGCTACGACATCTGGCGCAACAAGGTCGGCCTGCCCGCCGAGCGGATCCAGCGTCGCGGCCTGGAGGACAACTACTGGCACATGGGCGTGCCCGGCCCCGGCGGCCCCTGCTCGGAGATCTACTACGACCGCGGCCCGGAGTACGGCCGCGAGGGCGGGCCGATCGCCGACGAGGACCGCTACCTCGAGGTGTGGAACCTCGTCTTCATGCAGTACCAGCTCAGCCAGGTGCGCAGCAAGGTCGACTTCGACATCGCGGGAGACCTGCCGAGCAAGAACATCGACACCGGCATGGGCCTGGAGCGCATGGCGGCGATCCTGCAGGGCGTCGACAACATCTACGAGATCGACACCACCTACAAGATCCTGGACAAGGCGGCGGAGCTCACCGGGACCCGCTACGGTCACGACCCGCGCACCGACGTCAACCTGCGCGTCATCGCCGACCACGTCCGCACCGGCACCATGCTGGTCGCCGACGGCGTCATGCCCGGCAACGAGGGCCGCGGCTACGTCCTGCGCCGCATCCTGCGCCGCTCGGTGCGTAACCTGCGCCTGCTCGGCTCCGGCGACGAGCGCCACATGCACACGCTGACCGACGTCGCGATCGGCGTGATGGCCGAGCAGTATCCCGAGCTCAAGGCCGACGCGCCGCAGATCCACGGGGTCATCGACGCCGAGGAAGCGTCCTTCCTCGGCACGCTCCGCACCGGCACCGCGATCTTCGACGTGGCGGTCGAGGAGACCAAGCGCTCGTCCCACCACGCGATCTCGGGCGCGCAGGCCTTCCAGCTGCACGACACCTACGGCTTCCCGATCGACCTCACCCTTGAGATGGCGTCCGAGCAGGGGCTCAAGGTCGACGAAGAGGGCTTCCGCCGGTTGATGAAGGAGCAGCGCGAGCGGGCGAAGGCCGACTCCGCGGCCAAGAAGACCGGCAACGCCGACATCTCGGTCTTCGGTGAGCTGCTGGAGAAGGCGGGCAAGGTCGAGTTCCTCGGCTACGACGAGATCGAGTCCGACACCAGCGTGATCGGCGTGCTGGTCGACGGGGTGCCGGTCCCTGCGGCGGGTGCGGGCAGCACGGTCGAGGTCGTGCTCGGCCGCACCCCCTTCTACGCGGAGGGCGGCGGCCAGCTCGCCGACCAGGGCGTGATCCGCACGGCGGGCGCCGAAGTGGAGATCGTCGACGTGCAGACGCCGCTCGCCGGCCTGGTCGTGCACCGCGGCAAGGTCCGCAGCGGCGAGATCAAGGTCGGCGACGAGGCGCGCGCGGAGATCGACCTGGAGCGCCGCCGCGCGATCTCGCGCAGCCACAGCGCCACCCACCTGGTCCACCGCGGCTTCAAGAACGCGCTGGGCGAGTCGGCGGCGCAGGCGGGCTCGGAGAACTCGCCCGGCCGCTTCCGCTTCGACTTCACCGCGGCGGGCGCGGTCCCGCCGAGCGTGCTGCGTGACGTCGAGGACGAGGTCAACGCGGTCCTCATCAACGACCTCAAGGTCAACGCCTTCTACACCTCGCAGGCGGAGGCCAGGGCGATGGGCGCGCTGGCGATGTTCGGCGAGAAGTACGGCGACGAGGTCCGCGTGGTCGAGATCGGCGACTACTCCCGCGAGCTCTGCGGCGGCACCCACGTGCACAGCTCCGGTCAGCTCGGCCTGGTCAAGGTGCTCGGCGAGCAGTCGGTCGGCGCGGGCGTGCGCCGGGTCGAGGCGCTGGTCGGCATCGACGCCTTTCGCTTCCTGGCGCGCGAGAGCCTGCTGGTCGCGCAGCTCACCGAGCAGCTCAAGGTGCGCCGCGAGGAGCTGCCCGAGCGCATCGAGGGCATCGTCACCCGGCTCCGCGCCGCCGAGAAGGATCTCGACAAGATCCGCTCGGCGCAGGTGCTCCAGGTGGCGGGCGAGCTCGCCGCCCAGGCTCGTGACCTGGCCGGAGTCTCCGCGGTGACACACCGCGCGCCTGATGGCACCACCGCCGACGACCTGCGTAAGCTCGCGCTTGACGTGCGTGGCAGGTTCCCGGCCGACCGACCGGCGGTGATCGTGATCGCTGGTGTCCCCTCCGACCGGCCCGTGGTGGTTGCCGCGGTGAACGAGGCGGGGCGTGAGCGGGGGCTCAAGGCCGGGAGACTGGTCGGCGTCGCCGCCAAGGCGCTGGGGGGTGGCGGTGGCGGCAAGGACGACGTCGCGCAGGGCGGCGGGACCCGCCCGGATGCGATCGACGACGCGTTGCGGCAGGTCGAGCAGGCCGTCACGGAGCAGCTCGGCTGATATGAGGTTCGGTTCGCGCCTCGGCGTCGACGTCGGGTCCGTACGCATCGGCGTGGCACGCAGCGACCCTTCGGGGACGCTGGCCACGCCGGTGGAGACGGTCAGGCGGGGTCAGGGTGATCTTGACCGCATCGCCGCGATCGCCGCGGAGCATGAGGCGATCGAGGTGGTGGTGGGGCTGCCCACCTCGCTGTCCGGCAGGGAGGGGCGGGCCGCGGAGCTGGCGCGCGAGTTCGCCGTCCTCCTCGCCGGCCGGCTCGCGCCGACGCCGGTCCGGCTGTTCGACGAGCGGCTCACCACCGTGGCCGCCCAGCAGAGCCTGCGGGCCAGCGGCGTGCGGGCCAAGAAGCAGCGCGGCGTCATCGACCAGGCGGCCGCGGTGGTGCTGCTGCAGGACGCCCTCGACTCCGAACGCGTCACGGACCGGCCGCCGGGCAGGCCTGTCGACCCGCCATCCGAGGCGGCCGACGGCTCCGGCTCATGACCGGCGGCCCTGTCGGCTCCACCCTGCCCACGCTGCCCGCGCGGCGCCGGTCGAAGGCGCTCGCGCTGGGGCTGACAGCCTCGGTGCTCGCCCTGGGCGCCGGCGGTTACGCGGTGCTCAAGCCGTACGTCGACCCCGAGGACTTCGACGGTGGCGGCGGCGAGGCGGTGACCGTGCGGATCGCGCCCGGCGCGACCGCCGCCGACGTGGCCTCCACGCTGGCCGGGGCCGGGGTAGTGGCCAGCGCGCGATCCTTCGTCAACGTGGCCGAGCGGCGCTCGATGGCCTCCCGGCTCAGGCCGGGCCATTACCGGCTGCGCCGGGGCATGGCCGCGGCGGCGGCGCTCGACCTGCTGCTGGCTCCTGGTTCACGCGTCGTCCGGCGGGTGACCGTACCAGAAGGTCTGCGGGTGGCGGAGACGCTGCGGCGGGTCGCCGCGCATTCCGGGCTGCCGCTGGACGAGCTGCGCGGGGTCGATCCCGCCCTGGTGGGGCTGCCGGCGTACGCCGCGGGGCTGGAGGGGTTCCTCTTTCCGGCGACGTACGAGGTGGAGCCCGCGGCCAGGGGCGTGGACGTGCTGGCTTCGATGGTGGAGCGGTTCGGCGTCACCGCCAGGCAGCTGCGGCTGCGGCAGCGGGCGGCGCGGGTGCATCTCACGCCGTTGGAGGCCGTCACGGTGGCGAGCATCGTCCAGGTTGAGGCCTGCGCGGAGCCGGACTATCCGAAGATCGCTAGAGTGATCTACAACCGGCTCAGGCGCGGCCTGCCGCTCCGGCTGGACAGCACCCTCGCGTACGCCCAGGACGGCCGGGCCGTCAACGTCACGCGGAGTGACTCGCCGTACGACACCTTCGCCCGCAAGGGACTGCCGCCGGGCCCTATCGCCAATCCGGGAGAGAGGGCGCTGATGGCGGCGCTGTACCCGGCGAAGGGTGATTGGCGCTGGTTCGTTACGACGGATCCGGTGCATAGAATCACCAAATTCACCAACAAAGAGAGCGAGTTCGTGAGATACCGGAAAGAGTTGAACGAGAACCTCGGGACGAACTGATGCTCATCGGGCCGCTCACCGCCGCGCGGGAGATCGCCGTCGCCCCTGTGCGGCACTTCCGATCCGGGACACACACCCTCTTTCCGTCCTCTAGCATGGCTACCCACAGTGACTCCCGCCGGCCGTCACGCCACGTCCGGCGCAGCCCCCTCGTCCGCTCGGTGCCCCCCCACCGCCCGGTGCATCCAATCGACGCCGGGTTCGCTGTACCGGGAGATTGGCCAGCTCAGCTATGAACGATCTCGACATGGACTTCCTCCTCGGCGCCGAGGACGACGACGGCCGGGGCGGACGCCGCACCAGAGGCTCCGGCAAGCGAGGCGGCGGCGGCCGCAGGCGGCGCAGGCGCCGTAACCGCGGCGGCCTGCTCGCCCCGCTGCTGGCCTTCATCATCCTGGCCGGCATCATCGGCGGCGGCGGCTACTACGGCTACCGGTGGGCCAACGACGCTCTCGTGCCCGACGACTACACCGGCCAGGGCACGGAAGAGATCGTCTTCGAGGTCAAGGAAGGCCAGATCGCCTCGGACGTGGCTCAGGAACTGGAGCGGCAGGGGGTCGTGGCCAGCGCCAGAGCCTTCACCAACGCCATCGGCAACGCCGGCAAGAGCGCCGCGCTCCAGCCCGGCACGTACAAGGTGCGCAAGCAGATGCCGGCCGCCGACGTGGTGAAGCTGCTCCTCGACCCGAAACAGCGGGTGCTCACGAAGGTGCGGCTCGCGGAGGGCCTGCGGCTGTCCGACACCTACACCAAGCTCGCCGAGCAGACCGGCCTGGACCGCAAGAAGTTCGAGGCCGCGGCCAAGAACACCGACAAACTCGACCTGCCGGCCTACGCCAGGGGCAAGCTCGAGGGCTACGCCTTCCCCGCGACCTACGACTTCCCGCCCAAGGCCACGGCCGGCGACATACTGTCGCGGATGGTCCAGCGGTTCCACCAGGCGGCGGAGAAGGTCGACCTGGAGGGCGGAGCCAAGAGCCTCGGCCACACGCCGCACGAGATCATCACCATCGCCAGCATCATCCAGGCCGAAGCCGGTCGCCACGAGGACATGCCCAAGATCGCCCGCGTCATCTACAACCGGCTGAACCGCAAGCCGCCGATGACGCTGTCGATGGACAGCACCGTGATGTACGCCTGGAAGCGCTACCGGACCACGGCCACGCACGCCGAGCTGGAGATCAAGTCCCCGTACAACACCTACAAGAACCTCGGCCTGCCGCCCGGCCCGATCACCAACCCCGGTGATCACGCGATCGAGGCGGCGCTGAACCCGGCCAAGGGCACCTGGCTCTTCTTCGTGGCGACGGACCCGAAGAGCAACGTCACCGAGTTCGCCACCACCGAAGCGGAGTTCCAGGTCCTGGAGGCCAAGCTCCGCCGCAACGGAGGCTGAGCGCCGATGCGTGCCGCCGTGCTGGGATCGCCGATCGCCCACTCCCTCTCGCCGTTCCTGCACCGGGCGGCCTACCGGGAGATGGGGGTGACCGGCTGGAGCTACGAGTCGTTCGAGTGCGACGAGGAGCGGCTGCCCGGGATGCTGCGCGAGCTGCGTCCGGTGCGGGGCGAGGGGCCGGACACGGCGGGCACGTGGGCGGGCCTGTCGCTCACCATGCCGCTCAAGCGAGCCGTGCTGCCCCTGCTCGACACCGTCTCGGAGCTCGCCGTCGAGGTGGGCGGCGCCAACACGGTGGTGTTCGCGGAGGGTGCCGCGCACGGCGAGAACACCGACGTGTACGGCATCAGGCGGGCGCTGTCGGAGGCCGGGGTGCCGGCGCCACGGTCGGCGACCGTGCTGGGCGGCGGGGCGACGGCCGGCTCGGCGGTGGCTGCGCTGCGCGACCTCGGGCTGTTCGCCGTGACGCTGGTCGTGCGCGATCCGGCCAGGGCGGGGGAGACGGCGGAGGTGGCCGAGCGGCTCGGCGTGGCGCTGTCGGTGCGGACGTTCGACAAGCTCGACGCGCTCACGAACGTCGACCTGGTGGTGTCCACGCTGCCGGGTGGCGCGGCGGACGTGTTCGCCGACCGGCTGGCGGGGGTGCCCGCGCTCTTCGACGTGGTCTACTCGCCCTGGCCGACCAGCGCGGCGGTGGCCGTACGAACTGCGGGCGGCACCGTGGTCGGCGGGTTCGAGATGCTGCTGCACCAGGCGGTGCGGCAGGTGGAGCTGATGACGGGCCGGACGGACGTGCCGGTGGCGGCCATGCGCGCCGCCGGCGAGGCGGAGATCCTCAGACGGGCCAGTCGAACGGGTTGACCATCTTGACGTCGAGCCCGGCGAAGTCCTTCACGTTGCGTGTCACGAGGATCCACCCTTGGGTGCGGGCGGTGGCCGCGATGAGGCCATCGACGGCCGGAAGCGGGCGCTTGGCGTGCATCCGCCCCCATTCTTCGGCCACGGTGGTGGTGACAGGAAGGATCCGTGTCCTGAACTCCTGCAGGAGATGGTCCAGCCAGGACTCGTAGCCTGACGCCTGCGTCGGATCGCGCCGGCGCAGGAGTTCGACGCCCTTGCGGATCTCACCGAAGACCATGACGCTCAGGTACAGGTTGGGCCCAGTGATGGTGTCGAGCCATGCCTGCACGCCGGGGTCTCTCGTGCGCTTGGTCATCTCCGAGACGATGTTGGTGTCGAGGACGTAGCTCACCAGTCGTCTCCCAGGTCGATCTCCCGCATCGTGCTCTTGTCCCGGGTCAGGTCGAGCTCGCTGAGGTCGGGACCGTTGAGCAGAAACTCCTTGAAGTCCGGTTCTCCGCCTTTGAGCTGGCGGTACTCCTCCATGTCGATGATCACCGCGACGTCCTGCCCGTGCCGGGTGACGATCTGCGGGCCTTCGTCGTGGGCCCGGCGGACGACCTCGCTGAAGCGCTGTTTGGCCTCTTGGAGCTGCCACTTCGTGGCTTCCACCTGATTTACGGACATAAGATCCCCTTCTGACTATTCTGGACAGAATTCTAGCCGAGGGATTCTGGCCTGCGGGGATGATTCGAGGAAGTCTCGTGGTTGTGGTAATGTAGCTCTCTGATCGGTCCGGCATGACTGCTGGACGCGCAAGCGGAGGTCTCCCTCCCACCTGAGTCGCCGAAAGGCGGCCGGGTAACGGATCACGCCGGACTCTCCGGGGAGCTTAAGGCCGCGACGCCGAAGAGCTCAGTGGCCCCGCATGCGCGACGTGCGGGGCTTTTCGCGTTCTGCGAAAGCTCTCCGGCACGACGAGCACGTAGGGATCGCAAACCTAGGAGGCCCCATCAGCACTGAGCCCCGCATCAACGAGCGTATCCGAGTTCCCGAGGTTCGCCTTGTGGGCCCGAACGGTGAGCAGGTGGGCATCGTGTCGATTCACGATGCGCTCAAGCTCGCCCAGGAAGCCGACCTTGACCTCGTCGAGGTCGCGGCGACGGCTCGACCGCCCGTGTGCAAGCTCATGGACTACGGCAAATTCAAGTACGAGTCCGCGATGAAGGCGCGCGAGGCGCGCAAGAATCAAGCGCACACGATCATCAAGGAGATCAAGCTCCGGCCGAAGATCGACCCGCACGACTACGAGACCAAGAAGGGTCACGTGGTGCGGTTCCTCAAGGCGGGGGACAAGGTCAAAGTCACGATCATGTTCCGTGGTCGCGAGCAGTCCCGCCCGGAGCTCGGTTTCCGGCTCCTGCAGCGGCTGGCCGAGGACGTCCAGGAGCTCGGGTTCGTCGAATCCCAGCCGAAGCAGGACGGCCGAAACATGATCATGGTGATCGGTCCGCACAAGAAGAAGGCTGAGGCCAAGGCCGAGAAGGCCGCCGCCAAGGCACAGAGTGGCAGCGAGGAGCCTTCCCCACAGGAAGCGTGACCCGCAGTTCGGGTTAGCCTTACCGGGCATCCCGAGCAGCCACCGCCCGACGAAGACGCCGCGACCGGGTCGGCCCACCCCCGACCCGGCCACCGGCACGACCGAATTGAGGAGAGACGGCGACATGCCGAAGATGAAGACGCACAGCGGTGCGAAGAAGCGGTTCCGGCTTACCGGCTCCGGCAAGGTCATGCGCCGCCGCGCCAGCCGCGCGCACTACAACGAGTGGAAGTCGTCCACGCTGACGCGCCGTCTCAAGAACGAGGTCGTCCTTTCGGACGCAGACTCCAAGAAGATCAAGAAACTGCTCGCCAAGTAACGCGAACCCCCGGGGAGAAGAATCATGGCACGCGTGAAGCGGGCGCTCAACGCCAAGAAGAAGCGCAAGGTCGTCCTCGATCGGGCGAGCGGTTACCGTGGCCAGCGGTCGCGGCTGTACCGCAAGGCCAAGGAGCAGATGCTCCACTCGATGACGTACGCCTACAGGGACCGCAAGGACCGTAAGGGCGCTTTCCGTCGTCTCTGGATCCAGCGGATCAACGCCGCCGCCCGCCAGAACGGCATGACCTACAACCGCCTGATCCAGGGCCTTCGACTGGCCAACATCGAGGTGGACCGTAAGATCCTGGCCGACCTCGCGGTCAACGACAGCCAGACCTTCGCCACGCTCGTCGAGGCCGCCAAGAAGGCGCTGCCGGCGGACGTGAACGCGCCGGCCGCGAGCTGAGCCGTTCGACAAGCCCGGCCGGGCTTGTGAGTCGAGGGGCCCACCGTTCAGGTGGGCCCCTCGGCATGTTGCAGGGCAGGCGTGCGGCGTCCCGTACGCGCGAGCAGGGGGAGAGATGGCCGGAACCGAGCTGACCAACGTGCGGTCGCCGCGGGTGAAGGCGGCGCGCAGGCTCACCAAGCGCGCCTACCGCGAGCAGGACCGCAAGTTCCTCGCCGAGGGCCCGCAGGCCGTGCGCGAGGCGCTCAAGCTCGACGGCGTGACGCTGGAGCTGTTCGTCACCGCCGAGGCCGAGCTGCGCCACCCCGAGCTCGTCACCGAGGCCACGCTCCAGGGCGTGCCGGTCCACCGCGCCAGCGGCGAGATCATGGCGCAGCTGTCCCAGACCGTCACCCCGCAGGGGCTGCTGGCCGTCTGCCGGCTGGTGCACGTGTCTCTCGACGAGGCCCTGCCCGCCGCGCCCCGCCTGGTCGCCGTGCTGGCGCACGTGCGCGATCCGGGCAACGCGGGCACCGTGATGCGGGCCGCCGACGCCGCCGGCGCGGACGCCGTCATCTTCACCGACGCCTCCGTCGATCCGTACAACGGCAAGTGCGTACGGGCCAGCGCGGGCAGCCTCTTCCATCTGCCCGTGGTGATCGGCGTCCCGGTGGCGCGGGCGGTCGGCGTGCTCAGGGAGCGCGGCCTGCGGATGCTCGCCGCGGACGGCGCGGGCAAGCACACCCTCGATGACGTGGATCTTTCCGGACCCGCCGGGTGGATCTTCGGCAACGAGGCGTGGGGGCTCCCCGACGAGGTGCTCGGACAGGCCGACGAGGTGGTCCGGGTGCCCATCTACGGCCGGGCCGAAAGCCTCAACCTGGCGACCGCCGCGGCGGTCTGCCTTTACTCGTCCGCAAGGGCTCAGCGAGTGTCCTAGGCGGCGTGAAACCCGCTATTGTCGGCCCTGTAGGCGGAGGAGGCGAGGTCGTGCACGGCGAGGACACCGACGGGCGAGTAGTGGCCGCCGCGTGCACGATAGCCATCGACGACCTTCCCGACGGCCTCATCGTGACCGACCGGTTCGGCCGCGTGCTCGCCGTCAATCGCGCCGCCGCCCGGCTCACCAAGGTGCCCGCGGAGCGCGCGATCGGCAGGGACATGAACGACGTGTTCCCGCTGCGCGACAACGACGGCCGCGAGTGGTGGAAGGCCCTCGATCCCGAGGGCGGCCTGCGCACCCGCGCCAGAGTGCCGGAGCGTCCGCTCCACCTGCCGGGCGGTCAGGAGCTGTACGTCGCGGCCAGGCTGGTGCGCGAGCCCGAGCGGTCCGGCGACGTCGAGCGGGTGGCGATCACCCTGCGCGACGGCGGCGCCCGCGCCCGGCTGGAGCGCAGCCGCGCCGACCTGGTCTCCACGGTCGCCCACGAGCTGCGCTCACCGCTGACCAGCGTCAAGGGCTTCACCGCGACGCTGCTGGCGAAGTGGACCCGCTTCACCGACGAGCAGAAGCGCGTCATGCTCGAGACCGTCAACAACGACGCCGATCGCGTCACCCGGCTCATCACCGAGCTGCTCGACGTCTCCCGGATCGAGTCCGGCCGCATGGAGGTGCACCGGCAGATCGTCGACGTGCCGGCCAGGGTGCGGCGCATCATCGCGGGCCGGGTCGCGGCCGGTGAGCAGGAGGAGCGCTTCCAGCTGATCGTGGGCGACAATCTCCCCGAGATGTGGCTCGACCAGGACAAGGTTGACCAGATCCTCGCTAATCTGGTGGAAAATGCGGTGCGCCATGGGCGCGGCACCGTGACGACAGAGATCGAATCCGTGGGATGGGGAGTTGCCGTGTCGGTGCGCGACCAGGGCGAGGGCGTCAAGCCCGAGTTGGCCCCGCGCGTCTTCAGGCAGTTCTGGCGGGGCAACAGCCGCAGGCGCGGCGGCACCGGTCTCGGTCTGTTCATCGTCAAGGGGCTGGTCGAGGCCCACGGCGGCACCATCATCGTGCAGCAGGCGCCCGAGGGCGGGGCGGATTTCCGATTTACCATGCCCACCGGCACCCCTGACTTCGCGTAGAGCAGGACCGGTGGGCTGGGGCGTCCGGGCCCCACTAGACTTTTCCGCTCAAGCCCTGAATACGGAGCTCACTCTTGTCTGACTACGACCCGGTCGAGGTCACACCCTTGCACGCCGACGAGGTGTCCCGCATGGAGGCCGACGCCCTGGCGGCGATCAAGACGGCCGACAGCCTCGATGCACTCAAGCAGGCCAGGCTGGCGCACGCCGGTGACCGCTCGCCCATCGCGCTCGCCAACCGCGAGATCGGCGCCCTGCCGCCGGCCGCCCGCGCCGAGGCGGGCAAGCGCGTCGGCGGTGCCCGTAAGGCCATCAGCGAGGCGCTCGCCGCCCGCCAGGCCGAGCTGGAGGCCGAGCGCGACGCCCGCGTGCTCGTCGAGGAGGCCGTCGACGTCACCCAGCCCTGGGACCGGCGACCCCGCGGCGCCCGCCACCCGCTGACCACCATGCAGGAGCGCATCGAGGACAGCTTCGTCGCGATGGGCTACGAGGTGGTCGAGGGCCCCGAGCTCGAAGCCGAATGGTTCAACTTCGAGGCGCTCAACATCGCCAAGGACCACCCGGCCCGCTCCGAGCACGACACGTTCTTCGTCGGCTCCGCGGACTCGGGCATGGTGCTGCGCACCCAGACCTCGCCGCTGCAGATCCGCGCGCTGCTGGAGCGGGGCGCCCCCTGCTACGCGATCGCGCCCGGCAAGACCTTCCGCACCGACGAGCTCGACGCCACCCACACCCCGGTCTTCCACCAGACCGAGGGCCTGGCCGTCGACAAGGGCCTGACGATGGCCCACCTCAAGGGCACGCTCGACCGGTTCGCCGAGGTCATGTTCGGCGAGGGCATCACCACCCGGTTCCGGCCCAACTACTTCCCGTTCACCGAGCCGTCGGCCGAGATGGACCTCAAGTGCTTCGTCTGCCGCGGCGCCTCCGCCGTGCCCGGCAGCCCGCCCTGCCGCACCTGCAAGAGCGAGGGCTGGATCGAGTGGGGCGGCTGCGGCATGGTCAACCCGCGGGTGCTCGTCGCCTGCGGTGTCGACCCGTCCGTCTACTCCGGGTTCGCGTTCGGCATGGGCATCGAGCGGACGCTGATGTTCCGCCACAACGCCGAGGACATGCGCGACATGATCGAGGGAGACGTGCGCTTCACGCTCCCGTTCGGAATGGAGATCTGATGAAGGTCCCGCTTTCCTGGCTGCGGGAGTGTGTCGATCTCCCGGCGGTCACCGCGCACGAGGTGGCCGACAAGCTCACCGCGGCAGGGCTCAAGCTGGAGTCCATCACCTCCCACGGCTACGACGTCAAGAACGTCGTGGTCGGCGAGGTGCTGGAGATCGAGGAGCTGACCGGGTTCAAGAAGCCGATCCGGCACTGCAAGGTCGAGGTGGGCGAGGCGACGCCGCGCGAGATCGTCTGCGGCGCCGTCAACTTCGCCGTCGGCGACCGGGTGCCGGTCGTGCTCCCGGGCGGAGTGCTGCCCGGCGGGTTCGAGGTCGGCGCGCGTAAGACCTACGGCCGTCTGTCCGAGGGCATGATCTGCTCCGAGCGCGAGCTCGGGCTGGGCGAGGACCACAACGGCATCATGGTGCTGCCGCCCGGCACGCCCATCGGCGTCGACGTGGTCGAGCTGCTCGGCCTGCGTGACGACGTCATCGAGCTGGAGATCACCCCCGACATCGGCTACGCGCTGTCGATCAGGGGAGTGGCCCGCGAGGCCGCGACCGGCTTCGGCGTGCCCTTCCGCGACCCCGCCGACATCGAGCTGCCCGAGCCGGCGGAGTCCTCGTGGCCCGCCTCGATCGCCGACCCGACCGCGTGCGACAGGTTCGTGCTCCGTCAGGTGAGCGGATTCGACCCTGACGCGCAGAGCCCGCTGTGGATGCGGGTGCGCCTGTCCCGGGCCGGCATGCGCCCGGTGTCGCTGGCCGTCGACATCACCAACTACCTGATGCTGGAGCTCGGCCAGCCGCTGCACGCCTTCGACACCGGCAGGCTGACCGGCGAGATCGTCGTGCGCAGGGCCCGGCAGGGGGAGCGGCTGGAGACGCTCGACCACGTCGTGCGCGACCTCGACCCCGACGATATCCTGATCACCGACGACTCGGGCCCGATCTCGATGGCCGGCACCATGGGCGGCCTGGCGACCGAGATCTCCGGCGTCTCGACCGACATCGTGATCGAGGCCGCGCACTTCTCGGCGACCGGCATCTCCCGCGAGTCGCGCAGGCACAACCTGGTGTCGGAGGCCTCCAAGCGGTTCGAGCGGGGCGTCGACAGGGAGCTGCCGCTGGTCGCCTCGTGGCGAGCCGTGCAACTGCTGGCCGAGCTGGGCGGCGCCACCGTCCACCCCGGGGTCACGCACGCGGAGGTGGACGTCCAGCCGGCCCGCATCGCCATCCCGGCGAGCCATCCCGGCGACGTGGCCGGCGTCCCCTACTCCAAGGAGACCGTCGTCCAGCGGCTGGAGCAGGTCGGCTGCACCGTCGTCGACGGCGACGACCCCGCCGTGCGCAGGGGCGGCGTGGACCCGACCGGCGTCGTGACGGGCGGCGAGCTGGCGGCCAGGCTGGCCGTCGCCGGCGACGACATGATCACGGTGACGCCGCCCTCGTGGCGGCCGGACATCACCGACCCCAGCGACCTGGCCGAAGAGGTCATCAGGCTCGAAGGCTACGAGAACCTGCCCTCGATCCTGCCCAAGGCCCCGGCCGGCGCCGGGCTCACCGAAGGGCAGCGGCTGCATCGGCGGGTCGGCCGGGCGCTCGCCGAGGCCGGTTACGTCGAGGTGCTCGCCTACCCGTTCATCAGCGCCGACGACTTCGACCACCTGCAGTTGCCGGCCGACGACGCGCGGCGGCGCGCCATGCGGCTGTCCAACCCGATGGCCGAGGACGAGCCGCTGATGCGCACGACGCTGCTGCCGGGGCTGCTCAAGACCCTGGTCCGCAACGCTGGGCGCGGCTTCACCGACGTGGCGCTGTTCGAGACCGGAGCCGTCTACCGGCCGCGTGAGGGCGCCCCCGCGACCGCGCCGGTGCTCGGCGTCGAGCGCAGGCCGACGGCCGAGGAGCTGGCCTCGATCGAGGAGGCGCTGCCCGACCAGCCGATCCGGGTCGCCGTCGTGCTCGCCGGCGAGTTCGACCGCTCCGGCTGGTGGGGCGCCGGCCGCCAGGCCTCCTGGGCCGACGCGGTGCAGGCCGCGCGGCTGGTGGCGGGCGAGGCGCGGCTGGAGCTGTCGATCTCCGCCGACCAGCACGAGCCCTGGCACCCCGGCAGGTGCGCCGCTCTGTACGTCGGCGACACCCTCGTCGGCCACGCCGGCGAGCTCCACCCGCGTGTCATCGAGGCCTACGGCCTGCCGCCGCGCACGGCCGCGATGGAGCTGGAGTTGACCCGCCTGCAGGCGGCCATGCCCGGCCCCGTCCAGGCGCCGGCCATCTCCGGCTACCCGGTGGCGACCCAGGACGTGGCGCTCCTCGTGCCGGACTTCACACCGGTGGCCGACGTGGAGGCGGCGCTGCGCGACGGCGCGGGAGAGCTGCTGGAGTCCATCCGGCTGTTCGACGTCTACACCGGTGAGCAGGTGGGCGAGGGCAACAAGTCCCTGGCGTA
The DNA here is from genome assembly GCF_052068115.1 of Nonomuraea sp. ZG12. Taxonomy (NCBI): domain Bacteria; kingdom Bacillati; phylum Actinomycetota; class Actinomycetes; order Streptosporangiales; family Streptosporangiaceae; genus Nonomuraea; species Nonomuraea sp. ZG12. Next base: position 105,538 of record NZ_JBQHCW010000024.1, read on the forward strand.
CACCCTGCGCTTCCGGGCGCCGGACCGCACGCTGACGGCCGAGGAGACGACCGCCGCCCGCGACGCCGCCGTCGCCCTGGCGGCCGACCGCGTCGGGGCTCAGCTCCGCAGCGCCTGACAAGCACGACGACAAGGGCCGGTACGGCTTCCGTACCGGCCCTTTCCTCGTGTGTCAGAGGCGGTCGATCTCGGTGAGGTCGAGGTCGATGTCGAAGGGGACGGTGGTCTTGAGGCGTTCGTGGTGGATGCCGGTGGGGACGTAGATGGAGGTCGGCGGGTCGAGCTCATGGACGTAGACCACGGGCCGGCCGGCGCTGCTCTCGACGCGCCAGAAGTGCGGGATCCCGGCCTCCGCGTAGAGCGCCGGCTTCCGCTTGCGATCCCGTGACCTGGACTCGGGGGAGACCACTTCGACGACGAGCGTGACGTCCTGGGCATGGTAGTAGGTCTGCTCCGGGCTCTGGTCCGCGCCGGCGCGGATGACGCACACGTCCGGCTCAGGACGCTGATCCTTGGCGAGGATGACGCTCATTTCCCGACGTATCCGGAAATCATCCGGAACGGTGCGGCGCAGGGAGAGGACCAGAAGGTCGACCATGCGCATATGGAAAGAAGCCTGTGGACTCACGAAGACCAAGCTTCCGTCAATCAACTCTGTGTGCGCAGGCAGATCCGTAATGTGATCGAGGTCTTCCGCCACGAAGCCCTCCGGCGGAGGGAAGATCCAGTCGGGCAGCGAGGACTCTCTCATGTCAATACTCACCGCTTCGGCCGTCATGGTCGTACGATAGCAAGCTATCGCGTTCACTGTCTGTGAACGATCCCGTACAGTTCGGCGCCTCGGCGGACGGCTGGCAGAATGCCGATCCATGAGGCAGCTACTCGTGTTCGGTGAGCGGGACGATGCCGAGGAGGTCGCCGAGACGTTGGCCGAATGGTTTCCCGGGCTCGGGATGCCGCGGGTGGTCCGGGAGACGCTGGCGGGGGAGGACGACGCCGAGGACGCGCAGTGGCTGGTCGTGGCCGAGGGGCTCGACGAGGGTGGCCTGGCGAAGGTCGATGAGCTGGTGGAGCGCTACGACGGCTGGCGCGAGCGGGGCTGAGCCCCGGCGTCGGAGCATGCCGGAGTGGCACGGTCCGACGCCGAGGGCCGGAGGGCTACTGGATGCGCTCGAACGGGGTCGGGGTCTGGCCGGTCCAGCGGTGGAGCCGGGAGTGGGCGGTCTGCTTGGTCACGCCGTCCTCGACGATCTTGCCGTCCTGCGTCACGTAGAAGCGGCCGTCGTCCAGTGACGCCAGGCCGTACTGCCCGCCGGACTCCCAGCCCCGGACGCCGCTCTCCGGGTGGTGCAGGCCTTCGGGGGAGAGGGCGAGCAGGTCGCCCTGCTCCGGCTGCGGCTGCCCCTTGACGGGACCCCGGGTGGGACGCTCGGAACCGTCGACGGTGAAGAGGGAGTAGTTGGGGAACTGCGGCTTGACGCCCTTGTAGGCCGCCATGAGCCACTTGCCGGTGTAGCCGTCGTACTCCAGGTTCTGCACGCCGTAGGTGGTGTTGCCGGTGTGCGCGAAGTACTTGCCGTCGGGGCGGGCGGGGCCGGAGGTGTGCGGGTCGGCCTGGGTGAGCGGGCGCTCGAACCCGCGCCACTTGGTGATGTCGTACTGCAGCAGCACCTGGTGGTCGTTGTCCTGGCGGCCGGTGTTGGAGTAGACGCCGTAGGCGACGGTCAGCTTCTGCTTGCCGTGCCGCTTGCCGAACGAGGGGCCGAAGGCGACGCCGTCGATGCCGCTGCAGCCGTAGCGGTGGTCCGGGGTGTTGCCGACGTTGCCGTCGAACTTGCCGTCGCCGTTCATGTCGGCGCTGTAGTCCGCCACGACCTCCTTGAGGTAGACGGCGGTCACCACCTCGGAGGTCTCGGCGTTCATGTCGAGGCTGGTGATCCGGTCGACGTCGAAGATGGCGATGTAGAAGGCCTGCGCGTCCTTGTACTCCAGGGAGCCGTAGACCCGTCCGTCCTTGGCGTTGAAGTCGAGGTCACCGAGGTGGCCGGTGAAGCCGGTGACGGAGCCCACGGGGCGACCGGTCAGGTCCGTCTTGACGAGGAGGTTGGTGAAGGAGAAGTACATGAACCCCTTCTTCTCGTCGACCGCGATCCCCTGCACATGGCCCGACGGCCACGCTCCGCCGTACACCTCAGCCGGGAACTCCGGCTTGCCGGAGGCGTGCGTAGGAGAGGTAATCAGGGCAGAAGCCATCAAAGCCGTAGCAACCACGTATGCAACCCGCATGTGTTCTTCTCTTACCTTCCATGGATTTCTGGTGATAAAGGAGGACATTAGGGTGTCTGGTGAGATCCTGACAGACTCCTGTCTGGCCGGTCCATGGCCGCAGGTCAAACACCAGGTGAGCGAGAAGGGACGGCGCGCCGCTGTCGTTACGCGAATGTTACGACCCCCTCAAGTGCCCTAATCGCCGTGTATTGCCTGGTCAAAGCCGTGATCGGCACCCGGACGGCCATTTTTCCGGGTTATTGACCAAAATGACCGGCCGTCGGCAGACTCAGCGGCATGCGTCACCTCGGTCCCCTCTCACAACTGCGGCGCGGGCACGAAGAGCTCGTGCTCGGGCTGCTGCGCAAACACGGCCCGCTCAGCCGCGGCGAGCTCGGCAAGCGCTGCGGGCTGTCCCGTACGACCCTGTACGACATCCTCGCCGAGCTGGTCACCAGCGGCGCGGTCGTCACCGCGACCTCGCAGGAGGCTCCGCGCGGGCGAGGCCGCCCGGCCGAGACGCTGACGCTCAACCCCGACGCCGGCCAGGCGATCGGCATCGACTTCGCCCGGCGCGCGGTGCACGTGGCCGCCGTCAACGTCGCCCACGAGATCGTCGGCTCGGCCAGCGAGCCGCACCCGGCCGACCTGTCCTGGGAGGGCAAGGTGGAGCTCGCCGGCCGGCTCGTCGGCGGCCTGACCGGCAACCACACCGGCGGCATCCTGCGGCTGGGCGCGCTCAGCGCGATGGGCGTGGGTGTGGTGGGCCCGGTCGGCGACCCCGAAGAGGAGCAGGCGGACCGCCACCGGGTCGAAGACCTGCTGCGTGAGCGCTTCGGCGTGCCGGTGATGAGCGACAACAACACCAGGCTGGCCGCGCTCGCCGAGTCGATCTGGGGGGCGGCCGCGGGCGGCGCGGACGTGCTCTACCTGCGCCTGTCCCACGGCGTCGGCGGCGGCCTGGTGGTCGGCGGGGCCCTGCACCGGGGCGCGTACGGGCTGTCGGGCGAGTTCGGGCACATCACGGTCGATCCGCACGGGTCCCGATGCGACTGCGGTGGCACGGGATGCCTGGAGACCGTGGCCTCGATCCGATCCGTCCTCGACGCCTATCGCGCCGCGGGCGGGCACGCCGACGACGTCGCCGAGCTGGTGAAGGCGGTCCGGTCCGGTGACCGGGCCGCGCTCGACCTGCTCGGGGACGTCGGGTCGCGGATCGGCGCGGTGCTCGCCGCGCTCTGCAACGCGATCGGCCCCAGCATGATCGTCATCGGCGGTGAGCTGGCCGAGGCCGGCCCCGCACTCCTGGAGCCGATCGAGGCGACGCTGGGCGCGCAGATCATGCCGATCGCCCGGAACCGGGTGAGCCTGCGCCAGGCCACGCTCGGCGAGGTCGCCGGCGCCCTCGGCGGCATCGCGCTGGTGCTGCACGAGTCACCACTGCTGTCGCGCTATCCGGCGGAGCCGGACCAAGCGGAGGACCCCCACATGAACCGATTGGCACGGCCATGACCGCGATCATCACGTCAGAGAAGACGTCCATGCCGCCCGACAGGCGCGCCGGCGCGTACCGGCCGCGGCGTGCCGTGGTGCTCAACCTGATCGCGGTCGCCCTCGGCCTCGCCCTCTGGACGCTGCTGTCATCGATCGGCGTGCAGGGCCTGCCGGGCCCGCTCGCGGTGGCGGCGAAGGGCGGCGAGCTGATCGCCGACGGCACGCTGCTCCTGGACGCGGCGGCCAGCCTGCGCCGGGTGCTGCTCGGCTTCGTCCTCGGCACCCTGCTGGCCGTCCCCGTCGGGTTCCTGATGGGCTGGTACGCCACCGCCCGCGGGCTCCTGGAGCCGTACGTGCAGTTCTTCAGGACGATCCCGCCGCTGGCGATCATCCCGCTGGCGATCGTGCTGCTGGGCATCGGCGAGGTGCCGAAGGTCTTCGTCATCTTCCTGGCCTCGTTCCTGTCCAGCGTGGTGGCCACGTTCCAGGGCGTCGTGGACGTGGACAAGACGCTGATCAACGCCGCGCGCGTGCTCGGGGCCTCCGACCGGACCATCTTCCTCAAGGTCGTGGTGCCGGCGTCCACCCCGTTCATCCTGGTCGGCATGCGGGTCGGGCTCGGCTCGGCCTGGGGGACCCTGGTCGCCGCCGAGCTGATCGCCGCGCAGGAGGGCCTCGGCTTCCGCATGCAGCAGGCCCAGCTCTACTACGACCTCTCCACGATCTTCGTCGGGCTGATCGCCATCGGCGTGCTCGGCCTGCTGATGGACCGGCTGCTGCTGCTGGCCGACCGACGCCTCACCGACTGGCAGGAGCGCCGATGAACAACAAGATCTCGTTCCGGGACGTGGTCAAGACCTACCCGATGCGGGACGGCACCTTCGTCGCCCTCGATCGTGTCCGCCTGGACATCGCCGACCAGGAGTTCGTCACGGTCGTCGGCCCCTCGGGCTGCGGCAAGAGCACGCTGATGAGCATGGCCGCCGGACTCGTCGGGCCCACAGAGGGGGAGGTGCTGGTGGACGGAGTGCCGGTCACCGGCCCCGGTCCCGACCGCGGGGTGATCTTCCAGCAGTACGCGCTCTTCCCCTGGCTGACGGTCCGCAAGAACGTCGAGTTCGGGCTCAAGCTGACCGCGATCTCCGCCGAGGAGCGCAGGCGGCGAGCCGAGCGGGCCATCGAGCTCGTCGGGCTGACCGACTTCGCCGACGCGCTGCCCAAGACGCTGTCGGGCGGGATGAAGCAGCGATGCGCCATCGCCCGCGCGTACGCGGTCAACCCGCAGGTCCTGCTCATGGACGAGCCGTTCGGCGCGCTGGACGCGCTGACCCGGGTGCAGCTGCAGGACCAGCTGCTGCACACCTGGAGCCAGGAGCAGCGCACGGTCATGTTCATCACGCACGACGTCGACGAGGCCGTCTACCTCGCCAGCCGGGTGATCGTGATGGCCGCCAGGCCGGGCCGCGTCCAGCAGATCGTCGACGTGGACCTGCCCTACCCCCGGACCGAGGAGATGCGGCTCTCCCAGGAGTTCGGCCGGATCCGTAACGAGGTCTGGCACTCCGTCTACCACCAGGCACCGGCCGCCCCCGCGGCCTGACGCCCACCCACCCCCCCAGAAAGGACGTACCGCCATGCGTGTACTTCGACGCGCCCTGACCACCGCCGCAGCGGTGACCATGCTCTCGCTGTCCGTGACCGCCTGCTCCTCCGACGGCTCCACGGTCCGATTCGGCTACATCAGCGACTACAACGGCGCCAGCCTCCTCGCCATCGCCGAGAAGCAGGGCATGTGGGAGAAGCAGGGGCTCACTCCCGACATCAAGGTCTTCACCAACGGCCCGCTGCAGATCCAGGCGCTCGGCGCGGGCGACCTCGACTTCGGCTACATCGGCCCCGGAGCCATGTGGCTGCCCGCGTCGGGCAAGGCCAAGGTCGTCGCGATCAACACGCTCGCGTACGCCGACCGCGTCATCGCCAGGCCCGGCATCACCACGATGCAGCAGCTCAAGGGCAAGAAGGTCGGCGTCCCCGAGGGGACCTCCGGCGACATGGTGCTCAACCTGGCCCTGCGCAAGGCGGGCATGACGGCCGAGGACATCGAGAAGGTGCCCATGGACCCGGCCACCGTCGTCTCCGCGTTCGTCGCCGGCCAGATCGACGGCGCCGGTATCTGGTACCCCCTGATCGACAACATCAAGGCGAAGGTGCCCGGGACGGTGGAGCTCGCCAGCACCAAGGAGTTCCCCGACAACTCCTTCCCGACGGCTTTCGTCGGCGGCACCCAGGTGGCGCCCGAGCTCACCGAAAAGGTGATCAAGGTGCTGCAGGACGCCAACGACTGGCGGGCCGCCCATCCGGACGAGGCGATCGCCGAAGCCGCCGCCCTGCTCAAGCTCGACAAGGCCAAGGTCCAGGCGGACGCGGCCAACGTGGAGACCATGACGACCGCCGACCTGGTCGCCAAGACCAAGGACGGCAGCGTCGGCAAATGGCTCAACAGCCTGGGTGACTTCTTCGTCAGCACGGGCCAGCTCCCGTCGGCCCCCGACCCGGCCACCTACTACACCGGTGACCTCTACACGAAGGCCTTCAGCAAGTGAACCTGCTGTTCCTGATGACCGATCAGCATCGCGTCGACACGCTGGGCTGCTACGGCAACCCGCACGTCGCCACGCCGCACCTCGACAGGCTGGCCGCGACCGGTACGCGATTCGATCGGTTCTACACGCCGACGGCCATCTGCACGCCGGCGCGCGCCAGCCTGCTCACCGGGCAGGCGCCGTTCCGGCACCGGCTCCTGGCGAACTACGAGCGCAACGTCGGTTATCTCGAAGACCTGCGGGCCGATGCCTTCACCTTTCCCGACGCGCTGCGGGAGCGGGACTACCAGCTGGGCCTGATCGGCAAGTGGCACGGCGGCACCCACCGCAACGCCGCGTCGTACGGCTTCGACGGTCCCGACCTGCCGGGCTGGCACAATCCCGTCGACCACCCCGACTACCTGGCCTACCTGGCCGAGCGGGGGCTGCCGCCGTACCGGATCTCCGACCTGATCCGCGGCACCACGCCCAACGGCAATCCCGGCAACCTGCTGGCCGCCCGGCTGCACCAGCCGGTCGAGGCGACGTTCGAGCACTATCTGGCGACCCGGGCGATCGAGCAGCTGGACCGCTACGCCGAGGACGGGCGGCCGTTCTTCCTCGCCACCCACTTCTTCGGGCCGCACCTGCCCTATCTGCTGCCGGACGAGTACTTCGACCGGTACGATCCCGCCCTGGTCGAGTTGCCGCCGTCGATCGCGGAGACCTTCGAGGGCAAGCCTCCCGTGCAGCGCAACTACAGCGCGCACTGGACGTTCGACACGATCCCGATCGAGGTCACCCGCAAGCTGATCGCGGTCTACTGGGGTTACGTCACGCTGATCGACGAGCAGATCGGCCGGATCCTGGCCAGGCTCGACGAGCTCGGCCTCACCGAGGAGACGGCCGTCTTCTTCACCGCCGACCACGGCGAGTTCACCGGGGCCCACCGGCTGCACGACAAGGGCCCGGCGATGTACGAGGACATCTACCGTATCCCCGGCATCATCCGGGTTCCGGGCGCCGAGCCGCAGGTCCGGGACGAGTTCGTCACGCTCACCGACTGTACGGCCACGATCCTGGACCTGGCCGGCTGCGACCCGTCACCGGCGGTGGACAGCCGCAGCCTGGTGCCGCTCGTCCGCGGCGAGCACCCAGAGTGGCCCGCCGAGCTGGTCGCCGAGTTCCACGGTCACCACTTCCCGTACCCGCAACGGATGATCCGCGACGAACGGTACAAGCTCGTGGTCAACCCCGAGTCGGTCAACGAGCTCTACGACCTCGCCGAGGACCCGCACGAGCTCACCAACCGGTATCCGCACCCGGAGCTGCAGCCGGTGCGCCGCCGTCTCATGCGCAGGTTGTACGACCTGCTCCGGGAACGCGGCGACAACTTCTACCACTGGATGACGCCCATGTACGACATCGGCGCCTCGGACTACGACCCGAGTCTGAGCTCGTTCGAACCGGAAGGCGTGCGGACCTAGACCCGAACTAGACCGGCTCAGACCGGGGCCTGCTCGGCTCGGCGGGCGCGCTCCGCCAGCGCGTGCTCGTCGGTGCTGGAGTCGTAGCGGCGGAACTGCGGCAGCGCGGCGGCGAGCGCTGCCACGGCGGCGACGCACAGCAACCCGCCCGCGGCCATCGAGATCCGGGGCCCGCCGAGCCGTTCCATGAGCGACGCCCTGGTGTTGCCCAGCATCGGGCCGGTGGAGTAGGAGAGCAGTTCGATGCCCGCCAGCCTGCCGCGCATCTCGTTGGGGATCGTCTGGTTCCACATGGTCATCCGGAAGATGCCGCTGACCATGTCGGCCGCGCCCGCGAGCGCCAGACAGGCGGCCATCGTCCAGAAGTTCGGGACCAGCCCGGCCAGGGTCACCGCCACGCCCCACAGCAGCGCCGCCACCAGCACGCCCAGGCCGTGCCGGCGCACGCGCGCGGTCCACCCGCCGGTCAGCGAGGCCAGCAGGCCGCCGACGGCGCCCGCCGAGTACAGCAGCCCGACGGCTTCCAGCGCGCCGTACTCCTCGGCCAGGCCGGGGTAGAGGGAGGTCGACATGGCGAACACCATCGCGGCGATGTCGACCAGGTAGGTGCCGACCAGATCCTTGCGGCCGACGGCATAGCGCAAGCCCTCGACCAGCGAGCCGAGCGAGGCGGACCCGGCGTCCTGGGCCGGCGCCCTGGACTCGATCCGCCAGAGCAGCAACAGCGACAGCACGAAACTGAGGGTGTCGAGCCCGTAGGCGAAGGCCGTGCCGAGCGTGGACACCAGCAGGCCGCCCAGCGCCGGGGCGGCGATCGCGCCGAAGTTCCAGCGCACGCTGGTCAGCACCGCCACCGCGCCGAGCTGGTCGTGCCGGACGACCTGCGGGATCAGGGACTCCATGCTGGGCCGCTGCAGGCAGCTGATGCCCGTCGCCAGCGCGCCGACCACGTACAGCACCCAGATCTGCGGCTCCGGCAGCATCGCGTTGACCATGAGCAGGGCCGAGGTGACCGCCAGCCCCAGCTCGCTCAGCAGGATGACCTTACGGCGGTCCAGCGAGTCGGCGATCGCCCCGCCCCACAGCCCGCAGACCACCATGGGCGCGAACTCCGCCAGGCTCATCAGCCCGACCGCCAGGTAGGAGCCGGTCAGCTCCCACATCTGGTAGGGCACCGCCACCATGGTGATGAACGTGCCGAACATCGTCACGACGCCCGACACCATCAGCAACCGGAAGTCGCGTGAGTCGCGTAGCGGGCTCACGTCCAGCGCGAGGTGGGATGCGAGGTTCTTGATGCGATCGGACACGGAGTCCGATTCTCTCCTGCCGCGCCACGCCCCACAAACGGTTTTCCACCCGCCGTGACCTTCGCCACCGCCCCGGCACGCCGAAAGCCCCCGGTGTCCCGGAGGCCAAGGGCGCGGGTGGGGCGTCAGGCGGTGGGGACCTGGTCCAGGAAGCCCAGGACCTTGCTGATCCGGCCGTCCCCGGCGAGCTCCACCACGTCGAACCCGATCACCACGGGCTCCTCGCCCCCCGGGCCCAGATGCCAGGTGAAGCGGGCGATGCCGTGGTGGGCGTCGTACACCTTCCCGGCGGTGAAGACGAAGCCGGGGAACATCCCCTGGGCGCCCTCGATCACGGCGGCGATCCCGGCGTGCCCGGCCACGTCGGCCAGCGGATCGGTGTAGGTGGCGTCCTCGGTCCACACCTCGGCGACGGCCTTGGCGCGGGCGACGGCGTCGGTCTCGTTCCAGGCGGCGAGGTAACGCTCGACCAGATTGCTCATGATTTTTCAGCCTTTCAAACGATATTTCGGTCTATGAGGTACGGCGTGTCAGCGCAGCCTGCGCAGGCCGGTGATCTGGAGCTCGGCGAAGACCGCCACCACGAGCGCCTGGGCGATGGCCCAGACCGCCCCGATCGTGGTGAACTCCAGCACCCCGGTGAGGACGGCGGCGACGCTGCCGAGCGCCCAGGCCAGGTTCACCCCGATGACCGCCATGGTGGCCGCCCTGCTGACGGTGCCGCGAGCGGCCAGCAGGCCGACCGCCGCGCCGTACCCGAGCAGGAAGATCCCGAGCCCGCGCAGCAGGCCCGCGTCGGGTCCGAGCAGGTCGGTGAGGAGACCGGCGCCCGCGAGGTAGGCCAGCCCGTTGACCCCCGTGACGGCGGCGTCGAGGGCCAGGACGAGGCGCAGGAACCTGGTGCGATCGGCGGTGGCAGGAGTGCTCATTTCACGTCTCCTTAGGTCGTTTTCGACAACGCCAAGGTCTCACCGGGCACATAGCCGCCGCGATTACGTGGGAGGTAACGCCGATCCTCCGAGGAGCCCTGATAGGGGCGGTGACCTGCGACGACGGTCAGCTCAGATGAGGAGAAACGGCCCGGGCGATTAGAGTCCGGTCGCAGGCGCGTCGAGGGAGGACACGGTGGGGTCGATCACCTGGTGGCGGGTGCGGATCATCCCCGTGCTGATCCTCGCCGGCATGGCGCTGTTCCTCAACGACCAGGGTGCACGACGGGAGCCCGGCGCCCTGGCGCGGGCCGGGAGCGTGGTGGAGGGGACGGCGGCCGGCTACCGCGCCTTCACCGAGAGCGCCGGGAACGGGAACCGGACCTCGACGAGGGTGGTGTTCGCGCTGACGCTGGCCGAGTATCCGGCCAACGTGACCTTCCGGCTCGAACGGCCGCCCACCGGCGGGGTGCCTGACGGGGCGCGGGTGCGGCTCGACGTGGCCGCCGACGCGGCGGAGTCCGTCGCGCGGGCCCGCCGCCACCCCGACGCCGCGTATGTGATCAGGGCGCTGGGCGCGGTGGTCGACGGCCGCACGGTCTACACCGCCGCCGAGGGCGCGGACCGGGCGACGGCCGCGGCGGGCGGCTACCGGATCGCGGCCGGCGGGTGCGCCCTCCTGGCGCTTGCCTGGCTGGCCTGGCTGGTCAGGACGTGGTCCAGACGGACCGGTTGACGCGCGGTCGTCAGGCCTCGGAGGAGGCTCTGGCCTGCTCGCCGACCCACACGGCGATCTGCGAGCGGGAGTTGAAGCCGAGTTTGGTCAGAATATGCTCGATGTGGCCTTCCGCCGTCCGCTGGGCGATCACCAGGGACGCCGCGATCTCCTTGTTCGTCATCCCCTGGGCGACCAGCCGCGCGATCTCGGTCTCCCGCCGGGTGAGCGGCGCGGGCTCGGCGGGCTCCTCCTCCGCGGGCCTGTCCTCCTCCAGGCCGTAGGCGAGCGCCTCGTCGTAGGAGAGCCGGGCGCCGCGCCGGACGGCGGCGGTGAAGGCCGGCTCGCCCAGCGCCTTGCGGGTACGTGCCTCGCAGTCGTCGTGATAGCCGGCCAGATGCCCGTAGCCGGACAGCGGCGCGCCGACGGACCGCCAGACCGTCATGAGACACCCCAGCAGCCGGGCCGCCCGCCGATACCGCTTCTGGTCGGCGGCGATCCACGCCAGCACCTCCAGGTTGACGCCGGAGCCCAGCGCGTCACCGAGCGAGCCGTTGAAGCGCAAACTCTGCTTCTCCAACTCGGTCGCGCGCTCGACGTTGTCCCGCCGCCACTCCTCCACGCCCAGCGCCATCGAGGTGTACGCGCGATGCCAGCCTTCGTCGTGGGCGTCGCACAGGGCGATGCACTCCTCGGCCAGGGAGATGGCCAGCGAGGAGTTGCCGAGGAAGGAGTGCGCGAGAGACAGCCGGATCAGCGACAGCGTCCGGCCCACCGGGTCCTGGGTGTCGGCATGCCTGGCGAGGGCGTCCTCGTACAGCTTGACCGCGGTCTCCGCGCGACCGTCGGACATGGCGACCATGCCGGAGAACAGGGCCGCGTAGCCGAGGATCGACTCGTTCTGCAGGCGTTCGCCGATGCCGCGGCTCTCCTTCAGCATCGTCGTGGCGGCGGGCATGTCGGCCTGGATGATGGCCAGCCAGCTGTTGGCCCACAGCGCGCGGGCGCGTATCTCGTCCGGCTCGGTGTAGGTGGCCAGCCCCTGGTCGAGCCAGCGCCGCCCCTCGCCGAGGTAGTAGCTGGTGATCCAGTGGTAGAGCAGGTCGGTGGCCATCTCGATGCCGGCGGCGATGTCGTCTGGATGGCCGTGCTCGCCGTGCTCGCCGAAGGAGTACTCCAGCGCGGCGCGCAGGTTGGCGTGCTCCAGGTGGAGCCGGGTGAACCAGGCCACCTGCGCGGGCCCGAACAGCTCCGAGCGCACCCGGGCGGCCAGGGCGCGGTAGTGGTCGCGATGCCGCCGCCGCAGCGTGTCCTCCTGGCCGGAGGCGGCGAGCCGGTCGCGGCCGTACTGGCGGATCGTCTCCAGCATCCGGTAACGCACGTCCTGCTGGTGCTCCTCCCGGATCAGGATGGACTTGTCCACCAGGCCGATCACCAGGTCGACGACCTCTTCGCGGGCGATTCCCGGACCCGCGCACACCTCCTCGGCGCTCGGCAGCCCGAAGCCGTCGGTGAACACGGCGGCGCGCTCCCACAGCAGCCGCTCCTGCTCCGAGCACAGGGCGTGACTCCAGTCGATCAGCGCGCGCAGCGTCTGATGGCGGGGCAGCACGGCGGGCGACCCGGCGGTGAGCAGGCGGAAGCGGTCGTCCAGCAGGTCGAGGATCTGCTGCGCCGACAGCGCCCGCAGCCGGGCGGCCGCCAGTTCGATCGCGAGCGGCAGGCCGTCGACGTGGCGGCAGATGGCCGCCACCACGTCCCGGTTCTCCTCGGTGACGGTGAAGGTCGGCAGGACGGCGCGGGCCCGCTCGGCGAACAGCCGCACCGCGTCGGACCGCAGAAGGGCGTCGAGCGACTCGCGGGGCTCGCCGTCCGCGGGCAGCGGCAGCGTCGGTACGGTCAGCGCCTGCTCACCGGCGATGCCCAGCGCCTGCCGGCTGGTGGCGAGGACGCGTACCTCAGGGGCGGCGCGCAGCAGTCTCTCCACGAGCACGGCGGACTCCTCGACGAGGTGCTCGCAGTTGTCCAGGATCAGCAGGGCCTGCTTGTCGTGCAGGTGGTCGGTGAGAACCCGCAGGGGCTCGGAGGCCGAGGAGCCGCGGATCTCCAGGGCCTCGACCACGGTCTGGGCGAGCAGGCCGGGGCCGTCCAGCGTTGCCAGCTCCACCAGCCACACGCCGTCCCTGAACGCGCGTGCCACCTCCTCGCCCACCCGCAGGGCGAGCCGGGTCTTGCCGACCCCGCCCGCGCCGGTCAGCGTCACCGAGCGTGACTCGCTGAGGGCCTGCCTGGCGGCGGCCACCTCGTGCCGACGCCCCACGAAACTGTTCACCTCGGCGGGCAGCCCGTTCGGCCGGCGTCGCCGGGTGGAGCTCGCTGTCACCGCAGTCATGGATGCCTTCATGCCGGGAAGGCAGCTCCTTTTGTGAGGGCATGCCTGGACTATGTGGTTATGCCCGGTTCTCTAGAAGGATGCGTACCGGCAGGTCAAAGGAGCTGCAACTACTTTTGGGCATCGCGTGACGAAGGGCCCGGGAGAGGGCCCGAAGAGTGATCAGCACACGCCGGGAGCGGTCTGCCAGCAGGTGGCGCCGGCCCGCACGGCCAGCCGGAACCAGACGACCTTGCCCAGGCGGGTGCTCTCGCTGCCCCAGCAGCAGGCCAGCATGTCGACCAGGTGCATGCCGCGCCCCCGCTCGGCGTCCCAGCTCAACTCGCGCATGCGCGGCGGCTGGTCGCTCTCGTCCTCGACCCCGCAGCGCAACACCCCGTCCTCGACGGACATGGTGACCTGGATCTGCCCCTGGCCGTGCCGGAGCGAGTTCGTCACCAGCTCACTGACGAGCAGCTCGACGACCTCGCCGTGCCGGCCGTAGCCCCACTGCTCCAGCTGCGTGCGAGCCTGGTGGCGGGCTCTGCGGACGGAGACGGCGGTGGGCGGGAACGTCCAGGAGACCGTTCCGGTCCGGTCCCCGGTCATGGCCGTCACCAGTCGCTGTACGAGCAGGTTCATGCCACGCCCTCCGCGGTGCCGGCGGGCACGGCCTGTCCGTCCGGCAGCAGCTCGCCCGTGTCGTCGAAGGACACGACCCCGTTGCAGAGCAGCCCCCAGCCCTGTTCCGGGTGATACGCGACGAGCCGGGCGGCCTCATGGTTCGGGGCGTCCGCAGGCGGACACGGCGGGTGGTGCTGACACATCATTCTCCCCATCCAGGTAAACAGTCGAGTTAACCAGGATCTCTCCCCCCATACGCCAGCAGCAGGTGATAAATCCCTATGTCACTACCCATATTCGGATTACCTAGGTAGTCCCAGAAACGTGCAAACCCGCGCGGATCCCAAAATCTGGATGCCGCGCGGGTCACGATCGTTCAGCCGCCCAGAATCTGCCTGCGCAGGTGCGTCTTGAGGATCTTGCCGCCCGGGTTGCGCGGCAGCTCGGTGTCGTGGAACCAGACGTGCGCCGGGATCTTGAACGGGGCGATCCGGCCGGTCAGGAAGGCCCGCAGCTCCTCCTTGGTGACCGTGGCGCCAGGCGCCAGCCGGACCACCGCGCCCACCTCCTCGCCGAGCTCGTCGTGCGGTACGCCGATCACCGCCACGTCGTCCACCGCCGGGTGCTCGAACAGGGCCGCCTCCACCTCGGCGCAGTAGACGTTCTCGCCACCCCTGATCACCATGTCCTTGGCCCGGTCCACGATGTAGACGAAGCCCTCCTCGTCGATCCTGGCCAGGTCGCCGGTGTGCAGCCAGCCGTTCACGAACGTCTCGGCGGTGGCCTGGGGCTTGTTCCAGTAGCCCCGGATGACGTTCGGGCCGCGCACGCACAGCTCGCCCACCTCGCCGGCGGGCAGCTCCTCGCCCATCGGGCTGACGACGCGCACGTCCACCACGGCCGTGGGGCGGCCGATGCTGTCGGGTCTGGCGTGGTAGTCCGCGCCGCCGTTGCCGATGGCCAGCGCCGTCGTCTCCGTCATGCCGTAGCCGTTGGAGGGCGCCCGGTCGGGCAGGTTCTGGGTGATGCGCTCCAGGAGCTTGGGCGGCGCGGGGGCGCCGCCGTAGCCGAGCGTGGTCAGCGACGACAGGTCGTAGGAGCCGAAGTCCGGGTGCGACAGGAGCTGCCAGGCGTTGGTCGGCACCCCGAGCATCGCGGTGATCCGCTCCCGCTCGATCAGCCGCAGCGCCTTCCCGGCGTCCCACTTGTACATGAGCACCAGGCAGCCGCCGCTGAACATGGTGGTGGTCAGCGCGGAGAAGCAGCCGGTGACGTGGAACAGCGGCACGGTCAGCAGCGTCACCCTGCGCACGGTGGCGGCCGCGGCGTAGTCCTTGCCCGCCATCGTCACGGCGCGCATCAAGCCGTAGGCGACCGTCATCGGCGACTGGCCCAGATTGCGGTGCGTGCCGAGCGCGCCCTTGGGGTGGCCGGTGGTGCCCGAGGTGTAGAAGATGGTGGCCGGGTCGTCGGGGGAGAGGTCGACCACGGGCAGCGCCGCCTCGGGCGTGACCTCGCCCAGCACGTCCTCGAAGGTCCGCGCGCCCTCCGGCGCCTCACCCCTGACGACGATCAGCGGCACGCCGGTCCCCAGCAGCTTGACGGCGCGCTCGGCGTCGGCGATGAGCACCTTGGCCCCCGAGTCGCTCACCCCGTAGGCCAGCTCGGGCTCGGTCCACCAGGCGTTGAGCGGCACGGCGATGGCCCCGCAGACCAGGACGGCGGAGAAGGCGATCGACCATTCCGGATAGTTGCGCATGGCGATCGCCACCCGGTCGCCCTTGCTCACGCCGTAGTCCTCGATGAGGCGGCCGGCCAGGGCCGCGACCCGCCGGAAGTGGTCTTCGAAGGTGATGTGCTCGTCCTCGTAGACCAGGAAGACCTTGTCGCCGTGGAACCTGCTGATGTCGAGCAGAGCACGGTGGTCGGTGGGGGCGTGTTTCCACGTGCGTATTCCGGTGTCGCCGAGCTCCACGGTCTCGAAAAGCTCGCCCGGGGCGGTGAGTTTGGCTTGAACCTCGTCGTGCGAAAGGGTCATTACGCAGTACTCCCGGCAGGTCACGACTGTCGAATACATCACAATACCGACCGGTAGGTACGTAGCGCTAGGCGTCCTCACGGCCGGTCGCAGGGGGAATGAGGGCTCGGACATCGTCTCGACATCTGGACACTCGGCGCTATCGGCTTGCATGTGCACCCTCTGGAGGGCATCATCGATAAGCAAGAACATGAGCACGGATGCATGAACATGCAGGAGGTCTGATGAGAGCGGCGATCGCCGGCGCCAGTGGCTATGCGGGTGGCGAGTTGCTCCGCCTCCTGCTCAGCCACCCCGAACTGGAGATCGGCACGCTCACCGCGGCCTCCAGCGCGGGCAGCGCGCTCGGCGCCCACCAGCCCCAGCTGCCCCAGCTGGCCGACCGGATCATCCAGGAGACCACCGCGGAGGCGCTCGCCGGCCACGACGTGGTCTTCCTGGCCCTGCCGCACGGCCACTCGGCGGCGGTGGCCGCCCAGCTCGGCAAGGATACGCTCGTCGTCGATTGCGGCGCCGATCACCGGCTCGCCGACCCCGCCGCCTGGCAGGAGTTCTACGGCGGCGAGCACGCCGGCACCTGGCCCTACGGCCTGCCCGAGCTGCCCGGCCAGCGCGACGTGCTGCGCGCCGCCACCCGCATCGCGGTGCCGGGCTGCTACCCGACCTCCGTCCTGCTGGCGCTGCTGCCCGCCTTCGCGCACGGCCTGGCCGAGCCGGAGGTGGTGGTCGTGGCCGCCAGCGGCACCAGCGGCGCCGGGCGGTCGCTGAAGCCCAGTCTGCTGGGCAGCGAGGTCATGGGCTCGGTCAGCGCCTACGGCGTGGGCGGGACGCACCGCCACACGCCGGAGATGGAGCAGGGCCTCAGCCTGGCCGCGGGCGTGCCGGTGCGGGTGTCGTTCACCCCGACCCTGGCCCCGATGAGCCGCGGCATCCTGGCCACCTGCTCGGCTCCCGCCAAGCCCGGCCTCACCCAGCAGTCGCTCAGGACCGCCTACGAAGTGGCGCTGAAGGCCGAGCCGTTCGTGCGCCTGCTGCCCGAAGGCACCTGGCCCGCCACCGCGATGACCTACGGCGCCAACACCGCCGCCGTGCAGGTGACGCTCGACGAGCGCGCCGGCCGCGTGGTCGCCGTCATCGCCATCGACAACCTCACCAAGGGCACGGCCGGAGGCGCTGTCCAGAGCGCCAACCTCGCCCTCGGCCTGCCGGAAGAGCTCGGCCTCCCCCTGACAGGAGTTGCTCCGTGAGCAAGCGCAGTCGATCAACCAGCAAGCACGGGTGGCTGACACCCTGGCGGACGATGAGGGAGGCCGTATGAGCGTGACCGCACCTCTCGGCTTCCGGGCCGCGGGCGTCGCCGCCGGCATCAAGGCGGGCGGCTCGCGTGATCTGGCCCTCGTCGTCAACGACGGTCCGAGCCGCGCGGCCGCCGGAGTCTTCACCGCCAACCGCGTGAAGGCCGCCCCGGTGCTCTGGTCACAGCAGGTCCTGCGCGGCGGCCGGCTGCGAGCGGTCGTCCTCAACTCGGGCGGCGCCAACGCCTGCACCGGCCCCGAGGGCTTCCAGGACACGCACGCCACCGCCGAGAAGGTGGCCGAGGTCATCGAGGACTCCGCGGGCGAGATCGCGGTCTGCTCGACCGGCCTGATCGGCGAGCGGCTGCCCATGGACGACCTGCTGCCCGGCGTGGAGGTGGCGGCCGCACAGCTCTCCCGCGACGGCGGCCTGGCCGCGGCCGACGCCATCCGCACCACCGACACCGTGTCCAAGATCTCCTTCAAGCGGGGCGACGGCTACATGGTGGGCGGCATGGCCAAGGGCGCGGGCATGCTCGCCCCCGGCCTGGCCACCATGCTCAGCGTCATCACCACCGACGCCGACCTCACCGCCGAGGAGCTCGACGCGGTGCTGCGCAGGGCCACCGCGCAGACGTTCGACCGGCTCGACACCGACGGCTGCATGTCGACCAATGACACGGTCCTGCTGATGTCGAGCGGCGCTTCCGGGACGAAGCCCGATATTTCGGAGTTCGAGCAGAAGGTCACCGAGGTCTGCGCCGACCTGGCCAGGCAGCTCCTCGTCGACGCCGAGGGCGCCTCCAAGGCCATCGCCATCGAGGTGGTCGGCGCCGCGTCCGAGGACGACGCGGTCAAGGTGGGCCGGGCGGTCGCCCGCTCCAACCTGCTCAAGTGCGCCATCCACGGCGAGGACCCCAACTGGGGCCGCGTGCTGTCGGCCGTCGGCACCACCGACGCCGAGTTCGAGCCCGACCGGCTCAACGTCGCCATCAACGGCATCTGGATCTGCCGGGCCGGCGCGGTCGGCGACGACCGCGCCAAGGTGGACATGCGCCCCCGCGACGTGACCATCACCGTCGACCTGTCGGCCGGGCCGCACACCGCGACCGTGCACACCACCGACCTGACGGCCGACTACGTCCACGAGAACTCGGCGTACTCCTCATGAGGGCCGGCACCGCACACGCCAAGGCGGGCGTGCTGATCGAGGCGCTGCCCTGGCTGGAGCGCTTCCACGGCGCCACCATCGTGATCAAGTACGGCGGCAACGCGATGACCGACGAGGCGCTCAAGGAGGGCTTCGCCGAGGACATCGTCTTCCTGCGCTACGCCGGGCTCCGGCCCGTCGTCGTGCACGGCGGCGGCCCGCAGATCAGCGAGCATCTAGACCGGCTCGGCATCGAGTCGACCTTCACCGCCGGGCTGCGCGTCACCACCCCGGAGGCCATGAAGGTCGTCAGGATGGTGCTGGTCGGCCAGGTCAACCGCGACATCGTGGGCCTGGTCAACCGGCACGGCCCGTTCGCGGTCGGCCTGTCGGGCGAGGACGCCCACCTGTTCACCGCCGAGCGCAAGAGCGCGATGGTCGACGGCAGCCCGGTCGACATCGGCCAGGTCGGCGAGATCGTCAAGGTCGAGCCCGGCGCGGTCCAGGCCCTGATCGCCGACGGCCGCATCCCCGTGGTCTCCAGCGTGGCGCGCGGCGTCGACGGGGAGGTCTTCAACGTGAACGCCGACACCGCCGCCGCCGCCCTCGCCGTGGCGCTGAGCGCGGAGAAGCTGGTCGTGCTCACCGACGTCGAGGGCCTGTACGCCAACTGGCCCGACAACACCGAACTGATCGACCAGCTGGACGCGGCGGAGCTGGAGCGGCTCATCCCGAGCCTGTCGAGCGGCATGGTGCCCAAGATGGAAGCCTGCCTGACCGCGGTCCAGGGCGGCGTCCCGCAGGCGCACGTGCTCGACGGCCGGGTGCCCCACTCGCTGCTGCTGGAGATCTTCACCAACGAAGGAATCGGAACCATGGTGATGCCCTCATGAGCCTCTACGAAAGGTTCGAGCAGGCATTCATGCCCAACTACGGCGTCCCGCCGGTCGCACTCGCCAAGGGCGAGGGCACCCGCGTGTGGGACGTCGACGGCAAGCCCTATCTCGACTTCATCGGCGGCATCGCGGTCACCTCGCTCGGCCACGCCCACCCGGCGCTGGTCGAGGCGGTCTCCAAGCAGGTGGCGACCATCGCGCACACCAGCAACCTGTTCCTGCACGAGCCCGAGGTGCTGCTCGCCGAGCGGCTGCTGGGCCTGCTGGACACGCCCGGCCGCGTCTTCTTCGCCAACTCCGGCACCGAGGCCAACGAGGCCGCGCTCAAGCTCGCGCTCAAGTACGCCAGGCGCACCGGCCGCACCTACCTGGTCGCCGCCGAGAACGGATTCCACGGCCGCACCCTCGGCGCGCTGTCGCTGACCGGCAAGGCGTCGATCCGCGATCAGTTCGGCCCGTTCCCGACGGACGTCCGGTTCGTCCCGTACGGTGACGCGGCCGCGCTCAAGGAGGCCGTCACCGGCGACTGCGCCGCGGTCTTCCTGGAGCCCACGCAGGGCGAGGCGGGCGTGGTCCCGCCGCCCGACGGCTATCTGGCGGCGGCCCGCGAGATCTGCGACGCCACCGGCGCCCTGCTCGTGGCCGACGAGATCCAGTCGGCCATCGGCCGCACCGGCCACTGGTTCGCCCACCAGGCCGACGGCTTCACCCCCGACATCCTCACCCTGGCCAAGGGGCTGGGCGGCGGCCTGCCGATCGGCGCCTGCATCGGCTTCGGCGACGCGGGCACCCTGTTCGACAAGGGCGACCACGGCTCCACCTTCGGTGGCAACCCGGTCTCGTGCGCCGCCGCGCTGGCCGTACTCGATCATGTGGACCTCGACCACGTGCGGTCGGCCGGCGCGCGGCTGCGCGGCGGGCTGGAGGCGATCGACCACCCGCTGCTGAAGGGGGTGCGCGGGCGCGGCCTGTGGCTGGCCGCCGTGCTCCGCGAGCCGGTCTCCGGCAAGGTGCAGCAGGCCGCCGCCGACGCCGGCTTCCTCGTCAACGCCCTGCAGCCGGACGCCGTACGGCTCGCGCCGCCGCTGGTCGTGACCGCCGAGGAGATCGACGCGTTCGTCGACGCGTTCCCGCGGATCCTCACGGAGGCGGCCGGATGACCAGGCACTTCCTGCGCGACGACGACCTGTCGCCCGACGAGCAGGCCGAGGTGCTCGACCTGGCCGCGGCGATGAAGAAGGACCGGTACGGCTACCGTCCGTTCGAGGGGCCCCAGACGGTCGCGGTGCTGTTCGACAAGCCGTCGGCCAGGACCCGCGTCTCCTTCCACGTCGGCATCGGCGAGCTCGGCGGCCTGCCGCTGGTCGTCGACGGCGTCTCGACGCTGATGGGCCGGGGGGAGCCCGTCGAGGACCTCGCGCGGGTGCTCGACCGGCAGGTCGCCGCCATCGTCTGGCGCACCAACGGCCAGCGGCTGATCGACACCATGGCCGCGAACTCCGCCGTGCCCGTGGTCAACGCGCTCACCGACGACTTCCACCCCTGCCAGATCCTCGCCGACCTGCAGACGGTGCGGGAGAAGCTCGGCAGGACGGCCGGGCTGACGCTGACCTACGTCGGCGACGGCGCCAACAACATGGCCCACTCCTACCTGCTCGGCGGCGCCACGGCGGGGATGCACGTACGCGTCGCCGCCCCGGCCGGGTACCAGCCCGACGCCGTCGTCCTCGGCCAGGCGGCGGCCATCGCCGCGCGGACCGGTGGCTCCGTGGTCTCGCTGTCGGACCCGGTGGCCGCGGTCCAGGGCGCGCACGTCGTGGCCGCCGACACCTGGGTGTCGATGGGCCAGGACGGCAAGGAGGAGCGACTGGCGACGCTCATGCCCTACCAGGTCAACGCCGAGCTCATGGCGCACGCCGCGGACGACGCGATCGTGCTGCACTGCCTGCCGGCCTACCGTGGCAACGAGATCACCGAGGAGGTGCTCGACGGCCCGCGGAGTGTGGTGTGGGACCAGGCGGAGAATCGGCTGCACGCGCAGAAGGCGCTGCTGCACTGGCTGGTGAGCCGGACATGACCGTACCGATGACCAAGGTCGCCCGGCAGGCGAAGATCACTGACCTGCTGCAGCGGCAGGCCGTACGCTCCCAGCCCGAGCTGGCCAAGCTGCTCGCCGAGAGCGGCGTCGAGGTCACCCAGGCCACGCTCTCCCGCGACCTCGACGAGCTGGGCGCGCTCAAGCTGCGCGCCGAGGACGGCTCGCTGGTCTACGCGCTGCCCGGCGAGGGCGGCGGCCGGATCCCGCTGGCGCGGCTCGGCACCGGCGAGTCGCCCGCCGCCCGGCTGCACCGCATCGCGGAGGAGCTGCTGGTCAGCGCCGACGCGTCGGCCAACCTGGTGATCGCCAGGACGCCGCCGGGCGCCGCGCAGTTCCTCGCCTCCGCTATCGACCACGCCGACTGGGAGTCGATCCTCGGCACCGTCGCGGGCGACGACACGATCCTGGTCATCAGCCGTGATCCGCAGGGCGGACACGCTGTGGCCGAGGCCCTGCTGAAGGTGGCTGACCGACGCACCTAGCCCACAACAGGCGAAATTTCAGACTTTAGTAATGGAGATCACGAAATGACGGAGAGAGTAGTTCTAGCGTTCTCGGGTGGCCTCGACACGTCGGTCGCCATCCCGTTCCTCGCCGAGAAGATGAACGCCGAGGTCGTCGCCGTCGCGGTGGATCTCGGCCAGGGCGGCGAGGACATGGGGGTCATCCAGAAGCGCGCCATGGACTGCGGCGCGGTCGAGTCCGTCGTGGTGGACGCCAAGGAGGAGTACGCCGCGGACTTCTGCGTGCCCGCCCTCCAGGCCAACGCCCTCTACATGGACCGCTACCCTCTCCTGTCCTCGCTGTCGCGGCCTCTCATCGTCAAGCACCTGGTCACCGCCGCCAAGCAGTTCGGCGGCACGATCGTCTCCCACGGCTGCACCGGCAAGGGCAACGACCAGGTCCGCTTCGAGGCCGGCCTGGCCGCGCTGGCGCCCGACCTCAAGGTCGTCGCCCCGGCCCGCGACTACGCCTGGACCCGCGACAAGGCGATCGAGTTCGCCGAGCAGCGGGGCCTGCCGATCGAGACCACCAAGAAGAACCCGTTCTCGATCGACCAGAACCTGTGGGGCCGCGCCGTCGAGACCGGCTTCCTGGAGGACATCTGGAACGGCCCCACCGAGGACGTCTACTCCTACACCGCCGACCCCGCCGTCCCGCGCGAGCCGGACGAGCTCGTCATCACCTTCGAGCAGGGCGTCCCGGTCAAGATCGACGGCCGCCCGCTGACCCCGTACCAGGTCATCGACGAGCTCAACAAGCGCGCCGGCGCGCAGGGCGTCGGCCGCATCGACATGGTCGAGGACCGGCTGGTCGGCATCAAGTCCCGCGAGGTCTACGAGGCGCCCGGCGCCATCGCGCTGATCACCGCGCACATGGAGCTGGAGAGCGTCACCGTCGAGCGCGACCTGGCCCGCTTCAAGCGGGGCGTCGACCAGCGCTGGAGCGAGCTCGTCTACGACGGCCTGTGGTTCTCGCCGCTCAAGCGCGCCCTCGACACGCTGATCGCCGACGCGCAGAAGTACGTTTCGGGTGACATCCGCATGACCTTGCACGGCGGCAAGGCCACCGTCACCGGCCGGCGCTCCGAGCAGTCCCTGTACGACTTCTCGCTCGCCACCTACGACACCGGTGACACCTTCGACCAGTCCCTGGCCAAGGGCTTCGTGCAGCTCTTCAGCCTGCCATCCAAGATCGCAGCGGCGCGCGACGCCAAGCACGGCTGAGTTGCACTATCGTCGCGGAGGACGTCGTGGGGAAGTTTGAGGAGACACTGGTGAGTGATGGCAAGCCGATGCGGCTGTGGGGCGGCCGCTTCGAGGGCGGCCCGTCCGACGCGCTGGCCCGCCTTTCGGTGAGCGTGCACTTCGACTGGCGGCTGGTGCCGTACGACCTGGCAGCGTCCAGGGCGCACGCCCGCGTGCTGCACAAGGCGGAGTTGCTGGACGCCGACGAGCTCGAGCGCATGATCGGCGCGCTCGACGACCTCGAACGCGCCTGCAAGGCGGGGGAGTTCCGGCCGACGGTCGCCGACGAGGACGTGCACACCGCCCTGGAGCGCGGCCTGCTGGAGCGGCTCGGCTCGCTCGGCGGCAAGCTGCGCGCGGGCCGCAGCCGCAACGACCAGATCGCCACGGACCTGCGCCTCTATCTCCGCGACCACGCCCGCACGATCGTCTCCCGCCTGGTCGAGCTGGAAACGGCGCTGATGACCCAGGCCGAGCAGCACGCCGAGACCGCCGCGCCCGGCATGACACACCTGCAGCACGCGCAGCCGGTCTCCTTCGGTCACCAGCTGCTCGCGCACGTGCACGCCTTCACTCGCGACATCGACCGGCTCATCGACTGGGACAAGCGCGCGGCGATCTCGCCGCTCGGCGCGGGCGCGCTGGCCGGCTCGTCGCTGCCGCTCGACCCGCAGGCCGTGGCCGAGGAGCTCGGCTTCTCGGCGCCGGCGGCCAACTCGATGGACGCGGTCTCCGACCGTGACTTCGCCGCCGAGTTCCTGTTCGCGGCCGCCATGATCGGCATGCACCTGTCGCGGCTGGGCGAGGAGATCGTGCTCTGGGCCTCACAGGAGTTCCGCTGGATCGAGATGGACGACGCCTACTCCACCGGCTCGTCGATCATGCCCCAGAAGAAGAACCCGGACGTCGCCGAGCTGGCCCGCGGCAAGTCCGGCCGGCTCATCGGCAACCTCATGGCGCTGCTGACCACGCTCAAGGGCCTGCCGCTCACCTACAACCGCGACCTGCAGGAGGACAAGGAGCCCGTGTTCGACTCGGTCGACACGCTGCTGCTGGTCCTGCCTGCGGTGGCCGGCCTGGTCGCCACCATGCGCGTCAACACCGCCCGCATGCAGGAGTCCGCCCCCGACGGCTTCGCGCTGGCCACCGACCTGGCCGAGCTGCTGGTGCGCCGCGGCGTGCCGTTCCGCGACGCGCACGAGGCCGTCGGGCACCTCGTGGTGTGGTGCCAGGTCAACGACTCCGACCTCGGCGACCTCACCGACGACGAGCTGGCCAAGGTCTCACCGCACCTCACCCCGGACGTCCGCGACGTGCTCAACGTGCCGGGCGCCCTGGCCGCGCGCAAGGCCCCCGGCGGCACCGCCCCCGACCGCGTCCGCGATCAGCTCGTGGCGCTGGGCGAGGCGGTCGACGCCCAGGCGGCATGGGCGGCGGGCTCCTGAGCTCCGCGCCGCTGCCGCGCGCCTTCTTCGACAGGCCGTCGCACGAGGTCGCGCCCGAGCTGCTCGGGCGCGTGCTCGTGCACGGCACCGTGGACGGGCTGGTCGCCGTACGACTCACCGAGGTCGAGGCGTACGGCGGCGCGGGCGAGGATCCGGCGGCCCACACCTACCGGGGCAGGACGCCGCGCAACGCGGTCATGTTCGGCCCGCCCGGCCACCTGTACGTGTACTTCACCTACGGCATGCACTTCTGCGCCAACGTCGTCTGCCTGCCCGAGGGCCACGGGTCGGGGGTGCTGATGCGGGCCGGCGAGGTGATCGCGGGCGGCAGCGTGGCCCGCGCGCGCCGCTCGGGCGGCAAGGCGCTGGCCGACCGGGACCTGGCCCGTGGCCCGGCCCGGCTGGCGGTGGCGCTCGGGCTGCTGCGCGAGCACAACGGCCTCGACGCCATCTGGGAGGGCTCCCCGCAGGCGCTGGGCGGGTCGCTGGACGGCTCGCCGGCGGACGGTCACGGCCGGTCGCGCGCGCTGACCGGCCTGCCGGTCGGCTCGGTCGTCCTGCTCGAAGGCCACCCGCCGGAGCCCGGCGCGATCAGGTCAGGGCCGCGGACGGGCGTCTCGACGGCCAAGGACGTACCCTGGCGGTTCTGGGTCGAGGGCGACCCGACCGTGTCGCCCTACAAGGTTCACGCGCCGCGCCGGCGCAGCACCGCGGCCACCTCGGTCGGGGAGGCGCCCAGATCGTGAGGGCTGAAGATGTGCAGGTTGTCGCCGGTGTCGATCTCCAGCATCTCGCTGCGCAGCCCGAACCTCCTGCGCACGTCCACCTTGACGTCCTCGATCGCCTCCCACGGCACGTGCCGCCGGCCGGCGAAGCCGTGCACCACGGTGATGCCGTCCTCGTCCGCCGAGAGCCGCTCGGGCACCAGCAGATCGCGCAGCCCCATCGCCCCCACCAGCAGGGCGGCCGGCACCGCCAGGATCACCCCGCGCACGTCACCGTCCACGTACCAGTAGGCGGCGAGCCCGGCGCACGCCAGACCCCCTAAGATCTTGAAAAATGCCAGCTCGCGACGGACCTTCCACATGGTGATCGAGACTATCCAAGTAGCGGTCATGCGGCGCGATCGGGCACGCTGTAACCACTCAACCTCTAGCGGAGAGCCAGCACCGTGACCGACATTCTCGATGAGCTCGAATGGCGCGACGTGACCGCGCAGACCACCGACATCGACGCCCTGCGGGGGGCGCTGTCGAAGGGTCCGATCACGGTCTATGCGGGCTTTGACCCCACCGCGCCGTCGCTGCATGTCGGCAACCTCGCCACGTTGCTGATCCTGACCCGTTTCCAGCGCGCGGGCCACCGGCCGATCGGCCTGGTCGGCGGTGCCACCGGCCTGATCGGCGACCCCAGCGGCCGCAGCACCGAGCGGGTGCTCAACACCTCCGAGGTCGTGGCCGAGTGGGTGTCCAGGATCCGGGTGCAGGTGGAGAGGTTCCTGTCGTTCGAGGGCGGGCCCAACGCGGCGGAGCTGGTCAGCAACCTCGACTGGACGGCCGAGATGTCCGCCATCGACTTCCTGCGCGACATCGGCAAGCACTTCCCGGTCAACCGGATGCTGGCTCGTGAGGCGGTCTCCGCCAGGCTCGGCGGTGACGGCCTCAGCTACACCGAGTTCAGCTACCAGATCCTGCAGTCCAACGACTACCTTGAGCTCTACCGCCGCCACGGCTGCACGCTGCAGGTCGGCGGCACCGACCAGTGGGGCAACATCACCGCCGGAGTCGACCTGATCAGGCGGGTCGAGGGCGTCCACGTGCACGCCCTGACCGGCCACCTGATCACCAAGGCCGACGGCACCAAGTTCGGCAAGACGGCCGGTGGCGCCGTCTGGCTCGACCCGGCACTGACGTCGCCGTACGCGTTCTACCAGTACTGGCTGAACGCCGACGACCGGGACGTGATCCGCTTCCTCAAGGTGTTCACCTTCCGTGGCCGGGAGGAGATCGAGGCGCTGGAGAAGGCCGTCGCCGACCGGCCCTTCGCCCGTGAGGCGCAGCGCACCCTCGCCGAGGACCTGACCACGATGGTGCACGGCTCCGACGAGCTGGCCGCGGTCGTCGCGGCGTCCAAGGCGCTGTTCGGCCAGGGCTCGCTCGACGAGCTCCCGGCCTCGACGCTGGCGGCCGCCCTCGCGGAGGTGCCCAAGGCCACCGTCCCCGCACTCGGCGCGACCTTCGTGGACCTGCTGGCCGACAGCGGCCTGGTGGAGTCGAAGTCGGCGGCCCGCCGGGCGGTCAAGGAGGGCGGCGCCTACCTCAACAACGTCAAGATCACCGACGAGACCCACACGCCGTCCGCCGACGACCTGCTCCACGGCAGGTTCATGGTGCTGCGGCGCGGTAAGAAGTCGATCGGCGGCGTCGAGGTCGGCTGAGCCCGACGCGAACGGGCCCTCCCCACAGGGAGGGCCCGTTCGCTGTCGCTCGGGGGTTCCTGAGCGGCCGCTGGTGTTTTCGTTCACGGGCCCGCCGTCGTCGGAGCGCTTTCCGGGTACGGGCTCGCTACCGCCGGGTGTAGAGCGCGACCGTGAGGCCGGGCAGATCCGCCGAGTGCCACGCCGACTCCTGCGTGAAGCCGGCGCTTCGCAGTGCCTTGATCCGGTCGAAGCGGGGCCCGGCTGACTTGGCGCCGCGCCACACGGCCCACGCCCGCTCCCGCCCGGCCAGCGCCTCGGCCACATCGTCCCGCTCGGGGAACCCGAACCCGTCCGGCTCCGGCGCCGACCCCACGCGCAGCACGTCGTCGGGCATCGAGTCGTCACCGTAGTAGTCGAACCTGGCCCGCACCGCGCTCTGGCCGAACACGATCGCGTCCCCCGGCCGGGTGTCGATCTTCCGTACGGCCCACGGGATGTCCTCGAAGCGCCCGTTGACCTCCCGTACCTCCAACTGCTGCATCACCCCGGCGCCACCGGTGACCAGCACCAGCGCGCAGCACGCCATCACCGCCGTGCGGCCGCGGAACATCCCCGCCACCGTCAGCCCGGCCAGCAGCGCCAGTGCCGGAGCGGTGACGAAGAGGTAGCGGTCCACGTACACAGGCGTCACGAGATGCGAGACCGCGAGCAGCAGCAGCGGCGGCAGGAGCAGCCAGCCCAGCAGCGCCGCCAGCCACGGCCGGCTCACCGCGATCCGGCCGTCGGCGCGTGAACGGCGCGCCGCGAGCCACAGCAGCACCGCCCCGGCCAGCGCCACCGCGAACAGCAGCACCCCGGGCTCGGTCGCGCCCGCCGCCATCTTGGGGAACTTCAGCAGCACGTCGGGACCGCGCTGCGGGATCCAGCTGATCGCGTGCCGCTCGCCGTACCCCACCAGTCCCAGCACCAGGGCGGGCAGGCCGCCGACGGCGAGCGCGGGCAGCATCCGCAGCAGCAGCGTCCGGCGCGGCAGCAGAACGGCGGCGGCCAGCAACTGCGCGGGCAGGACGAGCACCGCGAACAGGTGCGTGCAGCACACCAGCGCCACACTCACCCCGTACAGCACCCAGCGCCGCGCGGCCGGCGACTCGACGGCCCGATGCAGCGCCCAGAACGAGAACACCACCGCGGCGGCGGCGAAGGAGTACGACCTCGCGAAGGCCCCGTAGTACGACACCGAAGGCAGTACGGCGAACAGCGCGGCCGCCGTCAGCCCCGCTCGGGTGCTGTGCAGCCGCCGCCCCAGCTCGACGAGAAACCCCGCGCCCACCGCGATCGCCAGTGCGGACGGCAGCCGCAACCACAGCTCCGCCGTGCTGACCATCGCCCAGAAGTGGATGAACACGTAGTAGGGCAGGAAATGTCCGTCGATGTGCTGGGCGAGCTCCCACAGCCCCGACAGTGAGCGGGTGGCCGCGCTGATCGTGGCGATTTCGTCACCGTTGAGGGTGGAGGCTCCCGTCCCGCTGAACGCCACCGCTCCGGCCGCCAGCGCCGCCCACCATGGGCTTGACCTGGACGGACGGGTGGCTGGGGTGATGGGTGGGGCAAGCGTGGCGGCACTGGTCACCGGGGCAGAATACGCGCATAAGCTCGAAACCATGCCTGAAGTAATCGTGTTCGATTTGTACGGTGTTATCGCCCGTACGCAGACAGATGAGGCGAAGCAGCAGCTCGTCGATCTGGCCGGGGTGCAGGAGGAGTCGTTCTGGGAGGCCTACTGGGCATGCAGGCCGGCCTATGACGCCGGGCAGGAGAGCGCCCTGTACTGGGCGGACGTCGCCGGGCGGCTGGACACCCGGTTCGCCGATGTGCCGGCGCTGATGGACGCCGACCTGGAGAGCTGGTGCCACGTCGATCCCGAGATGGTGGCCGTGGTGCACGAACTGGCCGACCGGGGGCGGACGCTCGGGCTGCTGTCCAACATCATCGAGGAGCTGGTGCCCATCTGGGAGGCGCGGCACGGGGACTGGCTGGGGCGCTTCTCCGCGCTCACCTATTCGTGCCGGATCGGCGTGGCCAAGCCGGATCGGCGGGCGTACGAGATCTGTGCCGAACGGTTGGGCGTGGCCACAGGGGACGTGCTGTTCTTCGACGACAACGAGGTCAATGTCGTCGCGGCGCGTGCGGCGGGGATGTCGGCGGAGCTCTTCACCTCGCCGGAGCAGGTCCGCACCCTGACGGACTGAGGCGCCGTACG
Organism: Nonomuraea sp. ZG12; assembly: GCF_052068115.1. Lineage (NCBI taxonomy): Bacteria > Bacillati > Actinomycetota > Actinomycetes > Streptosporangiales > Streptosporangiaceae > Nonomuraea > Nonomuraea sp. ZG12. The sequence continues at coordinate 134,667 of NZ_JBQHCW010000024.1, forward strand.
TCCCTGTGCCGGGTCGTCCCGTGGGCGGGTGCGGGGGCGATTTGACGTCTGGGGGATCGCGACCTATTCTTTTAGTTCGCCCCGGGAGTGAGCCGGACGCCGACAGGCGGACGGGCCCCAGAGCGGGCCCTTGAGAACAGACCACTCGGTTGAGGCGCTTCAGCGCGCTCAGGCACGAGTCGCCTCGGGTGTCTCCAGATCACCGAAAAACCGGTTGATTCGACAGGCACGGGATGGCACGGTAAGTTTCGAGGGCAAGAAATTCTAGATGGGCTGACCGATTTCCAGCAAGTTCGCTGAATTTGACAGGAAATAAGCGGTCCATTAAGATCTAAATACGAAATGAGCGCCTCCGCTGCTCGGTCTGAGTGATCAGATGGTGTGGGGATGTACGCGTCCGTTTCTTGAGAACTCAACAGTGTGTTAAAAGCCAGTGCATGATGCACAACCCCGTCATTTATG
>NZ_JBQHCW010000025.1:0-133523 GCF_052068115.1 Nonomuraea sp. ZG12
AGCAGTACTCCGACGACGAGGCGCGCGACTACGTCGAGAAGTTCATCCGGGGCGAGGTCGAGCGCTGAGCCCCGCTGCCGCCCGGGACCGGTATGTCAGCACCAGCCAGGTTCCCAGGCAGGGTGCCTGCTGCCATCTCGTACGAGGCGCGGAACCGGACCACTGACCGCGAGCTGCCGACGGCGGGTGACGGTGTCCGCTGAAGGGGTTCATCGCCAACACCGGCGTCAGCTGGACCGGCCGACTCAGGCAGATTTCTTCCGCGTACGCTCACCGAGCCGATCGCTCACCGAGACTGCCCCCTGGACCAGTCCCTGGCGTCCTGCGGAACTTCTGGGGATGCCGCTCAGGGCTTACGGATGACATCTTGCCGGCGGCGGTGAGCATGTGGGAGGTCAGGCGGCGTAGGGCATGCCGCGCACACGTTGTGTCCCTCCCGGGCGAACTCGCCGGCCAATGTGCGGGTGGACTTGATCGTCCAGCGCACGCTACAAGCCCTCAGCCGGTCGCCGATTTCAGAGCGAAAGACTGCCGGTTCGACTGGGCTCTGCGCATCACCCATGACTGCGCGCTGCTGGACAGCAAAATACCAAGCTCGAGGCGGCTTCGCGCGCCCACAAGAGCCATGGTGCGGGATACGTGCCGCTGGACAGTGCGCGAGGAGATGTCCAGCTTGTTGCCGACGGCCTCATCGGTCCAGCCGTCGGCGAGCAGCAGGATGACCTCCTGCTGCGTCCTGCTGATCAGTCCACCACGCATGCAGGCGTTGAGCCATTCAATCAATACGTACATGTGTCTCCCCTATGCAGGCTTCGAACATTCGGGCGAGAAGTACGGACAATGCACGTCACCGGCTGGGCAGCCTGATTGTCGCCCCTGGTCCCCGCCGGCCAGCGGGGTACAAGGAACGTTCGAGCTCGTGAGCTGTACGCCGGCAGCCGCTTCGGTCAATGCCATGAGCCGGGCATTCTTGGCCATCTCTTTCGGGACCTGACGCACCGAGCGCCGAACGCGATCATCCAGCAGGTACGGTTGCGCGCCAGTAATTCGGCCTGCCTGGGGTTATCGCCGGTTTCCGCATCGATTCCACTCCTTGGGCAAGGAAGCATGGAGTAAATGCTTTCTAGCAGTTCCTGGTATAACCCGGGTATGCTCCGAGTAGTCTTTGGGTATAAGCGCGCGTATATCGCTTCCGCGTCCGCGCAGCTGAGTGCCGAGCTTGCCGACTGCGAGGGCGGCCCAGGTGCGAGCTAATGCATGACACGCGGCGTGCGCTGGTGGTCAAGGATGCGTTAATCGCGCCGCGGAGTTCGGGACCGGTCCAATTCTTCGTCGCAGATGTCGCAGATGTCGCTGAGCGAGAAAACGGGACTCAAGCCGGGGAATGGTGGTCGGCATCTTCCCCCCGGCCGCGTCGGCCAAGAGCCGTCTCCGGGTGATCGCCGGCGACACACCGGCCTCTCATCACACGTCCGTGGACGTCACCGCGCAGGCAGGCAGCGGCAGGGCGGCAGGGCGGGCACCCCGGGCACATCGGAAAGCCGTTTCCCCTAACGCAGGTTCTCCGCGACGCTCACCCAGCGCAGGGTTTCGGAGAGGGGGATACGGAGGTCCGCATCTCCCCTGACCACCGCGCTGAAGTGTTCCACCTGCGTGCGGAACTGGTTGCCCGCCGTGGGCGTCCACGTCCGGTCGTCGTGAGCCGTCGCGAGGCGGACGGGGCCCGCTCCAGACGCCAGGAAGGGGAGCTCCAGATCGAGGACGCCGGCGGAGCCCACCAGCATGAGCCGTTCGGCGAATGTCCCGGTGAACCCCCAGGACGCCGTGCCCGTCGCACCCGAATCGAAGCGCAACCACGCCGAACCCGCCATGTCCGGCTCGCCGGTGAACGTGCCATGGGCCTCCGACACATCGCCGAGCAGCCACATCAGAGCGTGAACGCAGTAGCAACCGAGATCCCAGAACGCTCCGCCGCCCAACTCGGTGGAGAGGCGGATGTCGTACGGGCTCTCGAGCGGAACGGTGAAGTGCGCGTGCGCGGTGGTGATCTCGCCGAGTTCGGCGAGGATCGCTGTGAAGGCAGGTGTGTCGTACTGGGGGTGGAAGCGGTACATGAACCCCTCCATCACCACCCGTCGGCCTCGATCAGCGGCGGCGGCGATCTCCTTCACCTCGGCCGACGATCTCGCCATCGGCTTCTCGCACAGGACGTGCTTGCCGGCCTCCAGCGCGCGCACGGTCCACTCGGCGTGCAGGGAATTGGGCACTGCCACATAGATCGCGTCGACGGCGGGGTCGGACAGGACCTCGTCATAGGAGCCGTACGCGCGGGCGCCGGGATGGCCTTCGACCAGCTCCGCGGCCCTGCCGAGATCGCGGGCGCCGACGGCGGCGAGGCGCGCGGAGGGGGACGCCGCCACCGCCGGCAGGAAGTCCGAGCGAGCGATGCGGGCTGCCCCCAGCACGCCCCAGCCGAGCGCCGTCATGCCGGAAGGCTCGCCCACGGCATGGGTGTCACGGGTTCGAACGTGGACTCGATCTTGGTTGAGCCGCACTCCATCATCGCCAGGATGATCTCCAGCACATGCAGGGCCTGCCGGGCTGACACGCGGGCGCCGCGGCGTTCGACGACGGCGTCGGCCACTTCGGCCACCCCCCGCGCGAAGTCCATGTCGTGCAGGTCCTGCTCGGGAGACTGCTTGTAGCGGTGGCGGTAGTCGGCCGGCCGGACCAAGGGGAAGGGGACCGGCGGCTCAAGGTAGTGATCGCACGACTCGCGCTTCTCGGCGGGCACCAGCGTCCGCAACGTGACACCGGCACCGTAGTCCCAGCACTCGGCGACGCGCAGCACGCCGTCGTCGCCGATGATCCGCAGCGCACGGTCCTCGGGGGCCAGCGTGGAGCAGGTCAGCCTGGCGATCACTCCGGATGTGAGGCGCAGGGTCGCGGTCGTGAAGTCGGGCGCGAAGTCCGAGCCGGTCATGCCGGGCACCTTGTCAGGGACCACCAGCGCCGAGAACGACGTGACCTCCGTGACCGGGCCGAAGAAGGCGGTCAGCCAGTTCAGGTAGTACGCCGCGTGTTCCAGGGCCGGGCCCACGCGGAACTCGTCCAGGTAGGGCCACGGCGCGCCGGACTCACTGGTCCAGGTCCGATACGGCATCTGGTGGATGGCCCCGTCGTCGAGTTCGGCGTAGACCAGCCTGGGAAGCCCCACGGCACCGTCGCGCAGCGCACGCCACAACGTCTGCGCGGTCTCACCCAGTAGGGTGCACGGGCCGGCGCCGAGAATCAGGCCGCGGGACTCGGCCAGCTCCACGAGCTCGCGCGCCTCGGCGACAGAAAGGGCGAGAGGCTTTTCCGAATAGACGTGCCGGCCCGCCTCAAGAGCCGACCTGGTCACGTGCGCATGGCTTCGCGGGTTGGTGAGATTGACCACGATGCGGACGGATTCGTCGGCCAGCAGATCGGCCATGGACGCGAAAACGGGAATGCCGTGGTGGCGGCTGAAAGCCGCGGCCCGGGCCGGATTCCTGTCATGGACGCCGACCGCTTTGAGCTGCGGGTGGTTGGGGAGAGTGGTCGCATAGTAGTCGGCGACATATCCACATCCCACTATCGCGACGCCCATTGTTTCCTGCATGTCCAGCACCTTAACCCGTTCCCTATTCCGGTAATAGGACCCTGAACGGGCATAGCCATTCAGGGAGCTGGTCGCCCTTCTCCGCCATGGCTATGGTGGCCGAAATGCAGCGTGTGATGCATTCACCCGGAAGGGGAGATCGTGACGCAGGTCGCTCGTCCACCTGAGTCCGCGCCGTGGGGAGGCCGCCAGGAGATCGCCCGCCTGGCTTTTCCGATCTTTTACGGCGAGGTCGTGGGTGTCGTCACGCCGCTCATCATCCTGGCCATCATGGGCCGCGTGGACGAGGAGGCGCTCTACCTCAGATCGCTCTACATGCCGCTCGCCTTTCTCTTCATCGCCATGCAGATGGGTCTGGACATCAGCAACCAGGTCGCCGCCGCGTTGAGTCGTGGCCGGCGACGGCCTCAGGACGTGCTGCCCACGGCGGCGAGCATGGCCGTCGTGGGAGTGGCGCTGTGGGGGGTCGTCGCTCTCGCCGTCATCGCGGGCGCTCCCTGGATCGCCTCGCTGCTCGAAGTACCGCCCGGTTCCACGGCGGACTTCGTGTCCTTCGTCCGCTGGATCTGCTGCGCCAACGTGTTGTGGTTGCCGGTGTCCTTGTGCGCGTCCAGCCTCAGGGGATACGGCCACGCGCGCAGCGCGGCAGGTGCGGTCCTGCTGGGCGCCGGTGTGGAGATCGCCACGGCAGCCGTCCTCGGGTTCGGCACCGGCCTCGGCATGTACGCACTGCCGATCGCCATGGCGGCCGGAGGCGTCGCCGCGCTCTCCTACGCTGTCCTCGCGTTGGCCAGGACCGACGTATGGCGAGCGAGGGAAACGCTCAGCTGGCGGCCGGAGGCGCTCACCCACCTGGCCGCTGTCGGCGGACCGATCACGATGTCGTTCCTGGTGATCGCGGTGAGCAACTTCGGCCTGATGTGGGTGGTGGCACCGTTCGGCCCCGATGTCGTTTCCGGGTTCTCGGTGGCCGTGGCCCTGGAGACGCTCATCCTGGTACCGTCCACCGCCATCGGCTCCGCGACGGCGATCACGATGAACCGGTTGCGCGGAGCCGATCGGCCTGACCTGGTGCTGCCGGTCATGAAGGCGGGCATGGGCCTGGCGTGGCTGACCTACTCGGTGCTCGCCCTCGCGGTGTGGCTGCCTCGCGCTCCGCTGGCCTCGCTGATGGCCGGGGCGCCCGACGTCGCCGCGCAGACTGAGCTCTTCCTCGGCATCGTCGGGCTCACGTACGGGTGCATGGGAATCACGGTCACCATCATCGTGACCATCGAGCAGATCGGCGGTGGGTTCCTCGCCCTCCTGCTGAACATCCCGTATTTCCTGGGAAGTGTCGTCGTCGGAGCCGTGCTGGCCCGAGTGGTCGGCGTCCAGGGCTTCTACTGGACGCTCGCCGTTCTGAACGCCGCAGGGGTGTCGGTAGTGCTGCTCCTCGCGCACAGATTCGTCCGCCGCCGGTTCCCCGAGGGGGAGCGATGAAGGTCAGCGTCGCGATCATGCATCATCCGGCCCGAGCCCATCTGGTGGATGCCCTGGTCAGAGCCTGCCTGCCGCTGGTCGCCAGGGTAGTGACCGATCCTGAGCCGGCAGGCGTGCGCAGCCCTCTGCGCACGGCCAAGCGCGCGTGGGCCGCCGTGGGCGAGGGCGCCACCCATCACCTGGTCATCCAGGACGACGCGTTGCTCTGCGACGGTTTCGCCGCGCAGGTCCAGGCCGCCGTCGCGGCCAGGCCGCGGCACGTGGTGGCCCTGTACTCCGACTGGAACAGCCCGCAGAACTCCTATCTCGTACGCCGGGCCGCGGCGGCGGGCGCCGCGTGGGCCCCGCTCTCCCGCACCGACTGGGCGCCCGCCGTAGCCCTCCTGATGCCCGCCGATCGGGCCCGTGAGCTGGCCGCCTATCTCGCACCCATTCCCGACGAGGTGATCGACGACGACGAGCTGATCGCTCAGTTCTGCCGTGAGCGGCGGCTGCCGATGCTGGCCACCGTCCCGCACCTCGTGGAGAAGGGGAACGTTGAATCTCTCACCGCGCACGAGGACCTGTATCACGCGACCGTGTTCGCCGGCCGGACGCCGCCGCCGGCGGCTCACTGGGCGCGCGATTCCGCCCAGGACGCCGCGCTGGCGGCCAGGTTCGAGCGGGCGGACCCCTGGGAGCACGTGGTCGAGCTCCGCGGCTCGCGTTGTTACCTCCGCTTCACCCGCCCTCGCACGGAGGAGCCGGCGGGACACGAGTACGGCTGGTACTGGCACGATTGGGCGCCGTTGATCGGCATCGATCCGCGCGTGGTCCGGGGACAGGGCGTGCGGGCGGAGGTCTGGGCGGCGGGATACCTGCTCGGAGCGGACACTCCCGAGTTCGACCGCGCCGACTGGCTCCGGCCGGCGCTGGCCACCTGGGTCGAGTCCGGCCTGCGGCCCGCCGACCGTTCGCGGCTCGGCCCTGAAGGTCAGGCCGCGCTGACGGAGGCGTGCCTGGAAGGCTTCTCGGTCTGGAGGACCGCCGATGTCGCCGGTTGAGGACCTGTGGTCGGTGGCGGCGCGGATGGCCCGCAGGGAGGCGGGGCTGAACCGGCTCATCGCCCCCGACCAGCCACCCGGCGTCATCCGGCCGCCGGCTCCCGACGTGGTGATGCGGATGGTGCCGTGCCCTGTCTGCGGTGCCGCCGGCGCCGATCCGCCGTTCGACCACTGGAGAGTGACCGGCGAGGAGACCGGTCTGCCCACCCTCGCCGTGCTCGGTTGCGAATGGCTGACTCCGCGGGCGGTGCTGCCCATGGCCATCGCGATCGAGCAGGGGACGGGGCCGCTCGCGTACCGGACGCGGGCCGTCGCGCGGCTGGGCGGCCTGGACCTGCGGGCCGTCGACCGGAGCGAGACCTGGGCGGACGCCCTCGCGGACGGGCACGGCACCGCGGGCGACGCCGGCGAGGCGACGTTGCCGGCGGTGACCAGGGCGCGAGACGGCGATCTCCGGCCGATGTTCACCGGCCCGCACGCGCCGGAACCCGAAACCGAGCTCAACGACATGTACCTGGACGTCCGGCTGACGGCCATGGCTGAGGAAGGGATATGAACGATCTGACCTGGCACAAGGTGTCCTTCACCGGGACGCGCGCGGAAACGGGGCCGGCCACGTGGGGCCAGCGACAGGTCTGGCGTGACATACGTCAGATGCCGGACGGCACGCCGTACAACGTCGCCTGCCCGCTGGCCGTCGCCGAGGGGATCAGCCTGGACGACGTGCTGGAGCTGACCACCGAGCTGGTCGGGCGGCACGAGTCCCTCCGCACCGTCTTCACCGAGGAGGGCGGGCTCATGCAGCGCGTGCTCGCCTCCGGCGACATCCTGGTCGGCGTCCTGGACGATCCGGAAGCAGGCCAGGAACAGGTGGACGCGCTGGCAGCCCGGCTCCATGACGCGGACTTCGACCACGCCACCGATGCGCCCTTCCGCGCGGCAGCGGCGGCGCGCGACGGTGTGCCGTACGCGGTCGTCGTGTGCGTCACCCATCTGGCGGCGGATCTGCAGAGCATCCGGCTGCTCGCCGCGGAGCTGGAGCGCATGCTCCGCTGCCGGGCGGAAGGGGCCCCGTTGCCCGCGCCCGCGCCGGCGGCCCAGCCGCTCGACGTGGCGGCCGCGGAGCAGTCCGACTCGGGGCAGCGGATGGAGTCGGCCGCGCTGGCCGACGTCCGCTCCACATTGAGCGCCTTCCCACGCGCCAACTTCGCGCGGCCGGCCGGGCCCGCTCAGACGCCTCGCTACCGGCAGGGCGGCCTGAGCTCGTACGTGGCCGCCGCCGCGCTGGACACGCTGGCCGCCCGTTACCGCGTCGGCAGCTCGGCCGTGGCCCTGGCCGGTGCGGCCGCGATGCTCGGCGCGGTCACCGGCCGTGACGAGGTGGGCCTGCTGCTCGTGGCGGGCAACCGGATCCGGGCCGAGTTGCGGCATGCCGTGGGCACCCTCACGCAGGACGTCCCGGCGCTGATCAAGGTGGCCGGCCCGGCGTTCTCCGACGTGATCCAGGCGACCTGGAAATCGTCCATTCGTGCTTACCACCGCGGCAGGTTCGATCCGGACAAAGCCTGGGACATCATCGACGAGCTCGGTGCGGAGAGGGGCGGGCATCCGGAGCTGCGCTCCTTCTTCAACGACTACAGGACGAACTCCGCCCCGGTGACCTCGTCCGGCGCCCCGGCCGCCTCCACATTCGGCTGGGCGGACCGCACCGACGAGGACGGCGTCACCTTCTTCGCGCAAGTGGGAGACACCCCCGGGCATCCCGGCGCGGTCATGCTGTCGCTGTGCGCCGACACCACGTACCTGCCTCCTGACGCCATCGAACGGTATCTGCGGGGCTTCGAGCGATTGCTGGTCGACCAGCTTTCCCGGGATGTGCAGGTGGCGCGGCTCGGGGAGTACACGTGATCCCGCGGCTGGACCCCGGCACGCTGGTCCTGGCGCAGGGACGCATCCTGGTGGGCGGCCATCCCCGCCGGGTGCTGCGCCTCGATCGGGTTCAAGCCGACGAGGTCGCCCGTTGGCGGGCCGGGCGGCCGCTCTCCGGCTCGCATCGCGCACTCGCCCGTCTGCTGGTGGAGGCGGGGATGCTGCGGCCGGAGCCCGAAGCCGGCGGGCCCCCGGAGGCGGAGGTGACCGTCGTCGTTCCCGTGCACGCGCGGGTGCGAGAGCTGGCCGCGTGCCTCGCCGGGCTGCGCGGGCTGGCGGTGATCGTGGTGGACGACGGTTCTCCGGACGAGGAGGCCGTGTCGAAGGTCGTTTCCGATGCCGGGGCCACCTATGTGCGCCGGGACACGCGAGGCGGCCCGGCCGCCGCCAGGAACACCGGGCTGGCCGCCGTGACCACGCCCTACGTGGCGTTCGTGGACTCCGACTGCGTTCTGGAACCCGGCTGGCTGGACCGGCTGCTGCCGCACTTCGCCGACCAGGAGGTGGCGGCGGTCGCCCCGCGTATCGTGTCGCACGGCGTCGGTCGTGGGTGGTTGTCGCGTTACGAGGCCGCTCGTTCCGCGCTCGACATGGGGGGCGCCGCTGCGGTGGTGCGGCCCGACGGACTGGTGCCGTACGTGCCCACGGCAGCGCTCATGGTCCGGCGAGCGGCGGCGGGCGCCGGCTTCGACGAGCGGCTCTCCCTGGGAGAGGACGTCGACTTCGTCTGGCGGCTGGCCGCTTCGGGGTGGCAGGTCCGCTACGAGCCCGGCGCGAAGGTCGCCCACCGTCACAGGATCCGGCTGGGTGCCTGGCTGGCCCGCCGGGTCGAGTACGGCACCGCGGTGGCGGCGCTCGACCGCAGGCACCCCGGCGCCATCCCGGCGCTCGACGCGTCCGCGTGGGGTGTCCTGGCCTGGGCCGCCGTGGTGTGCGCCCCTGGCCGGGCGTCCGGCGTGGGCCTGGCGGCCTCCTGTGTGGCGGCCCATGCGGCCGGCTTGGCCAGGGAACTGCCCGGCGAGCCCGTGCGGGCGGCCGCGCTGGCCGGCGCGGACGCGCTGACGGCGGGTCGCCTGGCCGGAGCGTCGATCGCGCAGGTGTGGTGGCCGCTGGCGCTCCCCGCCGCGATCGTCGTCCCCCGGCTGCGCCTCCCGCTCGTCGCCGCGCTGGCGTTGCCCGCGCTGGCCGAGTGGGTGGAGCGCCGCCCGCCGCTCGACCCGATCAGGTACGTCGCCGCGCACGTGCTGGACGACGTCGTGGGCGCGGTCGGGTTGTGGAAGGGGATGCTGCGCGAGCGGAGGTTCCGGCCGCTGTTGCCGCGCCTCAGGCGTACTCGATCAGGCGAGCCTTGATCGCCGTGACGACCGCCGCGGTCCTGTTGGGTGAGTCCAGCTTCAGCAACACGCTGGCCACCAGCCTTTTCGCGCCGTGCTCCGAGATCGACAGGCGTCGCGCGATCTGCCTGTTGCTGAGACCGTCGGCGAGCAGGGACAGAGTCACGCGTTCGCGGGCGGTGAGGCTGACCGGCGGCCGGTGCTGCGGCGCTTCCGCCGCGGACGGCGGACCCGATGCTCGCGTGAGCAGCACCCGCGCCAACCGGTCGGGGATCGCCAGCTCGCCCGCGACCACTCGGTGAATGGCGTCGCGCAGATGGTTCGCCGTTATCTCCTCCTGAATGAGGTAGCCGTCGAATGCCGATGAGAGGGTGAACGCCGGGGCGGCCACCTGGGCCTCGTCGAGCAGGAGAATGGTTTTGACGTCCTTGTCACGCGTGCGGGACAGCGGGTCCGTGGTGATCAGGACATCGCAGGTGTCGTCGTTGACCATGAGGTTCACCATGGGGAGCTGCCGCAGAACGGTCTCCAGACCCCGATGAAGCAACTCGCTGCCGATGAGGATCGCGACGTTGATCTGTCCGGTTTCTGTGCCTTCAGGAAAGGTCGGCGTCATGACTCACATCAAATACGTTCGTCGTTCGACAGGGCCAGGCATCTGACGAGTTCCGGACAGAGAGCTCCGCGAATTCCGCGAGGCGGTCAGACAAGCGCCTCCCGTGCGCGGCGAAGAGCGGACCCCAGGCCACGAAACCAGACCGGCTCTCCGTCCCTGGTTCCCCGGGCACTCCCGTGAAACCCCCTCCGGCCGCGGTGACCAGCGATCGCCCGGCGGCTACGTCCCAGATGTATACATCCGCGTTCACGGCCAGGTCGGCCCGGCCCGCGGCCACGTAGGCGAGCGCCAAGGCCGAGGACCCGATCCTTCGCACGTCCGCCGTCTCCACCAGCTCCGCGTGCAACCGGGCCTCGGCCGGGTCCCGGACCCCGGGCGTCGGTATGTCGGTCAGGACGATGGGCAGCGGATCGGGCTCCGCGACGAGCGGGTGCGCCGGCCGGCCGTCGATCCGGAGGACGCCGTCCGCCGAGGTGAACAACTCGCCGCGCGTCGGCTCGTAAACGGCTCCGCCGACCGGCTCGCCGCGCACCGACACTCCGATCGAGACCGCGTACAACCCGAGGCCGCGCGCGAAGTTGTGCGTGCCGTCGATGGGATCGACGTACCACTCGACCTCGCCCGCTCCGCTCGCGCCGGTCTCCTCACCGACGATCACGCTGTCGGGACAGGACGCCGACAGCATGGTACGGATCAGCGACTCGGCCTGCCCGTCCGCCTCCGTCACGACGTCATGCCGGCCGCTCTTGGCCCGCGTCCTGACGCCGGGGCCGTAGCGGGTGACGAGGAGCGAGCCGGCTTCGACGGCGGCCGTGGCGGCGAGAGCGACCAACCCGACATGATCCATCGCCTCACCCTAGGCGGGTGAGGGGCCTGCGGCACCGGCTCGTTCGGGTATGCCCTCTCGCCCGGCCGATCGACGCTTATGTCCCCTCTGGACAGTCGGCACTCTGGAGCGCACACACCTGGAAGGGCCTGGAGATGGCAATTGGACTGACGTCCGAGCGCAGCAGGTCGGACGCTCACTGGGCCGCGGAGCAGCGGGTCATCGGGCCTGGCCTGCAAGCCGTGATGTTGTGGTCGAAGCTCTGCGTCGAGCGTGCGGAAGGCGCCATGCTCACGGACGCCGACGGGCACGAGATCGTGGACTTTCAGGGCGCCGGCGGCGTCAACTCGATCGGACACTCCCACCCCCGATACGTCGCGGCGCTGGCCGCCCAGCTCACCGCCACACCGGCGGGCGCGTTCGGCTCGCCCGCCCGACTCGACATGGTGAACGCCCTGCGCCGCGTGCTCAGCGCACCCCTCGACCGCATCCAGCTCTACAGCGGCGGCACCGAAGCCGTGGAGGCGGCCCTGAGACTGGCCAAGTCGGTCACCGGGAAGCACGAATTCCTGTCCTTCTGGGGTGGCTTCCACGGCAAGACGATGGGCAGCCTGGCGCTCACGTCAGGAGCCAGAGCCGGGCTGGGCCCGCTGCCCGCCGGCTTCTTCAGCGCGCCGTACGCCAACTGCTACCGCTGCCCGCTGAAGCTGAAGAGCCCCTCCTGCGGATTCGCGTGCGTGGACCTGGCGCGAGACGTCATCAAACGCGAATCGACGGGCGCGTTCGCGGCCATCGTGGTCGAGCCCGTGCAGGGCCGCTCGGGCAATGTCGTTCCGCCCGACGGCTATCTCGCGGCGCTCAAGGAGGTGGCCGAGGAGTTCGACGCCCTGCTCATCGCCGACGAGATGATGACCGGCTTCGGCCGTACCGGAGCGCCGATGGCCTACCAGCACGAGGACGTCACCCCGGACATCGTGACGGTGGGCAAGGGAATGGGCGGGGGATACCCGGTCACCGGGGTGATCTCCACCGCGGCCCACATGTCCGCCGCGCCGTTCTCCGACCCGAGCGCCAGCTCCTCCAGCTTCGGCGCGTTCCCCATGGCCTGCCGGGCGGTGGCCGCCACCACGGACGTGCTCGTCGAGGAGGACCTCGCGGAACACGCCCGCAAGCTCGGCGCCGAGCTGCTGGAACTGCTCCGCCCGCTGGTCGACGAGGCGCCGCTGGTGGGAGATGTACGCGGGCTCGGCCTGGCCATCGGCATCGAGCTGGTGGCCGACAAGGCCACCAAGGAAACCGTTTCCGGCCAGGTGCTACGTGAGACGTTCCTCGCGCTGCTGAGGGCGGGGGTCCTGGTCATGACGGGTGGCAACACGTTGCGGCTCTATCCGCCGCTCAACGTCGACGCCGACCTCGCCCGCGAAGCCGCCGGCGTGATCCGCGCGACTCTGACAGGAGGTTCCCGATGAAGGTGGCGATCGCGGGCTTCGGCGTCGCCGGCGCGGCCCGGCTGTCGGCCTACGACCGCCTGGCGGGCGTGGACGTGGTCGCGGTCGCCGACCCGTCGCCGGCCAGACGCGAGACAGCCAGGCAGGCCGGGCTCCGCGCGTACCCCGAGCTCACCGAGCTGAGCGCCGAACACGCGCCCGACGTCGTGGACGTGTGCGCACCGCCGGGTCACCATCGCGCTCTTGCCCTGGCGGCGCTGGAATCCGGCAGCCACGTGGTCTGCGAGAAGCCCGTCGCTTTCCGCACGGCCGACGCGCTCGACCTGATCGAAGCGTCGAAGCGGACCGGGCGCCTGCTCTACCCGGCGCACAACTACCTGTACTCGCCGATGATGCGGCTGCTGGAGGAGTGCGCGGCCGCCGCCGGGACACCGCGTACGCTGTCCTTCCGCATCGAGCGGCAGACCCACGCCAGGGGCAACGACGCCTACCGGCCGGACTGGCGGCGTGACCCGGAGCTCGCCGGCGGGGGCATTCTGCTGGACCACGGCTCGCACTGCGTCTACATGGCCGCCCGCCTCTTCGGGGAACGCCCCGCCAAGGTCTCCGCCGTGGCGCGCTGGCAGACCGAAGGCCTCGACGAGGCCATCGACGTGCGGTTGCACTTTCCCTCCGGAACCGCCGACATCGAGCTGAGCTGGGTCGGCGACCGGCGTACGAACCGCTACACCCTGGCGGGCCCCGCCTCCTCGGTGACCATCACGGACGGCACCGCCGTGCTGACCGGGCCAGGCGGTGACGAGGAACGATCCCTGGAGTCGCCGACGCAGAGCTCCACCCACGAGGAGTGGTTCGCGGACCTCTTCACCGACTTCACCGCCTGGCTGGGGAGACCCGCGTCGTGGGCGGAGCCTCTCCACGACATCGTCTCGACCGCCGAGGTCATCGAGGCGGCGTACACGTCGGCCCGGCGGGACGGCCAACCCGTCCCGCTCCGGCAGGGCTGACGGATGTGGTACGCGGGCGTCGGATGGGAGAAGAGCGCGTACGAGCTGGCCGTCCTGGATCACACGGGAGCCCACATCGTGCCCCCGCTCCGCCTCGAGACCGTGGGCGTGGGTGACGTCGTGGCCCGCCTCCTCCGGCTGGCCGAACGGGAACCGCTGATGTGCGTCATCGACGGCACGAACGGAGTCGTTGACGGCTACCTGACGGCCGCGGGACTCGACGTCTACCGTGCCGACGGGGATGTCGCACCGTTGCGGCGGGCGTTCGGATCGCCGGATGCGGACATCCTGGCGGAGCTGGGCCGTGCCCACAGGTCACGATTGACCAGGATCGCCCTCGACTCGGGCACGCTCACCGGGCTCGACCAGCGGATCGAGGAGGATCTGGAGTCGGCCGCGCTCGTCGAGGCCGAGCAGGTCGCGTCGGGCAGGTGCCTGGTGCATGGCCGTCGTGTACACCCGAGGGTGGCGCTCACCTTCGACGACGGCCCCGACCCCGATCACACGCCGCGCCTGCTCGATGTGTTACGCCACTACCAGGTGCCCGCCACCTTCTTCTGCCTCGGGTTGCACGCTGCGGCCCACCCCCGCCTGGTGGCGCGGATCGCGGAGGAAGGCCACAGCGTGGCCAACCACACGTGGTCGCATCCCTACTTGCCCGACCTCACCAGACAGGAGGTCCTCGCCCAGGTGGACAGGACAGCCGAGATGCTGGCCGGGATCACCGGGAAGGTCCCTACGTTGTTCCGGCCACCTTTCGGCGGCCGGAACGCCGACGTGCTCGGGTGGCTTGCCCAGCATGGGCAGACCACCGTGCTCTGGGACGTCGAGGCTGCTGACTGGGCGCTTCCCGGCGCTTCGGCGATCGCCCAGCGGGTGATCAGCGACACGGATTTCGGATCAGTCGTGCTCCTGCACGACGGCGGTGGCGACCGTTCGCAGACGATCGAGGCGCTCCCGCGGATCCTGGAGACCCTCATGGTGAGCGGGTGCGGATTCGTGCCTGTCGAGGACCTGATCGATGTCGCCGAGCAGAAGGGGCGCGTGGCATCTTCATGGACATCCGCATAAGTGTCGCGATCATGCATCATCCACGTCGAGCCGATCGGGTCGCCTCGTTGCTCGCATCGTGCGCCCCGCTTCCGGCGCAGGTGATCGTGGATCCCGACCCTTCCGGAACTCCCAGTCCGCTGCGGACGGCCAAGCTCGCCTGGGCGGCCGTGCCGCACGAGGCCACCCACCATCTCGTCCTGCAGGACGACGTACTGCTGAGCGCCGGATTTGCCGCCCACCTGGCCGACGCCATCCGGGCGCGGCCGCGGCATGCCGTCGCCCTCTACTCCAACTGGAACAGCCCGCAGAACTCGTATCTCGTCAGGCGGGCGGCGGCGGCCGGCTCCGCGTGGGCGCCGCTGTCGCGAGCGGAGTGGATCCCGACCCAAGGGCTCGTGCTCCCCGCCGAGCGAGCCAGGGATCTGGCCGCGTACCTCGCCCCCATCAGCGACGACATCCGCGACGACGACGAGATGGTCGCGCTCTTCTGCGCTGAGCGCGGCCTGCCCGTGGTCGCCGCGGTGCCGCACTTGATCGACCATGAGGACACGCCCAGCCTCGCCGGACATCCCGGTTCCTTCCACGCGACGGTCCACGCGGACGGTCGGCGCCTCGACCCCGGCCACTGGCGCACGTGTGACGACCGGGAGTGCGGAACATTCGCGGTCGAGCTCATCGACTCCCGGTGCTTCCTGCGGCTGTTTCGTGAAGGCGAGCCCGTGGAGCATCCCTTCGCCTGGTACTGGGCGGACTGGTCCGCCCTGATCGGCCTGGATCCCCGGCGGATCCTCGCCACCCTGCCGCGCCGGGACCTCCCCGCGTACGCGCGGGAGTTGTGGGCCGCGGCCTACATCCTCGGGGCGGACGCGGGCGAGCGCGCGGGTCCCGGCGCGGACTGGATCCTCCACCGGGCGATCGCCTCGTGGGTCGCCTCGGGACTCGGCGACGCCGACCGCGCCCGCCTGGACGAGCGCTCGTCGGCGGCTCTGACCGGGCTCGGCGTCGAGGCCGTCGAACGCGGTCGCGCGGCGGCCCGGCCCCGGCTGGAGGAGCTCGTCCGTGCGTGAGGCGGCGACCATCATCGAGCGGATGGCACGGCGGGAGGCACGGGCGCTCTTGCTCATCCCGTCCTCGATCCCCGCGCCGCCAGGGGTGCTCGATCCCCAGGTCAGCTTGCTTACCGTCGCCTGTCCCCGATGTGGCGCCCGGCCCGAGCCGCCGCTCGAGCAGCCGGATGACCGGCCGGTCGTGACCATCCTGGCCTGCGAGACGCTCGCCAACCGGGCACTGCTCTCGGTGCTCGCCGCGGGCGCTCCCGGGCGCTACCTGTCCCGAGGGGTGTTCGTGGCCAGGCACCGATCGTTCGAGAACGTGACCGAATTGCTGATCGCCCTCGACACGGCCGAGAGCTGGGCCGATTCGAGGAGGAGCGGGCCGAGCGTCGACGCGGTGGTGCCGGCCTCGACCCGGGTGGCGAACGAGGTGCCCTCGCACTTCCTATCGCCCCACCCGAGCTCCGAGCTCGATGACCTGAACACGCTCTACGCGCGGGTCAGGTACGCGGCCGTCCGGGCGGGGCTATGAAGCCGATCAGGCATAGCCCATGAGCCGCCCGAATGCGGCTGCCGCCGCCGAGAACCGAGCGAAATCATCCCATCAGGTCTCCACCATGGAGGGTTGCATGCCTGACCATGACACCTTGACGGCACTCCTGCGGGACTGGGCCATCGTCCGCGGCGATCAGGAAGCGGTCGTCTTCGCGACAGCCCCGACAGACGCGGCCGGCGACCAGCGCGTCACCTACGCCGAGCTGGATCGAACCGCGCGCCGCGTGGCCGCGCTGCTCCAGCTGCACGCCGATCCGGGCGATCGGGTCCTGCTGCTCAACGAGCCGGGTCTCGGCTTCGTCGCCGCCTTCTTCGGCTGCGTCTACGCGGGCCTGATCGCGGTGCCGGCGCCGCCGCCCGGCGGTCACCGCAGTCACCAGGCCCGCCTGGCGGGCATCGCCAGAGACGCGGGCGTCAAAGTGGCACTGTCCGAGCGAGCAGGGCTGCACACCGTCCAGGAGTGGGCCCACGACGCCGGTTTGGAGACGATGACCTGCCTGGCGGTCGATGGAGCGCTTCCGCCGGCCGAGCAGTGGGCCGACCCGGGGCGGATCAACGCGGAGACCCTCGTCTTCCTGCAGTACACGTCCGGTTCCACCGGAGACCCCAAGGGCGTCATGGTCGACCATGGCAACATCCTGGAGAACACCGAGATCTTCTGCCAAGTGACCGGCGCCACATCAAGGACGCGCTTCGGCGGCTGGCTGCCTACCTTCCATGACTTCGGGCTGATCGGCCTGCTGCTGTCCCCGTTGTGCCTGGGCGCCACGACGGTGCTGATGGCCCCTCTCGCCTTCGTCAAGCGGCCGTACACCTGGCTGCGGCTGCTCGACCGGCACCGTGTCAACCTCACCGCTGGTCCGAACTTCGCCTTCGACCTCTGCGTGCGAGCGGTCACCGAGGCGCAGGCGGCCGGGCTCGACCTCTCCTCGCTGACCCAGGTGCTGAACGGATCCGAGCCGATCCGCGCCGCGACCCAACTGGCCTTCATCGAGCGCTTCAGATCGCACGGGCTCGATCCGGCGGCCATGCTGCCGGCGTACGGCCTGGCCGAGGCGACTCTGGCGGTGACCTGTACAGACTCTCGGCGCGGCATGGTGACCACCGACGTGGACGCTGTCCAGCTCGCCCTCGGCCTCTTCGTGCCCGCTGAACCAGTGGCGGGAACGGAGGAGCGTACCCGGATGCTGGTCTCCAGCGGGCTGGCCCGCGACGGGATCGTCATCGTGGATCCCGTGACAGGCAAGATCTTGCCGGACGGGCGGATCGGTGAGATCTGGGTACGCGGTCCCCAGGTGGCGCGTGGTTACTGGAACCGTCCGGACACGACCAGGGCCGTCTTCGGTGCGACCAGCGACCGGGGCGGCGGAGATTATCTGCGCACCGGCGACCTCGGGACGCTTCACGAGGGTCAGTTCTATGTGACCGGCCGCATCAAGGAAGTGCTGATAGTCCATGGGCAGAACCTCTACCCCCAGGACCTGGAGGCCACGGTGCGCGAGGCGCACCCGGCGCTCGCTCGCGGGGTCGGCGCGGTCTTCACGGTTCCCACCCCTGACGAGGAGATCGTGATCGTGCAGGAGTGCCGCGCCCATGCCCTGACGGACATGACGCCGTCCGGCCTCGCCGCGGAGATCCGCAGCGCCATCCGGCGTGACTTCGGCGTGGCGGTCGGCGGCGTGGTCCTGGTACGGCCGTCCCAAGTGCGACGGACCACCAGCGGGAAGATCCAGCGCGGGCTGACGCGCGACCTGTTCACCAAGGACCGGCTCACCGCCCTGCACGAGGAGCTCACGCCCGCAGTGCGCGCCCGCTACCGAGACAGCGCGACATGACGGCCGCAGACCCGGACCGGTTCGGCCCGCCGGCGCGGCGCCCCCGCTGATCACGCGTGGGAGGTGGCCACGCTCACCCGGCCGGCCGCTACGTCGGCGCACGCGCTCCCGACCTGGCAGACAGCCCGGTACCCGGTGACATGAGTGAAGGAGACGTCCGTGGACGATCTACGTAGCTGGCTGACCCAGCGGGTCGCGTCCTACCTCAGCAAGGATCCGTCGGAGATCAGTCCTTCGGTGTCGCTGGTGACGTACGGACTGGACTCGGTTTACGCGTTCGCGATGTGCGGCGACATCGAGGACCATCTGGACCTGCATATAGAGCCGACCGTGGCCTGGGACTACGAGACCATCGACGCGCTGGCCGATCACTTGAGCGCGTTGGCGGAACAGCGATGACCGACCTACGGGAAGTCGCCGTCTACCTGCCGCCGCAACGCGTGGCGATCGCCTCGATCCAGGACGAACTGGGGCTGACGGACGGGCAGCTCAGGGCGTTCGGACGGTTCTTCGGTCTCTCCCACATCCGGCGCGAGCCTGGCGGCACCGGCTACGACCTCATGCTCGCCGCCGCCGGCAAGCTCAGCGAACTGCGCGGCCAGGAGGACCGTATTCGCTACGTGATCCAGGCACGAAGCATGCCGGTCGTAACCGTCTACCCGAGGAGCGACGTTCACGAGGTGCGGCGGGCTCTCGGACTGCGCCGGGCGGAAGCGTTCACCATGGTCCACCAGGTGTGCGCGTCGGGGCTGCTCGCGGTCGACCTCGCCGGTCGGCTGCTGGAGATGGGAGGCGATCCTGACGCCCTCGCCCTGATCCTGGCCGGCGAGAAGACCTTCACCACCATGGTGAAAACGGTGCCCGGCTCGGCTGTGAACGGTGAAGGGGCGGTGGCGCTCCTGGTCGGCATCGGGGGCGGACACGATCGTGTGCTCGGATACGCCACGCGCACGTACGGCAGGTTCAACTCCGGGCTCGTGCTCACTGACGAGGCGAACGCCGACTTCCAGCAGGTCTACCCGAACGCGGTGGCCGAGGTGCTGACCACCGCCGTCGACCGGGCCGGGATCTCCCTCAGCGACGTGGCCCTGGTTCTCCCGCACAACGTCAACCGCGTCTCCTGGGTGCGGGTGTGCCGGCTCATGGACTTCCCGCTGGAACGCGTCCTGCTGGACAACGTCCCGGAGACCGGTCACTGCTTCTGCGCCGACTCCTTCATCAATCTCCGGACGGCCCAGGAACTCGGCCGGTTACAGCCGGGCGATCGGTACGTGATGGTCGCCGTGGGCATCGGGGGGTTCTTCTCCGCCATGGTGTTCGAACACTGAGGAGGCAGGCGATGTTTCTCAACCGTGTCAAAGCGGCGCTGACGGGTTCGCCGGACGCCCCGCTGGCCTTCGTCGGCAATTTCGAGGTCGAGGACCACTGGGCGGTGGGGGAGAAAGGTCTTCCCCGCCCGGGATTCTCCGCCGGAGCCGCCATCGTCCACCGGATGGACGAGTTCACCCTGCTCCTGGCGGGCCCCGGCGACCACGTGATCCTCAAGGAGGCTCCCGATGAGGACTACGTGGCCCATCTGGCTGAGCTGGGTGTCTCCCTGCCTCGGATCCACACTGTCGCGCGCAACGACCCGCGACGCACCGTGACGCTCGACGCGCTCGACGACCCGGACCTTGTGGAGACCCTGTCGGCGCTGGAAAATGTTCGGCTGGCCCCTCACGGCACCTCGAAGGTGGAGGAGCGGCTGTCCGCCGCCACCGGGTTGCCACTGGTCACACCACCGGCCGACGTGTGCAAGGTGGTGAACAGCAAGATCTACAGTCGCCGGGCCGCCGACGACACCGGACTGCGCCAGGTGGCCGGGTGGACGGCCGAAACCATGGCCGAGCTGGAGGCCGCGCTCGATGAGGCCAGGCTCCTGCTCGAACACGGCAGGAGCCTGGTGATCAAGGATGCCTTCGGCGTCTCCGGCAAGGGCATCGTGGTGATCGAGGACCGGCAGAGGCTGGAGCGCCTGCATACGATGATCCGGCGCCGGGCCGACAAGTCAGGCGACGACACAGTCGCGCTGGTCATCGAGGAGTGGGTGGCCAAATCCGCCGACCTCAACTATCAGTTCACCGTGAGCCCGGACGCGAACGCGCGCTTCGACTTCGTCAAGGAGGCCATGACCGAGAACGGCGTGCACAAGGGGCACCGCATCCCGGCCACGATCACGGCCGCTCAGGTCGCCGAGCTGGAGGAATCCTCCCACCGGCTGGCGAAGATCCTCGCGCGGGACGGCTTCTACGGCGTGGTCGGCGTGGACGCCATGGTGGACACGCGCGGGCGGTTGTATCCCGTGGTCGAGATCAACGCACGGTACAACATGTCGACCTACCAGCTGCCCCTCCAGGAGCGCTTCATGGCGCCGGGGCAGGTGGCGCTGGCCAGGCAGTACCCGCTGCGGCTCGACGAGCGCCTGCCGTACCGGGTACTGCGCCGGAAGCTGGCCGGTCTGCTGCTGGAGGGCCCGGGCGGCACCGGCCTGCTCATCAACAATTTCGCCACCGTGAACGCGGCCGCAAGGGAGGGCTCGTCCTTCGACGGGCGCCTGTACGGCCTGCTGATCGCCGACGGCCACGATGCCCGGACCGCCCTCGACCACGAGATCGTGAGGAGACTGACATGACGGCGTACCAGGTCCAGGGGATCGGGATCGGTGAGCTGGCCGAGCAGTACGGCACGCCGTTCTACCTGTATGACGGTGACATCTTGCGGGACCAGTACGAGAGGCTGCGCGCCCGCTTGCACTCACGGCTCGAGATCTTCTTCTCACTGAAATCGAACCCGAACCTGTCCATCTGCGCCCTGCTCGGCTCGTACGGCGCACGGGCCGAGGTGTCTTCCCTGGCCGAGCTGACCACCGCCGTGCGGGCCGGCATCGCGCCCGAGGACATCATCTTCCTCGGCCCGGGCAAGAGCGAGGCGGAGCTGCGCGCCTGCCTCGACACATCGGTGCGCGCCATCGTGTGCGAGTCCTTCGGCGAGCTGGAACTGATCGACCGCCTCGCCGCCGAACGAGGCGGGACCGCGGCCGTCGTGCTCCGCGTCAACCCTGCCTTCTCCGTCAAGGGCTCGAAGCTGACGATGGGCGGAAAGCCCCGCCAGTTCGGCATCGACGAGGAGCAACTCCTGGGAGCGCCGGACGTGGTGGGCAAACATGCCAACGTCCGGGTCGTGGGCGTCCAGGCGTACATGGGGACCCGGATCCTCAGCGAACACGTCGTCGCCCAGAACACGGCGCTCATCCTCGACATGGCGGAGCGGCTGTCGGCGAAGCTCGACTTCCCCCTCGACATCGTCGACGTCGGCGGCGGGCTCGGCGTGGCCTACTTCGACGGTGAGCGAGACCTCGACGTGGAGCTCCTGGCCGGCCTGCTCAACCCGGTCATCGAGGAGTTCGCCGCACGCCGTTCCGAGACTCGGATGATCATGGAGCTGGGCCGCTATCTCACCGCGCCGGCCGGTGTCTACGTCGTACGGGTGCGGTACGTGAAGTCCTCGCTGGGCGAGCGGTTCGCGATCGCCGACGGCGGCACCAACCACCACATGGCGGCCGTGGGCATCGGGTCATTCGTCAAGCGCAACTTCCCGATCCGCCTGCTCGACCGGACTGACACGCCATCAGGACCCTGGAACGTCACCGGGCCGTTGTGCACACCCAACGACACGATCGGCAAGGCGGTGTCGCTCCCCGAACTGCACCCCGGAGACCTGCTCGGGGTGTTCAACTCCGGCGCGTACGGCCCCAGCGCGTCGCCGGTGCTCTTCCTCAGCCACGGACATCCTGCGGAAGTCCTGGTCGTCGACGGTGTGGCCCACCTCGTCCGGGTCCGGGACAGCGTCCACGACCTACTGGACAGGCAACGACTCATCCCACGTAAGGAGACCAGCTCATGAGCGAAACCCAGGAGCTCGAGCGTTCCGCGATCACCGGTGCCATCGCGGGCGCCCTCGGCGCCATGCTCGGCAGGGAAGGCTCGGAGATCCACGAGCAGACCCGTCTGTTCGACGACCTCGGACTCGATTCGACCAGCGTGCTGGAGCTGCTGATGCGGCTGGAGGATGAACTGCGTGTCGAGTTCGACACCGACACGCTGGAGCAGCGGCATTTCGAGACGGTCGGCTCGCTCGCCGATTACGTCGTCGAGCAGGCCTAGCGTGCGGTTGCACCGGATCACGACCCGGATGTTCGCAGAGGGACGGCCCTTCCCCTCCGGCAGGGCCTACGCGCTGATGAACAGCTACATCCACGACGTCACCGATGTGTACAGCCGTGCCCTCCGCCCCGGCTACATGTCCACCCGGCGCAACAGCTACGCGGAGATGGCAGAGGCTGTGGTCCCCGAGCTGGAGCCGTGGCCGGCGCCGGTCGACATGTTCGCCCTGGCGACCGCGGTGCCCGACGCCGATCTGATCCGGTCTCCGACCTCGCTTCTCGCGGAACTGCTTCCGGGAAACCCCTTCCCGCTCGGGGTGACCGACCAGGGTGTGATCGCTCCCTTCACCGCCCTGAAGATCCTGAGGACGTACGGGGCGTCGAACTGCCTGCTGATGGTGATGGACCAGCAGAGCCTGCCGTATGACGTGGCAGGGACGGAAGAGATCGTGCCGCTTCGCGACTGCACCGCGGGACTGGTGTTCACCGACGGCGGCGACATGGCGGAGGGCTTCGAGGTGCGTCACTGGACCGAGGTTCCCCCCCAGCGGGTCGCCGGCCTGGTCGCCGCTGAGCTGGGAGGGCACACGGCGCTGGTCGCGGGCCGGGGCCTGGCGGCGACCCTCTCGAACGAGTTCGAGGACATCAGGGTCGCGCCGCCCGGACTGCCCTGCACCGGGGTCTGGGTGGCGCTGGCCGCCGCGTTGCCGGGGTGGCCAGGCCGGCGGGTCGCCGTCGCCGACTACGACCGCATGATGCGCAACCTCAGCGTCTGCACACTCGACACGTAATGCGAGGCATGATGAATTCCCACGACGAACCCTCCTACGCGACCATCCGAGCCACCGCCAGGACTGAAGGGCTGGTCGCCGCGGCGCTCCTGCTGCACGCGGGGCCGGCGGCGGGCAGGGTCGTCTACGGTCCGGCCGGTCATGCCCTCGTCCCGCGCGAGCTGGCGAGCGCGGAGGCCACGGCCACCTCCCTCCGTGAGGTGGCTCTGCACGGGCGGTCACTGGTGGCCTTGCGCGAACCGGCCAGGGCGGGAACGAACCCCGAATGGACACTGGGGCTGGCCTGGCTGCGATACGGCCTGTCCGAAGGGCTCCTCGAACACTGCCGGTCCTACCTGGGCGGGCGCAGGTCTGACGGGTCTCCGCTGCTGCTGCTCCAACTGGTCAAGGCCCAGCTGGCCGAGGCGGTGATCGAGCAGTTGGAGGTCCTCACGGTGATCGAGGGGGCGCAGCCCGGCGATCTCGACCACGACCATCTGACGGCGCTCCACCAGCGGATCACGCTGGCGGACCGCATGCTTCTGAGACTCCTCGGCGGCAGCGGCTTTCGCGCCGATGGCCCCGGCCAGAGTGCCCACGTCTCCGAACTCCTGGCCGACGCCTATACCGGAAGGGCAACGAAATGATCGAGTTGACCGAGCCGCAGTCGGTGCTGCGTGCCCATGTCCGCGAGTGGGCGCAGGAGCTCGCGAAGTGGGCGCTCGACCTGGAGCGCACACCCGACATGGTGTACGAGCTCCTCGACCTGCCCGGCATGCGACTGCTCTCCAGGACCTCGATCCCCGAGGAGTACGACGACGATCCGATCACGCTCGACGGCCACCCCTTCCGCGGAGACGGGATGGAGCGGGTCACGATCTGTGAGGAGTTCGGGGCGGCCGACGCGGGCATGATGCTGGCCGCACCGGGCCCCTCGATGTCCGGGGTGCTCGTCAGGCAGCTCGGGAACAAGGCGCAGCAGGAGCTGTTCTTCAGGCGCATCGCCGAGCGCCCAACCTGGACCTTCTTCGCGCTCACCGAACCCGAACGCGGATCGGACGCAGGCGGGATGCAGACCACGCTCACCCAGGACGGCGGTCGCCTGCTGCTCAACGGGGCGAAGCGCTTCATCGGCAACGCCATCCGCGCCGACCTCGGCGTGATCTTCGCCCGGGTGAAGCCGGGTCCGCTCGGCGTCGTCGCGGTGCTCGCCGACACCGGCCACCCGGGCTTCGTCGCCACGCCGATCCCCACGGTGGGTCTGTGCGGCAACCAGGTCACCGACGTGCGCTTCTCCTCCGTCGAGATCCCAGCCGACCGGCTGCTCGGCGCGCACCTGTCTCCATCCAGGCGTGGACTGCTCGGCGCCGTTCGCGCGCTGAACCAGCTGAGGCCTGGTGTAGCCGCCCTCGGTCTCGGGATCGCCCGCGGCGCCTACGACTACGTGCGCGCGCACCGGAGTACGCTCACCGCGTGGGAACGCGCCGAGCTCGACGGCATCGGCCTGCGCATCGAAGGCGTGCGTCAGCTCGTCCGCCGCGCCGCCGTCGCGTCGGACAATGACGATCCGGGTCTGGGCCCTCTCGCCTCCGCGGCGAAGTCGCGCGCGGCCTGCCTGGCCGAGGAGGTGACGTTGAAGGCCTCCGGTTTCTTCGGCACCGGTGCGCGGCTGGAGCATCCGCTGCTCGACAAGTTCGTGCGGGACGCGCGCGGCATCGAGTACATGGAGGGCACGCGGAACATCCACCATCTCAACGTTTTCCAGGGCATCTCCCAAGGCAGAATCGTCCAGGAATGACGCGGTCGACCCGGTGCCCCGCCCGTCGTCAGACGACGTGCCGGGGGAGCATCGTGACCTTGTGGCGAGACGTGGAGATCTGGCGGATTCCCACCGCCCGACCGGCGGATCTGGACCGACTGACGAGCTGGCTCGACGACCACGAGCAAGCCCGGGCGGCCGATCTCACCGACGCGGCCGCGAGGCGGCGCTTCATCGTCTCCCATGCCGGCATGAGGCGTGTGCTCGGCAGGCGCATGGGCGTTCGCCCCGGTGAGGTACGCATCGCCGTGGGCAGGCACGGCAAGCCGTACTTGCCGACGAGGCCCGATGTGCAGTGGAACCTGTCGCACTCGGGGGACCTGGCATTGCTGGCCGTGGCGTATGGGCGCAGTGTGGGCGTCGATGTGGAGCGGCTGCGTCCCGAACTCGACCGGGCGGCGTTCGCTCGCAGGTTCTTCCCGGTGGAGGACGCCGAGTTCGTCGATGGGTCGCCGGAGCGCTTCGCGTTGCTCTGGGCGCGGCGCGAGGCCTGCGTCAAGGCGGCCGGCGGGCGGCTGGCGCAGGGGCTGCGGCTACCGGTCAACGGGCCGTCACCTGCGTTCGTCCGGGACCCGGCCGGGACCTTGCCTGGACCGTGGCTGGTGCTGGACGTGCCGGTGCCGCGCGGGTTCCGGGCGGCAGTGGCGATCAGCGTGTGGCCTGCCCGTCAACGCCGGGCACTCATGACACCTTGATAAGGCCGAGGCGGTGCAGGCTCTCGGCGGTGTCGCCGATGGTCGTCTCAGCGTCAGACGTGTTTCGGCGCTTCTCGTTCTGCCCCGTGATCGTCCTCGGTACGGGGAGCCGCCGGCGCTTTCGGGACGCCGAGGTCCTTGGCACGGTGCTGGTCGACGAGGTGGTCGCGGAGTCTGACGTGGCGGAACCGGTACACCGCGCCGGACTGCCGCAGTACGCCCCGGTCGTGGGCGTCGTCGAGGAAGAGCTTCGGCCGCCACGGCAGGCGGCCGGTGAGCGGGAGCCACAGGCGTGCGAAGAGCAGCCAGCCTCCCCACGCCGAGAGGAAGAGCCGGGTCAGTGCGGCGAAGGATCCGTACAGGAAGCCGTAGAGGAAGCCCTGCCTGAGGAACGATTCCCAGTTGCCGTACTGGCCGCCGTACTGGCCGCCCACCAGGATGAAGTTCACCAGAAAGACCGAGAGTCCGACCAGGCCGACGCGGAAAAGCGTCACCCCGCGGTCTGTGGACAGTAAGTCCCAGGTATTCACCGCGGAATTCCCGTCGTTCGGCCCGCTGAACATGTACACGAACGCGTACGAGATTCCGACCAGCAAGCCGAGGATGAGACCGGCTGCCACATAGGTGGGCGCGCCCGTGGGGGAAAGCCAGGTGGCCGGCCACGGTGCGAAGGCCTGCACGAAAACTTCGGCGGAATGGTGCGAGAATTCGTACGCGAAGCCGTAGGCGAACCACGAGGCGAGCGAGAATACGAGACCTGCCGTAAGCCCGATGACGAGTTCGGCGCCGATATCGCGCGAAGTCCGCGATGGCGCGGGGACGGGCTGTCGGAAAGGACGCAGGCGCAGCTGTTCGGGGTGTAAATCCGTGTCGGTCACGTCCGGACGTGAGGGCGACTGCGTCGCTCGGACCTGGAGGAACAAGGCCGTCGCGGCGAAGAGCGCCGAAGCTATGACCGCGACCTGGTCACCCGTGTCCGTGCCACCGTCGAAGAAGGCCAGGCCCACCCATATCAGGAGAGTAATGATTGCAGCGATAAGGAGCAGAAACGCCCAGCGGCCTGCGGTATTGCGCCGGCGACCCACGGCACCACCCATCCGATCAGCCTATTGACTCGCATTCATCCAGGCAGGCGTCTGTCAAGTCGAGTTTACCGTAGGCGTGATCTGAATGCGTTTGCATTTCCGCCGTCGTCAGCTGATTACCGGCGCAGTTCGGATACCCGGATTGTTTTCGATCGCACGCCGGTGGATTTTCGGGCGTACCGGGTTCAGACGCTGCGCAGGACCGAGACCACGATGCCCAGCACCACGGCGCTGTCGCCGTCGATGATGTCGTAGAGGGGATTACGCGGTTCGAGATGGACGTGCCCGTCGCGTCGGCGGTACACCTTGACGGTGGCCTCACCGTCGATCATCGCGGCGACGATCTGGCCGGAGTGCGCTTCGGGCTGCTGCCGTACGACGACGAGGTCGCCGTCGCAGATGGCGGCGTCGATCATTGAATCGCCCCGCACGCGAAGGCCGAACACGTTGCCCCGCCCGGTGAGGTCGCGGGGGAGCGTCAGCGTGCCGTCCATGTGTTCGTCGGCCGGGATGGGACTGCCTGCGGCGATGTCTCCGACCACGGGCACGGTCACCAGGTCGTCGGCCGGTTCGGGGGCCGGGGCTCGCAGGAACGGGCGCACGTCGATCGGCCGGGTCATCGCCGTGCCCCGATGGAGGAGCCCCTTCTCCTCCAGGCTCCTCAGGTGTTTCAAGACCGACGAGGATGACCGCAGCCCGACCGCGCGGCCGATCTCGCGTGTGCTCGGGGGGTGTCCATACTTGACCACCCAGTCCCGGATCGTGACCAGGATCCGCTGCTGGCGCTGCGGCAGGGACGAGTAGTCCAGGTGATCGAACGTCTCATGATCGTCGTAGGTGGTCACCTGCGCAATGTTAAAGGCCGGCACCCTGTCCCCGCCTTCGGGACAGATCACCGTGCTCGTCCTGCGAATCGGCGCCGATACCAAAGCGTTGTGTGCGAAGCTGTGATGTTCACCGTGGCGTTGCCGGGCCGCCGGAGGGCATTCAGCGTTGATCGATGAACTCCCAGCATGCCTTCCCACGTGCTGTCACGCACCCGCGCCCGCGCACCCTTAGCCGTCGTGCTCGGCGTAGTTCTTGCCCTCGGAGCGGGTCTTCCCGCGGCCCAGGCGGCAGCAGCCCCGCTGCCCGGGATCGATGGCGGCGGCACGCCCCGCGACCCCTACCAGATCGACTCGGCCGACGACCTGCGCACCGTCGCCGGCGCGATCAACGGGGACCTGGGCGGCTACGGCGGCGCGGCCTACCGGCTGACCGCCGACGTCGACTTCGGCGGAAGCACGTTCGGCGGCATCAACTCCTTCACGGGCACGTTCGAGGGCGCGGGTCACACGATCAGCGACCTCCAGCTCGTGCGGGAGGCGTCGGCGGGCGGCGAGGCCGACCGTCTGGGCCTGGTTCGCCGTCTGGACGGCGGCACGGTCCGGAACCTCACCCTCGACGGTGTGCGGGCCGACGCCGGGACGAGCACCAGCGGTTGGATCGGCGCCGTCGCCGTCGTGGCGACCAACGCCACCCTGACGGGCAACTCCGTGAAGAACGCGGCGCTCACGGCGAACAGCGCCGAGAAGGTCGGTGGCATCGTCGCCGAGCTGCGCAACGGGACCATCGAGGACAGCCTCGTGACCGGCTCCCTGAGCGCGAACAAGATGCCCGCCGGCATCGCCGCCTATGTCAACCAGAACTCCCAGGTCCGGCACAACCTGGTGGCGGCCGACCTGACGCTGGCCGCCCCGGGTGGGGACGGCGGCACGCGCGGCATCGACGCGGGGCTCATCGCCGGCTACCCGGGCACACCCAACGGCTCCACCTTCGCCGGCAACGTCGCGCTGTCCGGCTCGATCACCTATGCGGGCAAGGTCGACGGTTTCGTCGGCCGCGTCATCGGATACACCGGCTACGACGGCTGGACGGCCGAGAACAACCTGGCCAACGCCGCCATCACCATCAGCGGAAACCCGGTCACCGGTCCGGGCACCAAGAACCAGCACGGTACGGACGCCACGGCCGAGCAGCTCGCCCAGCGAGCGACGTACGAGGGCCTGGGCTGGGACTTCACCAACGCTTGGCGCTGGGACGACGCGCTGGGCCACCCGGTGCCGCAGTACACCTCGACGCTGTTCGGCAGCGGCACCGCGCAGCAGCCCTACGAGCTCGCCTCCGCCGAGGACCTGGAGCTGCTCACCGCTCAGCTCAACGCCGGCAACACGCGGTACACCGGCGACAAGCACTTCGTCCTGACCGCCGACCTCGACTTCGCCGGGCGCGAGCCGTTCGGCGGCATCAACCGCTTCGAGGGCGTGCTGGACGGCGCCGGGCACACGGTCAGCGGCCTGGTCTACGCCCCGCAGCAGAGTGCCGGCGGCGAGGCCGACCGGCTCGGCCTGGTGCGGCAGCTCAATGGCGGCACCATCCGCGGCCTCACCCTGGCGAACGTCAAGGCCGACGGCGGCACCCGCGGCGGGTTGGTGGCCGGCCTCGCCGTCGTCGCCACCGACGCGACCCTGACGGGCAACACCGTGCTCGACGCCGACCTGACGGCCACCAGCGCCGAGAAAGTGGCGGGCCTGGTCGCCGAGCTGCGCGGCGGCTCTGTCACCGACAACTGGGTGCGCGGCACGATCAGGGCGCACAAGATGCCGGCGGGTCTCGTGTCCTACACGAACAACGGCGCGACGGTCCGCAACAACCTCGTCGACGCGGACCTCACCGTGGCGGCCGACGGCGGCGCGGGCGGCACCCGCGGCATCGACGCCGCCTACGTCGTGGCATACCCGGGCAACCCGAGCTCGGGCAGCTCGTTCACCGGCAACGTCGCGCTGCCCGGCTCGATCGACTACACGGGCAAGACCGACGGTTTCGTCGGCCGCGTCGTCGGCTACACGGGGTACGACGGCTGGACCGCGCAGGACAACCTCGCGAGCAGCGAGATCACCATCGGCGGGCAGACCGTCACCGGCCCTGGCACCAAGAACCAGCACGGAACCGACTCGACGGCCGACGCGCTCGCGCGTCAGGACACCTACACCGCCCGCGGCTGGGACTTCGCCGAGAAGTGGAGCTGGGACGGCAAGCTCGGCCATCCCGTGCCGAAGTACGTCTCCTCGGACGAGGCGCCGAACCGGATCACCACCACCTTCTACGGCGACCCGGGCACGCAGCGCGCCTTCACCTGGTATTCGACGCTGGACACGGGCAGCGCCGCCGCCGTGCTGAGCACGGACCGCGAGTTCCCCGAGGGCTCGGCCACGGTGACGGTCGGGGCACAGCGTGAGGAGAGCGAGGACGGAGAGACCTTCTACCGCGCCATCGCCCGCGACCTGCGGCCCGGCACCGCCTACTACTACCGCGTGGGCGACGCGGCCGGGCAGGTGTGGAGCGCCACCGGCACGTTCGTCACGGCGGACGGCGGGAACGAGGACTTCACGTTCGTCGACCTGACCGACACGCAGTCGCAGAACCTGGCCGAGGCGCAGCTCTCGGCGCAGACCATCGCCAAGGCGCTCAAGCACGTGCCGGACGCGGAGTTCGTCATGCACAACGGCGACGTCGTCGAGGACGGCGGCCGGGAGCAGGACTGGATGGATCTGATCGACTCCGCCCGCCCGAGCCTGCTGAGCACCACGCTCGCGGTGGCGTCGGGCAACCACGACGCGGCGACGAACGCGTTCGCCGACCACTTCACGCTGGAGGGCCCGCAGGACCAGGACCGGTCCAGGGGCGTGTACTACTCGTACACGTACAACCGGGCGCACTTCATGGTGCTCAACACCAACGAGGGCGGGGCCGAGGGAATCTCCCAGAAGCAGATCGACTGGCTCCGGGCCGACGCCGAGGCCGCGCGCGCCGCCGGTGCCCAGTGGCTCATCCTGTCCATGCACAAGGGCACCTACACGACGGCGACCCACCTGGACGACCAGGACGTCATGGCGATGCGCCGCACCCTCGTGCCGGTGATCGACGAGCTGGACATCGACCTGGTCCTGCAGGGCCACGACCACGTGATGAGCCGGTCCAAGGTGCTGGCCGCCGACCCCGACGGGGTCGAGGGCGCTCGCCCCGTCAAGACCACCAAGATCACCGAGGTCCGCAACGGGAAGCGCGTCGAGTACGCGGTGGATCCCGAGGGCACCATCTACTTCCTGCCGAACACCGCCGGTGCGAAGCACTACACGCAGGCCACCAACCCGCAGGGCGTGGACCTGGAGCCCTACCTGCGGCTGTTCGACCGCACCGGTGAGCAGGCAGGCGAGAACTTCACGGCGGTGAACGTCACGGCCGGCCGCCTCACGGTGAACGTCTACGACATCCGCGACCGCGGCGTGCCCCGCCTCTTCGAGGGCTTCGGCGTCGACCGCGCGATCTCCCTGGTCGCCGCCCAGGTCGACAAGCTGCCGGCCGTCGACGACGTCACGCTGAAGGACGCCGAGGCGGTGGCCGTCGTGCGCGACGCCGTCGACGGTCTCACCGAGGCGCAGCGCGGTGCCCTGACCGGGCTGTCACGCCTGGAGGCCGCCGAGCGGCGGCTGCGCGAGCTGGGCGGCCTGGTGTCCAAGGACGGCAAGACCGTAGCCTGGGCCGACCCCGGCGCGACCGCCCGCCAGGTGGTCACCGTCCGCAACGACACCGCGTCGGACTTCACGGGCACGCCGGTGCAGCTGCGCATCCCGTCGGCGCCCGGCGTCGAGCGGGACAAGCTGGCCTTCTTCGCCGCCGACGGCGCACCTCTGCCGTTCGAGGTGGAGACCTGGCAGCCGGGTAGCACCTCGACGGTGTGGGTCCGGCTGCCGAGCCTGCGCGCCAGGTCGGCGCAGCAGGTGTGGGCCTACTTCGGCGGCGGGGCCCCCGGCAACGACCCCACGGCCGTGTGGGGCGAGGCGTACTCCCTGGTCGAGCACTTCGGCAGCGGCACCGCCAGCGGCGAGCGCCGCACCGACTCCACGGGCCGGCAGGCCGGCCTCGTCCTCGGCAAGGACCTGGCCACCGGCGCCTCGGAGCGGGGCACCGGCCAGGCACGGTTCGAAGGTTCGCGCCTGCAGTATCCGGGCGACGTCGGCGGCGGTCACGACCGCATAGCGATCAGCGGCGTGTACTCGCTCACCGAGGAGGACCTGGCCGCACTGGGCTCGGCGGCTCCCGTGGTCGCGAAGGAGAGCGCGACCGGTGACGGGCAGCTCACCTTCTGGCAGGGCGTGCGGTCTGCCGAGCGGCAGGTCGGCACGCTCCTGGCGGGCAACAGCTTCGAGTTCGGGAACGTCGACCTGAGCCACCGGTTCGGCTTCCCGGCCGACGGCAAGCCGCACCTGGTCACCCAGACCTACGACGGCATGACGTACTCGGTGTTCGTCGACGGCCGCGAGGTGCACAGCCAGATGGTCGAGTACCGCAGCACCTTCTCGGACCCGGCCGTGCAGACGACGATCGGCGACTACTACACGAACGACGGCACCCTCCGGTCGCCGTTCCGTGGCCTCGTCGACGAGGTGCAGATCGCGGGCGTGCCGTTCACGCCCGACTTCGAGGCCTTCCGGTACGCGAACCTGTTCGGCGACGCCGTGAGCTTCGGCGCGCGGGTCGAGCGTGCGGACGAGCGCCTGACGCTGGTGGTCGGCACCCCGCGGGCGAACAGCTCGCTGGAGGCAGGTCTGGTCGAGGTGACCGGTACGGTCAGCCGGCGCGCGGTGCTCACCGCGCAGGTGGCCGGCAAGCGGGTGCTCACCCAGCAGGTCGACGCCGGGCCGTTCACGGTCAGCGTGCCCGTGAACGAGATCGGCGAGCAGACGCTCACGGTGGACGCCGCCGCAGTCGGCCGGCCGGGCGGGACCGGTAAGGCCGGTAAGGCCGCTTCCGATCAGGCCGGTTCCCGTGGGGCCGGTTCCGGTGGGCCGCGTGATGTGGCCGAGCCGGTCGAGGTGCCGGTCACGGTCAAGGACACCGTGGCGCCCGCCGCGCCGAAGGTGAGCGACGACGCGTCGGCGGCCTCCGGGCAGAAGCCGAGCGTCACGCTGAACGCGACGCCGCAGACCAAGGACCGCGAGCGGGTCGAGGCCACGTTCTACGCCGGCCCGACCATCCCGCTCGACGACTCGAACGTCGTGGTGCGCAGCGGGACCACCCCGGACCGGGTGCCCGACGCGCTGACGCCCGCCAGCGGCACCGTCAGCGAGCAGCGGCTGCCGACGACGGTGGGCACGAACGAGAACCCGTTCCAGGTGTACGAGATCTCGCTGACCGGCGAGCAGGCTGAGCAGAAGGAGTTCCATCTGACCTGGACGGGCTCGGGGGACGAGCGCACCGTCTCGGCCCACGTGTACGACCACACGGCCCGCCGCTGGATCCTGAAGGACTCCGGGGCGGACCCGTCCGGCGCCGCGGTCGAGCTGGACGTGACCGCCCGCGCCGAGGAGAACGTCGTGGCCGGCGGGAAGCTGCACCTGCTGGTCTGGCGCGGCCTGACCGTGCTGCCGGGGCAGGCCGGCGACGACATCCAGTCGCCGCCCGCCGCCGACCGGTACGACTGGGCGTTCGACCACGTGCCGGACTCCCAGCTCTACGCGCAGGCGACGCCCGACCTCATGACGCACCAGTTCGAGTACGTCGCCGACGTCGCGGCAGCGCGCAAGACCAAGCTGGTGCTGCAGTCGGGCGACTGGGTCAACCGCGAGTACCTGTCGCAGGAGTACCAGTGGGTGAACGCCGAGCCGTCGGCGCGAGCGCTGGAGGACGCAAACCTGCCGTACATGATCTCGTGGGGTAACCACGACTACTCGGACGCGCGCAACGGCCGGGTCATGCTGCCGAAGTACTTCCCGATGGAGCGGTTCGAGAAGAGTCTCGAAGGCAGCCCCTGGCGGTTCGGCGGCAGCGACAACATCGACAACTACTACTACACGGCCGAGATCGACGGGGCGAAGCTTCTGCTGCTCACCGTCGGCTTCTTCTCCGCGGACAACGCCGGCGACGCCGGACTGGCCTGGGCCAAGGGGGTCATCGAGGCCCACCCCGACCACGCGGTGATCCTCGCCCCCCACAACTCGGTGAACCAGGGCGTCAACGGCTGGTCGAACGACAACGTCACCAGGGCGCTGGTCGATCCGCACCCGAACGTCAAGCTGGTGCTCGGCGGCCACATCGCCGGCACCGGAGTCGCCTCGCGGCAGACGGCGGGCGGCAACCGTGCCTACGGCGTCCTGACCGACTACCAGTCGCGTGTCTACGGCGGGCAGGAGTACCTCAAGCACATCAGCGTCGACACGGAGAACGACCTGATGTACTTCAACACCTGGTCGCCCCTGCTGGGCAAGGCGACGTCCGACGGGAACTGGCACCACAAGGTCCCCGCAGGCGCGATCCCCGGCTTCCACGGCGCGGACACGGAGAACTTCGCCCTGGAGATCGACCTCGGCGGCAGCACGACGCGGACCCTCGCGGCCGAGTCGCTCACCGTCGCGGCCGGCGCGCGCCAGCAGGTCGGGGACGTGCGGTCGGCGGTCGGCGCCGAGCAGGTCTCGGTGGTGCTGGACGACCTCAAGGGCGGCGGCTCCTACGAGTGGTACGCCGAGCTGCGCGACCCGGCGGGGCACGTGACCCGCAGCGCCGTCAGCACCTTCACCGTGGCCGAGGCGCCGGCGTTGCCCGCATGGGACGCCGGGACCGCGTACACCGCGGGCCACGAGGTGGCCTACCGCGGCGCCGTCTGGCGGGCGTCGTGGTGGACCCGCGACCAGGAGCCGGGCTACGCGTACGGGCCGTGGCAGGAGATCGCCACGACCGCCGACGGCACCGCAGTCTGGACGCCGAGCCGTATCGCCGAGGCCGGTGACGTGGTGGAGCACCGCGGGCAGCGGTACGAGGCCGCGTGGTGGACCCGTAACGAGGAGCCGGGCAAGCCGAACGGGCCGTGGCGCCTGCTGACGTGAAAGCTCGGTGACCGGGGTGGCGCCGTGGTTCCGGAGGATGACGTCCTGGCTCAGGCGAACGGGAGTGTGGGGGGCGCGGTGCTTTCCCGCACGACGAGTTCGGTGGCCAGCTCGACGCGGCTCTGGGGCTGCGGCTCGCCCTGGGCCAGCTTCAGCAGCATCGAGGTGGCCGCGGCGGCCATCTCGGTGAAGGGCTGGCGGATGGTGGTCAGCGGCGGAATGGCCCACCGTCCCGAGGGCATGTCGTCGAAGCCGACCACGCTGAGATCGTCCGGGATGCGCAGGCCGAGCCGATGGGCCGCGTGGTAGGCGCCGATGGCCTGGCCGTCGTTCGTGGCGAAGATCGCGGTCGGCCGGTCGGGCAGGCGCAGCATGCGGTGCGATGCGGCCAGGCCGCCCTCGATGAGGAAGTCCCCCCGGCCGATCAGCTCCGGGTCGACGGGCACGCCGGCCATGTCGAGGGCGGTCCGGTAACCGTCGAGCCGGGCCCGGCTGGACAGCGCGGAATCGGGCCCTGTGATGATGGCGATGCGGCGGTGCCCGAGCTCCAGGAGGTGGCGGGTGGCCGTGAGCCCGCCGTTCCAGTTGCCGGCGCCGACCGACGGGATGTCCCGCGCGGGGGCGTCGGCCGGATCCAGCAGGACCAGCGGGATCTCGCTGCGGGCGAGCCGTTCGAGTTGGGGCTCGGCCAGGCCGGAGAACACCGCTATCACGCCGCTCGGACGGCGCCGCAGCACACCCTCCAGCCAGGCGTCCGCGGCGGAGTGGCCGCGCCGCAGAACCGATATCCCCACCGTGAGGTCGTGCTCCCGCGCGACCTCCGCCACCCCTTTGGTGATCTCGACGGGATAGTCGCCCTCCAGCGCGTGGAAGACCAGCTCCACCAGGGCCGTCGGCGTGGAGCGGCGGCGCTGGCGGCGGTAGCCGTGCCGGCGGATGAGCTCCTCCACGGCGGCGCGGGTCTCGGACGAGACCTCGGAACGGCCGTTCACGACCTTGGAGACCGTCGCGGTGGAAACTCCTGCCAGCTCGGCGAGCTGAGCGATGGTGAGACGGGACGACTCCGTGGTCATGGCGGCAGTCTAGTCAGGGCGGCCCGGAGCACCGGGCCGCCCTGAAACGGTGTCCGAACCGGACCCGTCTCACGCCATCAGCGCTGATGCGTCAGCAGACCCGGCCGGTAGGGCAGGAGGCCGTAGTCGCCGCCGGAGTTGGGGTTGCGTCCCTGGTAGAGCAACTGCAGGTTGCAGGGATCAACGGTCATGGTCTGGTCGGCGTTGCTGCGGACCAGCTCGCCGTGGCTGATGTCGTTGGTCCAGGTGGCGCCGCTGTTGGCCTTGCCGGCGAAGGGATTGCCCTCGGTCGCGGCCTGCGGGGTCCACGAACCGCCCAGGCTGGTGGCCGTGAACGAGCGGAAGTAGCGGCCCTGCGAGCCGATCGCCTCGACGAGCATGAGGTATCGGTTCTGGTCCTTGAGCTTGTAGACCTGAACCCCTTCGAACAGGTTGTTCGTCGTGTCGCTCATGATCACCGTCGATGACGTGCCGAAGCTGCCGGGGAAATTCCCGATGGGCATACTGGCCCGGTAGATCCTGCCGTTGTCCCCGGCGAAGAACAGGTACATGTTCGTGCTGTCACCGATGAGCGTCTGGTCGATGGGTCCTGTTCCGGAGCCGGAGATGCTTCCGGAGAAGAGCGCCTGCTCGGATGACCAGCCATTCGGATTGGTGGGGTCGCTGGAGGTCCTGTAGGAGAAGGCGGTCCCGCCCCACTGGTAGGCGAGCACCCAGATGTTCCTCGGCGCGAAGTAGAAGAGCGTGGGCGCGACGGTGGAGGCGGACATCGTGTTCTGGCTGGCCGAAGCCATGTCGGACCAGTTGGTGAAGGTGCTGAAGTTCATCGAACCCCATCTCGTGCCCGTGTCGTGCGTCGTGGCGTAGACGAGATGCCTCCCGTTGTAGGGGGCGACGGTGAAGTCCTTGAGCGAGACCCAGCCCGACTTCGGGCTCGCCAGCGGGCCCGTCGATGTCCAGCGGTACGTCGACGGAAGATCACACGCACCGGGGTTGCCGCCGTCGATCCGGACGAGCTGCCATTGCTGGTTGGCGCCGCCCCAGTCGTCGTACTGGACGATGTTGCCGCCGTCGGCGGTGGAGGCGCCCTGGACCTCCAGGGCCTTGCCGCTGTGGCGTGAGATGAGCCGTACGTGGCCGTCGGAGCTGTCGGCCAGCCGCCACTGCTGGTTGGTCCCGTTGAGGTCGGCCCATTGGACGATGGCGCCGCCGTTGGCGGTGGAGAAGTTGTAGACGTCCAGGACCTTGCCGGAGTGGCGGGACTTCAGCCGGTAGTAGCCGTCGCCGGAGTCGACGAACTGCCATTGCTGCTGGTTGCCGTTGTTACGGGTCCACTGGGTGATGCGGCCGCCGTCGGCGGTGGACAGGTTGTAGACGTCCAGGGCCTTGCCGCTGTTGCGGTTGACCAGGACGTACCAGGCGTTGGTGTCGACGGTGGCCGCGTTGGCGGCCTGCGTCTGAAGGGCGACGAACAGGCTCGCCAGTAAGGCGACCACCGTCGCGAGGACGGTCAGGGGTCTGGATCTCATGATGTTCTCCGATTCAGCTGTCGATGTGCCGGGTCAGGGGGTGGTGAGGTCGAAGCGGCGCACGGTGACCGCGCCGCCGAGGGACTGGGTGGCGTAGTTGAAGATGCCGAAGCGGTAGCCCATGAAGAACTGCCAGGCGTTGTTCAAGGTGAAGGCGGGGCCGAGGCTGGTGAAGGTGCTGCCGTCGGTGCTGTAGGAGAAGCGGGCCTGCCGGCCGGAGCCGGGCCGGATGTCGGCGTTGACCCGCAGCCAGAGCCGGTCGCCCGAGATGTTCGCGCTCGCCGCCTCGGTGCCGGTGCCGGTGGTCTGCCACGAGCTGTTCATGGTCAGGCCGTTGGTCATCACGACCCGCTTGACGCCGTTGTCGCGTTTGACGCCGATCCAGGCCGACTGGTCGCGCAGCATCGCCAGCCCGGCGCGGTCGCCGTTGGTCATCTGCGCGTGGTCGAGCTCGATCGTCGCCGTCGACGACGGGCCCTGGATGCGGTGGGTGAGCGTGTTGCGGGCGTTGTAGAGGTCGCCTGTGACGGTCGCGGTCTGCAGGCGCAGGCCGTTGCCGGTGGAGTAGCGGCCGGTGTCGGGGTTGTGGTTCCACTCCCAGCGGTGGCCGAGGCTGCCCGAGGTGAAGGTGTCGGGTCCGATCATGGACGCCACGGTGCGGCTGGTCTGGATGTTCGGCTTCGGGTAGTTGACGCCCCATCCGCCGTTCACGGTCTGCACGGTCGGCCAGTCGCCGGTCCAGGTGATCGGCGCGAGGGCGGGGACCCGGCCGCCGGGGTAGGCGTCGACGAAGGACATGTAGTACCAGTCGCCGTTCTGCGTCTGGACCAGCCCGCCCTGGTGAGGCACGCCCCCGCCGGCGATGGGGCCCGGCATGTCGAGCAGGACCTGACGCATCTCGTACGGGCCCCACGGCGAGGTGGAGCGGAGCACGTACTGGCCGTTGGCGGGGCGGGTCAGCCAGATGTAGTAGTAGCCGCCTCGCTTGTAGAAGCGGGCTCCCTCCAGGGTGCCGACGCTGCTCGGGGTCTGGAACACCTGCTGGGCGCGCACCTGGCTGAGCCCGTCGGCCGAGAGCTGGGCGACGCTGATGGTGCCGTTGCCGTAGGCGACGTACATGGTGTCGTCGGTGTCGACCAGCAGTCCGGCGTCGTAGTAGCAGTTGTTGATCTGTGAGCGCTTGGTCCACGCGCCGTCGACGGCGGAGGCGGTGTAGACGTAGGTCCGGTTGAACTCGACGCAGCCCATCCAGTAGTAGGTGTCGTTGCTAGGCCGGTGGTTCAGGGTCGAGGCCCAGATGCCCTTCACGTACGCCCGGCCGCCGGTGAGGTCGTAGGCGCCGGAGTTGAAGTCGAGCCTCGGGACCGAGTGGCCGGCGTACTCCCAGTCGACCAGGTTGTAGGAGCGCAGGATCGGCGCGCCCGGCGAGTAGTGCATCGTCGAGGCCGAGTAGTAGTAGGCGTCGCCGACCCGGATGATGTCGCCGTCGGCGAAGTCCTGCCAGACGACCGGGTTGGTGTAGCCGCTGTTGCCGCCGTCGATCCGGACGAGCTGCCATTGCTGGTTGGCGCCGCCCCAGTCGTCGTACTGGACGATGTTGCCGCCGTCGGCGGTGGAGGCGCCCTGGACCTCCAGGGCCTTGCCGCTGTGGCGTGAGATGAGCCGTACGTGGCCGTCGGAGCTGTCGGCCAGCCGCCACTGCTGGTTGGTCCCGTTGAGGTCGGCCCATTGGACGATGGCGCCGCCGTTGGCGGTGGAGAAGTTGTAGACGTCCAGGACCTTGCCGGAGTGGCGGGACTTCAGCCGGTAGTAGCCGTCGCCGGAGTCGACGAACTGCCATTGCTGCTGGTTGCCGTTGTTACGGGTCCACTGGGTGATGCGGCCGCCGTCGGCGGTGGACAGGTTGTAGACGTCCAGGGCCTTGCCGCTGTTGCGGTTGACCAGGACGTACCACGCGTTGGTGTCGACCGTCGCGGCCGATGCCTGGGAAGGTGTGAGGAACACACCCACGAGAAGCAGCGAGGAGAGAACCGCGAGCACGCGTCTCACAGGAACCTCCAGAGGTTGTCGTTCGCGCCGTTGTCGTCGGCGAGCACGACCTGCGCGCCCTGTGCGGTGCCGGCCAGGCCGAGGACCCGGCCGCCGTTGGCGCACTGGATGCGGAAGGCGGCGCCCGACCCGTGGCGCAGCCGCCAGCGGTGGTCGGCGGTGCCGTTGTCGGCCCACTGCACGACGCGCGACCCGGCGGCGGTGCCCATGTTCTGCACGCCCAGCACCTTCTGGCTGCCCGAGTTGCGCAGCCGCAGGTAGCCGCCGGTGTCGACGATCGCCGTCCACAGGTGGTCGGTGGTGCCGGTGTCGCCCCACTGAATGACGAGCGCGCCGTCGGCCGTGGACATGTCGGTGACGCCGAGCACCATCCCGGTGCCCACGTTCTGGATACGCCGTGCGCCGTTCGGCACGAACCGCCACTGGTTGTCCGGGCTGCCGTTGTCGGAGTCCTGGACCACCTGGGCGCCGTTGGCGGTCGACCCGTTCTGGATGCCGAGCAGCTTGGCGCTGTGGACGTTGCGGATCTTGACGGAGCCGTCGCCGGCGTCGCTGATCGTCCAGCGGTGGTCGGCGGTGCCGGTGTCACCCCACTGGAGCACCCGGGCATTGTCCGCGGTCGACATGTTGTCGACGCCGAGCACCTTGCCGCTGTGCACGTTGCGGAACCGCAGGGCATTGCCGTCGACGACCGGGACCCAGTCGTGGTCGGCGGTGCCGTTGTCGGTCCACTGCAGGGCCAGGCCGCCGTCGGCGGTGGACATGTTCTGGATGCCGAGGGCCAGTCCACTGGCCGCGTTGATCAGCCGGAAGCTCGCCGCGCCGGTGTCGCCCGGGCCACCGGTGTTCCAGTAGACGACGTAGTTGTGGTCGTGCGCGTCGTAGAACGGCCCCAGCCGCACCGACGCCCCGTTGGCCGTGGCCGTGAAGGACAGGGAGGAGGTGCTGGTCCGGGTGATCGAGGAAGGGGTCAGGGCGGGGGCCGCCGACAGGCCGGTGTCGCCGTAATCGCCCGACAGCACGACCGGGCCGTAGGTGATGGCCTGCATACCGGGGTTGTCGTTGGCGGCCTTCATGACCACCCGCATGGGCAGCCGCACGGTCACGGTGTCGCCCGAGGTCCACGACCGGGTGAGGCCGGCGTAGGTGCCCGGGGTGGTGGCGATGTTCTGCTGGGCCCCGTTGACGCTGATCGTCGCGCCCTGGGTCCAGGCCGGGATGCGGATGCGCATCGTCCACGCTCCGCTCACGTCGCCGGTGACCCGCAGCGAGGTGGTGTCGTCGGCCGGGTAGGAGGTGGTCTGGGTGACCGTGATGCCGCGCTGGGTCCAGTCGAGCGTGGCCGGTGCGAACAGGTTCACGAACAGCGTGGTTCCGTCGTGGAAGTAGATCGAGTCCATCAGCTTGGTGTTGGTCTCGATCCCGGTGCCCTGGCAGCACCAGAAGGAGTTGTAGGCCGTGCTCCAGGTGCCGCCGCCCCAGGCCGGGCCGACGCCTCGCCGCCCGCCGGGGTTGAGCGGGGTGAAGTAGGTGACGTGCCCGTGCGGGTCCGACGGGTTCTGCTGCCCGATCAGGTGGTTGAGCAGGGCGTTCTCGTAGTAGTCGAAGTAGTCGGCCCGGGTCGGCGACAGCAGCCACAGCTCCCGAGTCAGCTTGAGCATGTTGTAGGTGTTGCACGCCTCGCCGGTGTCCCTGGTCAGGTGGGCGGCGATCGCGTCGGGTGCGCGGAAGTGCTCGGCCTGGCTGTTGGAGCCGTTCACGTACGTGTGCGCGCCGACGGTGATGGACCAGGCGTTGGCGGCGATGTCGCGGTAGCGGGTGGTGCCCGTCGCCTTGTACTCGCGGGCGGCCCCGATCCACTTGGGCACCTGCGTGTTGGCGTGCGATCCGTTGAGCCGGTCCTGGTTCGCGGCCAGCGGGTCGAACACGGCCGCGTGGTCGAATCGCTGGGCCGTGGCCAGCCAGCGGGAGTCGCCGGTCATCTGGTACAGGTCCGTCAGCACGGCGTTCATGCCGCCGAACTCGGTGCCGAGCATGGCCTGCATCCGGCTCGCGCCGAGTCGTGACGTGCGGGCGTCCACCCATCCCGCCAGGGCCAGCAGCACGGTCCTGGCCTGGGTGTTGCCGATCAGCCGCCACACGTCCAGCAGCCCGGCCAGGGTCTTGTGGAGGCAGTAGTACGGCACGTTGCCGTTGGTCAGGGTGCGGTTCTCCACGGCTGTGATGTCCGACTCGGGGAAACCGGACAGGTAGCCGCTGGTGAATCCGGCGGCGCCGTTGTTCGCCTGGCATCGGGCCAGCTCGGCCACCATGTGGCCGGCCTTGTCCCGGCAGGTGGTGTCGCCGAGCACGGCGTAGGCCTGCGCCCACGCCGTCAGGAAATGGCCCTGCATGTGGGACCGGAACGGGAAGCCGGGCGCGTCCCAGCCGCCGTTGGCCGCCGCGCCGCCGGTGGACAGCCGGTGGTTGGCCCGGAAGACGTACAGGAGCCGGTCGACGTCGACGAAGCGCAGGTAGCTGAGGGTGCGGTTCTGGTTGTCCAGCCAGCGACCGGAGGTCAGCCGGACCTGGCCGAGGTCGAACTCGTACGCCGAGACGCCGATGTCGGATCTGGCCCAGGGGAGTGCGGCCAGAGCGGGGGAGGGGCCGGCTATCTGGTCGGCGACCGAGAGCGCGGCGGTCGCGCCCGCGGCCTGGAAGAGCTGACGACGGCTCAAGGACATCTGGAGCTCCTTGGAGATGGGGGGTGGTGACCGGCGTCTGCCGGTCACGGGTGCACCGGGCCAGGCCGCCCTCCGGACGAAGTGTTAGCGCTAACATTCGACCCTGTGAAACAGTGCGGCCTATTCCGTCGCGGAGTACATCCGACGATCAGGCCCGGAGTCAATGAGCGGCGCCCCTCGCCGGCCTGGGCCCTGCCGTCGGAACGCCGTCCCGCCTGGAGTTCCGCATCGCTCGCGCAGGTGAAAGTTTCACCGGGTCACCCGGCTCACCTTCCCTCGGCCGCCTCATCGGGGCCGAGGGAAGGTCGCGCCGGAGCGCGGTCAGCAGATGCGGTTCACGCCGTGTGGTGGGTCCACTTCTGGTTGTTACCGCCGTGGCAGCTGTACAGCTGCAGCCCCGTGCCGTTGGCGGTTCCGGCGCCGACGGCGTCCAGGCACAGCCCGGACTGCACGCCGGTGATGGTGCCGTCGGAGTTGACGCGCCATTTCTGGTTGTCGCCACCCCAGCAGGAGTAGATCTGGATCCTGGCGCCGTTGCCGGTGCCGGCGGCGTCCAGGCACTTGTTGCCGTACACCTTCAATTCCCCTGCTGAGGTCTGCGTCCACTGCTGGTTGCTCTGACCGTTGCAGTCCCACAGTTGCACCGCGGTGCCGTCGGTGGTGCCGGCGCCGGGCACGTCCACGCAGCGGCCGGAGGCGGTGCTCGTGATCTGCCCATCGCCCGGGGTGGGCGTCGGGTCGGGATCGGGATCGGGGTTCGGGTCCGCG
Organism: Nonomuraea sp. ZG12; assembly: GCF_052068115.1. NCBI lineage: Bacteria > Bacillati > Actinomycetota > Actinomycetes > Streptosporangiales > Streptosporangiaceae > Nonomuraea > Nonomuraea sp. ZG12. The sequence goes on from NZ_JBQHCW010000025.1 coordinate 42,458, forward strand.
GCGTTGAGGGCGTTGAGGACCGAGGTGTAGGCGGCCTTCTTGTTGCCGTTGCGGTCGAAGAGCAGGGGGCTGGTGTTCTCGCCCAGCCAGGAGTCGCTGTCGCGGACGCCCCACACGGTGATGCCGGTGCAGCGGGGGACGGCCAGGCAGTCGTTGGTCACGTTGGCGTAGGTGGTCGCCGAGCCGCCCTGGATGTCCAGCTCGGTGATCTGTACGTCGACGCCGAGGGCGGCGAAGCTCTGGATGGTGGTGCGGTAGTTGCTGTTGTAGGGGCTGTTGCCGTTGAAGTGCGACTGGAGGCCGACGCAGTCGATGGGCACGCCGCGGGCCTTGAAGTCGCGGACCATGTTGTAGACGCCCTGGGTCTTGGCCCAGCTCCAGTTGTCGATGTTGTAGTCGTTGTAGCAGAGCTTGGCGGCCGGGTCGGCGGCGCGTGCGGTGCGGAAGGCGACCTCGATCCAGTCGTTGCCGGTGCGCTGCAGGTTGGAGTCACGCCGGCCGCCGGAGTTGCCGTCGGCGAAGGCCTCGTTGACCACGTCCCAGGCGTAGATCTTGCCCCGGTAGTGGTTCATCACGCCGTTGATGTGGTCGATCATCGCCTGGCGCAGCGAGCCGCCCGACAGCGACTGCATCCAGCCCGGCTGCTGGTTGTGCCAGGCCAGGGTGTGCCCGCGGACCCGCTTGCCGTTCTGCACGGCCCAGTTGTAGACCCGGTCCCCGGCGGAGAAGTTGAACTGCCCCCGGTTGGGCTCGGTGGCGTCGATCTTCATCTCGTTCTCGGCCGTCACCATGTTGAACTCGCGATTGGCGATCGTCGTGTAGGCGGAGTCGCCGAGCTTGCCCGAGGCGATGGCGGTGCCGAAGTAGCGTCCGCTCTCCGCGGCGGCCGCGCCGAGCGTGCTCGCCGCGGCATTGGCCGGAATCGCCGTCGCCAGTGCCGTGATCAGGCCGAGTGCGCCGAGCGCGCCGGTGACCAGAGCCCGGCGGCGCGCCCTGAGCGGCAGTCGGGCGGTGGGTGGGGACATGGCGTTGACACGCATGATCGAGCCTCCGTAGAGAATCATGGGGAAAGGATCGTGCGGGACACACCCGCAGGACCGACGCCGCGCCCCGGTGGGGACGCACATCACAGGCGTCGTGACGGCGGTCCCCCCGTGAGCGCCACCGAGCCGGTAGGGGGATCACCTCGGCCATCAGTGTGAGAATCTCGCCGAAAATTGTCAAGGATGTCTTAGAAAGTTTCGGCGGCCCTCGGCCTTGCCCGTGTGGGTTTCGCTGGCTGGATGCCTGGCCGGGGCCCTTGAAAGTTTCGGCGCATGGTCGCCAGATGGGGGCGTACGTGAAAGTTTCATGACGACGCTCTCGCTGATCGACCGGGGTCCGCATCGATAATCCGAGGTCAGCGCACAGGGGTGCCGGCCCCGCCGGACCGCCGCACGTTAAGGCGCTCTTGACAGTATCTTTCCGCCTCGTATTTGCTCCTACCGCCACCACCTCCACCCCGCCCCGAGGGGAGCTCGACCAGCCAGCGGTTTGTTAGCGCTAACAAGCGGAGAGGCGAACCCATGAAGCGAAGCGCACCGCGTACGGGAAGGTACACGGGCATCCGAGCCGCCCTGGTGGCTCTGATCACGGCGGTGACCACCGCGCTGGCCCTGTTCCTCACGGCGGCGCCGGGAGCGTCGGCGGCGGTCCTGACCGAGGTGACGAGCTTCGGCGCCAACCCCGGCGGTCTGCGGATGTATCTCTACGTCCCGGACAGGGTGGCGCCCAATCCGGGCGTCCTGGTGGCGATGCACGGCTGCAACGGCTGGGCCCCGAACTTCCACCAGGGCACCGAGTTCGCCTCGCTGGCCGACCGGTACGGCTTCGTCGTCATCTACCCGCAGGCGAACAAGAGCGCCAACGGCATGTCGAACTGCTTCGACGTGTGGTCCGACGAGGCCCTGCGGCACGGCGGCGGCAGCGACCCGGTGTCGATCGTCTCCATGACGAACCACGTGCTGCAACGCTACGGCGGCGACCCGCAGCGGGTGTTCGCCACCGGCTTCTCCTCCGGCGCCATGGAGACCCTCAACCTGCTCGCCACCTACCCCGACGTGTTCAAGGCCGGCGCGCCGTTCGCGGGAGTCCCCTACGGTTGCCTCGGCCCCGCCGGGTGCGGCGACAAGACACCGCAGCAGTGGGGTGACCTGGTCAGGAACGCCTACCCCGGCTACACCGGGCCCCGCCCGCGCGTGATGGCCTGGCACGGCACCGCCGACTCGGTGCTGCCGTACACGATGTTGCAGGAAGAGGTCGACCAGTGGACCAACGCGCACGGACTGAGCCAGACCCCCGCCTCCACTGACAGCCCGCAGTCCGGCTGGACCCGGCGGGTCTTCGGCTCCGGGCAGGTCGAGGCGTACACCATCACCGGCGCCGGCCACGACCTGCCGCGCACCGGGATGGCCGCGTACGCCATCCGCTTCTTCGGTCTGGACGGCGGCTCGTCCACCACGACGCCGACGCCACCAGCCGCCGGGCGGATCACGGGAGTCGGCTCCGGGCGCTGCCTGGACGTGCCCGGCGCCGCCACCGCCGACGGCACCGCGGTGCAGCTGTGGGACTGCAACGGGCGCGGCAACCAGCAGTGGGACGCCACCTCGGCCGGCGAGCTCAGGGTCTACGGCAACAAGTGCCTCGACGCGGCCGGCACCGGCAACGGAGCCGTCGTCCAGATCTACTCCTGCCACGGCGGCGACAACCAGAAGTGGCGCCTGAACGCCGACGGCACCATCACCGGCGTGCAGTCCGGGCTGTGCCTGGACGCCGTGGGCCAGGGCACCGCCAACGGCACCCGGATCCAGCTCTACTCCTGCCACGGCGGCGCAAACCAGCGCTGGACCCGCACCTGACACACCGGTACGGCGACCGTGTCGTGGAGCGGATCGCCGACCGGCGCCACCTTCTACGTCGAGACGGCCGCAGGCACCGACGGCCGCTCCGTCGACGACGCCTCCTTCCAGTGATCCCGAGTGGGAGTCATGTGATGTCAAGGCACCGCACGTTCTTCGCAGCGATCGCTGTCGCGGCGCTCCTCGTCCTGGCCACGGGCCATGCGGCGATGAGCAGCGACGCAGGCACGGGCGCGGCGCCCGCCGGCGCCCTCGCGACGACCGCCGGATGCGGCAAGACCCCGACGCTGAGGAGCGGTACGCAGTCGATTCAGACCAGCGGCAAGAACCGCTCCTTCATCCTCCGGCTGCCCGACGACTACCACAACGGCACCCCCTACCGGTTGATCTTCGGCTTCCACTGGCTGGGCGGCACCGCCGCGGACGTCGACTCCGGCGGGAGCAGCGGATATCCCTGGTCCTTCTACGGCCTCAGGCAGCTGTCGGACAACGGCGCGATCTTCGTCGCGCCCCAGGGCTTCAACAACGGCTGGGCGAACAGCAACGGTGAGGACGTCATCTTCGTCGACGACCTGATCCGGCTCATCGAGGCGGATCTCTGCGTCGACACCTCGCAGCGCTTCGCCACCGGTTTCAGCTACGGCGGCGGGATGAGCTTCTCTCTCGCGTGCTCGCGGCCGACGGTCTTCCGGGCGGTCGCGGTCTTCTCCGGCGCGCAGCTCAGCGGGTGCAGCGGCGGCACCGAACCCGTCGCGTACATGGGGTTGCACGGCCTCGGCGACACGGTGCTCGGCATCGCGCAGGGACGGGCCCTGCGTGACAGGTTCGTCCGTAACAACGGCTGTACCGCGCAGAACCCGCCCGAGCCGAGTTCGGGCAGCCGCAGCCACATCATCACCACCTACTCCGGGTGCCGGGCCGGTTATCCGGTCGTCTGGGCCGCGTTCGACAACGGCCACACGCCCGGCCCGGTGGACGGCACCTACACCGACAACGGCGTCACGACCTGGACCAAGGCGGCGGTGTGGACGTTCTTCTCCCAGTTCGGGAGCTCCTCGACGCCGACCCCCGCACCCGGTGGGTGCACGGCCACGATGGAGACCGTCAACTCCTGGTCCGGCGGTTTCCAGTCCACCGTGACCGTCCGCGCCGGCGGCGGCGCCGTCGACGGCTGGACAGTCGGCTGGACCTGGCCGGGCGGGCAGACGATCAACAGCCTGTGGAACGGCGTCCGCTCCGGCTCCGGAGCCGGCGTGACCGTACACAACGAGGCCTACAACGGCTCCATCGCCCCCGACGGCACCACCACGTTCGGCTTCACCGCCGCCGGCGCCCCGGCCACCCCCGCCCTGACCTGCGACGCGTCCTGAAGGAAAGAGCCAGATGCGTAGGGTCCTGAGATGGCTCCTGGTGATGTCACTGGCCGCCGGTTCCCTGGTCGCGATCGGCGGTACGTCTTCGCCGGCCGCCGCGCTGGAGAACGGGCTCGCCCGTACGCCCCAGATGGGGTGGAACGACTGGAACACCTTCTTCTGCGACGTCAACGAGAGGCTCATCCGGCAGACCGCGGACATCATGGTCTCCAGCGGCATGGCGGCGGCCGGCTACGAATACGTCAACATCGACGACTGCTGGTCCACCAGGAGCCGCGACGCCAACGGCGACCTGGTGCCTGACCCGCAGAAGTTCCCCAGCGGCATGAAGGCCCTGGCGGACTACGTCCACGCCAAGGGGCTCAAGCTCGGCATCTACTCCTCGGCGGGCACGACCACGTGCGCGGGGTACCCGGCCAGCCTCGGGTACGAGCAGCGTTACACCGCCATGCGGGACGCGCTGGCCGCCACCGGACGCCCGATCGTGTACAGCCTGTGCAACTGGGGCCAGGAGAACGTGTGGACCTGGGGGATGCCGGTGGGCAACTCCTGTCGCACGACGGGCGACATCGCCGCGAACTGGAACTCCATCATGGGCATCCTGGACCAGCAGGTCGGGCTGGAGGCGTACTCGGGGCCGGGCGGCTGGAACGACCCCGACATGCTGGAGGTCGGCGTCGGCGCGCTCACGGCGACCGAGGGACGGGCCCACTTCAGCCTGTGGTCCCTGCTGAACGCGCCGCTCATCGCGGGCAACGACCTCCGGTCGATGAGCGCCGAGACCCGCTCCATCCTGACGAACACCGAGGTCATCGCGGTCAACCAGGACGGCACCAAGCTGATCATCTGGTCCTGCAACGGCGGTGCCAACCAGCGGTGGACCCGCACCTGAGGACTCCACGACCCCGGGGCGGTGATGCGCTCAGGCCCGCTGCCGCAGCGACATCACCGCCCAGGGCGCGAGTTCGACGTCCAGTTCGAGCACGCCGTCGGCGGGCACGGTCAGCGTGAACCTGAGGAGCGAGTCGGCGACCCCGCTCAGGTACTCGCTCTCGGCCCTGGTCAGGTTGAGGGGTGAGCCGAGCCGGTACCAGGCCTCGGCGGCGTTGCCGTGCTCCCAGTCCACGATCTCGGCCAGGAACGTCGTGCCGGGCTCCAGCCCGCCGATCGAGTGGCGGATCCGCCGGGGCGGCCCCACCTCGGCCGGCGCGCGTGCCGCCGGGTACGAGTTCGCCGAGCCCACGCCCTTCATGGCCATGTCCTCGGGGTAGTTGTAGAACACCGCCGACACGGCCGACGTCCGGCTGTCCCGGGTCACGACCCCGTCGGAGGTCGCGAGGAGCAGCCGGTCGCCGAGCCGGGCCAGCATGGTGAACGCGTGGAACGTGGGCTTGTGGATGCCGCCCTCGTTCACCAGCCCGAACCCGCCGTGGAACGGCCCGATCCCGGCGCCTCCCTCCTCGAACACGTCCGTGAAGGCCCAGTAGGAGATGGAGTCGGCGAGGGTCGCGCACTTCAGGTACGACCGCGTGATGGAGGTCGCCGCGAACGGCGTGTCGTGGATGAAGTCGCGGGCCGACGGCGACGTCGACCACTCGGTGATGTGGATCTCCGCCTCGGGGTACGCGCTGTTCCGCACCAGCTTGCGCAGGAGGGTCAGGTCGTCGAACGTGGCATCGGCGTACCGGGTGATGTGCACGGCCTCGCCGTTGGCGCCGTACGCGAAGTCGGTGGGGTAGAGGTGGGTCGAGATGAAGTCGATCGGAAGGTCGCGTTCCTCGCACCAGGCGATGAAGTCCTCGATCCAGACCGGCTGCCAGTCGAGCGCGTCCACGTCGGTCGCGGCAGCCGTCGCGAGCGTCGCGGAGCGGTCCTCGGTCTCGCCCTTGTAGCGGTCGTCGGGTACGAAGACGCTGGTGGCGGGCCCACCCACCTTCAGGGCGGGATCGATCTTCTTGATCGCCCGGACGGTCTGCTCGTAGAGCTCGAAGTACTCGGTCTTGGTGCCGGTCCAGAAATGGGGGACGAGGTTCGGCTCGTTCCACACCTCGAAGCGCCACTGCCGCACCTCGGCGAGGCCGTACCGGCCGATCCAGTGCTCGACCGCCTTCGTGACCAGCTCGACCCAGCGCGCCATGTCCTTGGGCGGGCTGCAGTGAGCGCCCCACCAGAACACGGTCTCGGTCTGCGTCGCCAGCTCGCGAGGCATGAAGCCCAGCTCGACGAAGGGACGGACCCCGCTGTCCACCAGGAAGTCGAACACCTTGTCCACATAGCTGAAGGTGTACACGGGCGCGGCAAGGGGCGCGTCCGGGCCGAAACCGCCACCGTAACTCTCCCGGTACACGAACATGTCGTCGTGAAAGACGCCGTGAAAGCGGATGTACCGGATTCCCAAGGCGGCGACTTCGGCGAACTGCCGTTGCCAGTCCGCGCGCAACGCCTCGTTCGCCCGCCCCGCGCCGATACACCAGCTCCAGACGTGCGGGAGCACACTCTCCCCGCGCAGCTCCCCGTCGATCCGGAGCCGGGGTTCCTTCTTCATGGCCGCACCCCCTTCACCAAGCACCTGCAGCGTGGATGCCCGGTCTTTCAGGGCGGGGAGGAAACGCGGATCGGTCGGGCACTTCTGTCTCCCGGTTTTGTCGGTGTTGATCGGTAGGTTGGTCGGCGTGTCCCGCTACCGGCTCCAGCCCTCGTCTGACCAGGAGGCGGCGCTTTTGGAGCATTGCAGGCACGCCCGGTACGTATGGAATCTCGCGGTTGAGCAGCACGCCTGCTGGATGCCAGGCCGCAAGTCCGCGCCGGGGTTCGCCGAACAGTGCCGCCAGCTGACCGAAGCGCGGGCGGAGAACGAGTGGCTGCGAGCCGGGTCGATCACTGTGCAGCAGCAGGCATTGAAGGACTTCGCTCAGGCCATGTCCAGCTTCTTCGGCAGGACCCAGCGCAAGCCGACCTGGCGCAGGCGCGGTCAGGGAGAAGGGTTCCGGATCGTCGCGGTCAAGCCCGGCGATGTCCGCCGGGTCTCCCGCAGCGTGGGCGAGGTCAAGGTGCCGAAAGTGGGGTGGGTGCGGTTCCGCTGGTCCCGCGCCGTCCCCACGGGCGTCAAGTCGTATCGGGTCACCCGTGACCGCGCCGGGCGCTGGCATGTCGCCTTCGCCGCGATCCCGCAACCCGTCCCCGCGCCGGGTACGGGTGAGGTCGTGGGTGTGGACCGCGGTGTTGCCGTGTCGGCCGCCCTGTCCACCGGGCAGATGCTCAACGCGCCCACCCTGCGCGATGCGAAGAGAGCCCGCCTGCTGCGGCTCCTGCGTAAGCTCGCCAGAGCGAAACGGGGATCGAACCGGCGTGGCAAGGTCAAGGCCGCCATCGCCCGGCTCAAGGCGCATGAGACCGACCGGCGCAAAGACTGGGTGGAGAAGACCTCTACCGACTTGGCCCGGCGCTTCGACGTGATCGCTGTCGAAGACCTGAAGATCGCTGGCATGACCCGTTCGGCGAGGGGCACCGTTGCCGAGCCTGGCCGGAACGTTCGCCAGAAGGCGGGCCTGAACCGGGGCATCCTCGCCAGCGGGTGGGGCCGGCTGGTGGCGCGGCTGGAGGAGAAGGCTCCCGGCCGGGTCGTGAAGATCAGCCCCGCGTACACGAGTCAGCGTTGCTCGGCGTGCGGGATCGTGGATCGGCAGGCGCGCGAGAGCCAAGCGTCCTTCCGGTGCCGGTCCTGCGGATACGCCGGCAACGCCGACGTGAACGCGGCACGCAACATCCGACACGCGGCAGGGCATGCCGTGTCCGCGCGGGGAGGCCTGCCGTTGGGCAGGCCTGTGAACCGTGAACCTCAACGCGACCTCCTTTTTTGTGGGTAGTCGCTGCTGGAATCCCCCGCCTTCAGGCGGAGGAGGATGTCAAGAAAGACTTCAACGGACTACTTACTAGCTAGCCCTTGATGGCGCCCATCGACAGGCCCGACTGCCAGTACCGCTGCAGGCTGAGGAACGCGATGATCAAGGGGACGATGGTCAGCAACGCGGAGGTGATCACGAGGTTCTGGACGAGGGCGCCGTTCCCGGCCGCCGAGCCCAGCTCGTTCCACTGATTGATGCCGACCGTCAGCGGATACCAGTCGGGATCCTTGAGCATGATCAACGGCAGGAAGTAGTTGTTCCAGATCGAGACGAACGAGAACAGCAGGACCGTCACGCTCGCCGGCGCGAGCAGCGGGAGCGCGATCTGGAGGAAGGTCCTGAACTCCCCGGCGCCGTCGATCTTCGCGGCTTCCAGCAGGCCGGTCGGCACGGCCTCGGCGGTGAACACCCACATCAGGTACAACCCGAACGGGTTGATGAAGGACGGGATGAGCACCGCCCATGGCGTATCGGTCAGGCCGAGCTGCGCGAACAGCAGGAACTGCGGGATCGCCAGTGCGATGCCGGGGACCGAGATCGACCCCAGCACCACGAGAAGGAACACCCGTTTGCCGGTGAAGTCGAGCTTCGCCAGGGCGTACCCGCCGAGCGCGGCCAGGAAGGTCGAGACGGTCGCACCCACGACGACGTAGAGCACGGTGTTGAGCAGCCACCGGGAGAAGATCCCGTCCTGGTAGCCGAAGACCTGCACGATGTTGTCCCAGAGGGCGAACTCGCGGCCGGGAGCGAGCCCGAACGACGACACGAAGTCGGCTTGCGACTTGGTCGCGTTGATGACCAGCCACACCAGCGGCAGCAGGCAGTACAGCGTGAACAGGCCCGTCATCACGGTGAGCGTCGTGCTCTTCCTCGGATTGCCCACCGTGTGGAGCCGGCCCCCGCGACCGGAGGTCTGCCCGGCCCCGCCCGGTCGGCTAGTGGTCCGACGCATTGCGCAACCCCCTGATCTGGACGGCGTAGGCGACGGCGATCGTGATCACCGCCATGACGAGGGCGAGTGCGGCCGCATAGCCCTGCTGGGACCCGGTGAACGCCAGGTTGTAGGCGTACAGGTTGGGCGTGTAGAAGGTGGTGACGCCGCTGTTGGCCACCATCGAGGGCAGGATCTGCGGCTCGTTGAACATCTGGAACGTGCCGATGATCGAGAAGATGACCGTGACGACGAGCGAGCCGCGCAGTGCCGGCAGTTTGATCGCGCGCACGATCTGGAGCTCGTTCGCGCCGTCGATCGCGGCGGCCTCGTACAGCTCGCGCGGGACGGCCTTGAGCGCGGCGTAGAAGATGAGCATGTTGAAGCCGGTGAACGCCCACGTCACCATCACCCCGATGGAGATGAGCGTGGTGTCGGGGGCGAAGGGGTTGAAATCCGTGCCCAGAGCTTCGTTGAGGCTGCCGAACAGGCCGTACTTGATGCCCAGCAGGAATCCCCACATGAGCGTCGACACGATCGCCGGCACCGCGTAGGGAAGGAAGATCGTCACCCGCAGGAATCTCGTGCCGTGCAGGCGCAGGGAGTCCAGCGCGAGCGCCAGCGCCATGGCGAAGATCAGCATGACCGGCACCTGGACGAGCGTGAACCAGAAGACGCGTCCCACCCCGTCCCAGAACTGCGGATCCTGGAACAGCTTGCTGTAGTTGGCGAATCCGACGAACGTGGTGCCCCCGACGAGCTTGTCCTGGAAGAAGCTGAGGTAAACGGCGTACAGGATGGGCACGATGAACACGAGCGCGAACAGCGCCCCGAAGGGTGCGATGAACGCCAGTCCGATCTGTGGCCTGCGTCGCCTGCGTGTCGGCGTCGGATGCCGCTGTCTCGCGTCCGGCAGTGCCATGGCCGAAGCGGTTGCCTGGTCCATGTCGTGTTCCTTCCGATCCATCGCGATGCCCGGCTCCCTCCCGAGGGGGCCGCGACCTCTCGCGGGACCGGCCCCCGTCCTGATGCCGAGCCGCTAGTCCACCTGGAAGCCCTGCTCGTTGCCGTACTGGATGCAGCGCTGCCGCCACTGTTCGAGGATCTCGGCGAGCGAGCCCTTGCCCGTCGTGTAGAACGGCGATGCGAGGTCGCCGTAGATCGAGCGCGCCCACTCGAAGAACGGCGGGTACTGCCAGCCGCTCCCGACGATCTCCGTGGCCTCGGCCAGCACGACGCCGGTCTTCTGGTCGCCGAAGTACGTGTTGGCCTTGTTCCGGAACTCCTTGTTCTCCAGCACTGATGTGTTCGGCACGAAGGCGCCCGCGTCGACGCGGGTCGCGAGACCGCCGCCGTGCGTGAAGTACTCCAGGAACTTGAAGGCCGCTTCCTTGTGCTCGGCCGCGGCCGGGATGCCGAAGGAGCTTCCGCCGTTCGCCGCTCCGACCTTGTCACCTTGCTGCCACTGCGGCATCAGGGCGACCCTGAAGTCACCGCCGGCCTTCGGCGCGCGCTCGGGCAGGGTGGAGGTCAGCCAGCCGCCCATGGTCTGGGTGGCGAGGGTGCCGTCGTTGAGCGCCCGGTTCCAGTCGTCGGACCATCCCGTGATCTTGGTGTTGATCAGGCCCTCGTCGAGCATCTTCTGCCAGAAGGCCACGGCCTTGGTCGTGCCGGCGTCCGTGAAGTCGATGTGCACCTTGGTGCCGTCCACCGTGAACGGCCGGCCGCCGGCCTGCCAGATGAGAGAGAGGAGGAAGAAGATGTCGCCCGTGTCCTGGGCGATGTAGTAGTCGTCGCCGAGGGCGCGGATCTTCTTGGCGGCCTCGTAGTAATCGTCCCAGGTGGCCGGGGGCTCCTCGATGCCGGCCTTCTTGAGCGTGGCCGCGTTGTAGAACATCGCCGACGGGCCGTAGTCGGAGGGCAGCGCGTAAACCTTGCCGTTGACCGTCACGTCGCTCCACGCGGCCGGGACGTAGTCCTGCTTGAGCTTGTCCACCCCGAACTCCCCGAGGTCGGCGAGCTTGCCGGGAACGGCGAAGTAGGGGACCGCGAAGTATTCGAACATCACGAGGTCGGGCACACCGGAACCGGCCTGGATGGCGTTGTCGAGCGACTTGTACTGATCCTGGGACGAGCCCGCGTTGACGACCTCGACCTTGATGTTCGGATTCGCGGCCTGGAAGCCGGGAACGGCCTTTTCGACGGTGCCGTCCCAGCTCCAGACCGTGACCTTCACCTGCTCGTCACCGCCGCCACCGCCAGTTGCGCTGCCGCTGCCGCCCGAGCATGCGGTCAGCGCGAGCATCGGCACGAGTACCCCGGCAAGAAGCCTGACCTTCTGGGGGAGGCGCATGGGCCTCTCCTCTCGTCCTGAGCTGCTACCGAAAAAAGTTCGCAACTTGTTCGTTGTTGCGAGGACATTAGGTGGCGTGTCTGGGCCGTGTCAACGGGGGTAAAAGCGGAAAAGCCTAGGGAGAAAGGTTCGTGGTAGATTTCGAAATAATTTCGTAGCCCTGAAGGGAGCCCCGATGCAACGGCGAGGTCGTTCCGAGCGAGCCACGTTGGCGGATGTCGCCCGGCTGGCCGGCGTCTCGCCGACGACCGCCTCGAAGGTCCTCAACGGGCGCAGCGATGTAGGGGCGAAGACGCGCGAGCTGGTGCTCGGGGTCATGGCCGAGATCGGCTACAAGCCGACGGCGGTGCGGCACGAGCAGACCCGGGACCGCACCCTCGTCACCGTGCTCGACATTGTGGAGTCCCGTTACGCCGGAACGGTGCTCCAGGGGATCCTCGTGGCGGCGACCTCGGCGCAGGCGGAGCTCCTGCTCCGGCTGCCGCCCGGGGAGCCGATCAGCACGAGCCGCGCGGCGGCCCGGGCCTGGCTGGAGGCGGAGAGGGCGTCCGGGGTGGTCGGCATCATCGCGCTGGCCGTCGCCGTGCCCGACTCGGTGCTCCTCGCCGCGGAGGATCTCGGGGTGCCCATCGTGACGATCGATCCCATCGATACGACCGAATCACGTCTCGTCAGCATCGGCTCCACCAATTGGGCGGGCGGTCGTTCGGCGACCGAGCACCTCATCAAGCTCGGCCACCGCAGGATCGCCTGGATCGGCGGGCCGCTGGGCTCCGCCCCCTCGCTGGAGCGCTTCCACGGCTATCAGGCCGCGCTCGACTCGGCCGACCTGGCGCCGGACCGCGCGCTGATCCGCCACGAGGCGTTCTCCGTCGAGGCGGGACAGCGGCACGGCCATGACCTCCTCGCACTCGACGAGCGGCCGACCGCCATCGTCGCGGGCAACGACGAGATCGCCGTCGGGGCCCTCGCCGCGGCCAAGGGACTCGGCATCTCCGTCTCGGGCGAGCTGTCGGTCACCGGGTTCGACGACACGCCACAGACCGAGTGGACCACGCCCCGGCTCACCTCTGTCCGGCAGCCTCTCGTCGGCATGGGCCGGATGGCCGTCGAGACCGTTCTCGGCATGGCGGACGGCGTCCAGCCCGCCTCCCGGCACCTTCAGTTGGCGACCACCCTCAGCGTCCGCGACTCGACGGGCCCCGCCCCGTCCTCCTGAACGACCCGCTGCTGGAGGAGAGCGGGAAGCTAGGCATAAGCATGACGAACGCCAGCTGGAAAGGTCTTGTTTTCCACGATCGTCATCGCTTACCTTGGCCGCCTGCGAACGTTAACATCAGCGACTACGACCAGTGAGGACAGCATGGCCAAGGGCCCGTTCGGTCATCGAGCGGCTCGCCGGTCGCCACCGCAGCGCCGAAAACCCTAGGTGAGCGGGACGCCACCCAGGAGTACGGCGTCTCAGCGCACCTGACATTCGCGGCAACGAACGTCAGGTGGGCACATTGACCCCGCGACGGATGGAGGTGCGAACACCGACCACGAACTAGCCACCGCATGAATCAGGCCGGCCAGTCGGGCATCAACCGTGGCCGGCCATCAGGGGAGTTTACGTATGCCATTTTTAGTTTATCACGGCAGGTCACGCCCTCAGGGCGGGCGCCGGCTCACCGCGGTGATCGCCGCTGGGGCGATGGTGATCGCGGCGATGTTGCTCGCGCCGCTGCCCACGGCGGCGGCGGACACGCCGTGGCTCACTGTCTCCGCGGACGGCTACGCCTCCTTCAGCGTTCCGGTGGCCTCCGTCGAGGCGGCCGTGGGCCAGGTGTCGCAGGTCGTCATCGAAGGGAACTTCGGCCCCTCTTCCGCCTGGGCGGAGTTCGGGCTGACCCGCCGGGGCGACGCCTGGTCGGGCGTCCTCGGCCCGCTCGCACCCGGGCTGTACTCCTACCAGGTCACCGGCGACGGCACCAAGGGTGTCAAGGATCCGACGAACGACGCCGGCGTGGCGTCCAAGCCTCTCTGGAGCACCTTCTTCGTGGCGGGTGACGCGGCGCGCCTGCTCGCGGACGCGCCCGAGGGCCAGGGCGGCAAGGTCGAGACCCTGACCTACCGGGCCAAGCGCCAGGAACGGTCGGCTCTGGTGTGGACGCCCCCGGGGTACAGGGGCCACAAGACTTACCCGGTGCTGTTCCTGCGTCCCGGCGACGGCGCGAGCGCCACCGACTGGCTCGACCTCGGCCGGGCCAAGCAGATCCTCGACAACCTGTCGATCCAGCGGGCCATGGCGCCCATGGTGGTCGTGATCAGCGATGGGCCGGGTGATGACAAGGATCTCCGGAGAGCGGTCGCCGACCGCTACCGCGTCCATCGCGACCCGGCGCATCAGGCGATCGCCGGGGTGGCCGAGGGCGGGACGCAGGCGCTGCGTGCCGCGCTGACCCGCCCCCATCAGTACGCCTACGCCGGCTCGTTCTCCGGTCTCCTGAGCGATGGCGCCGGCCGGGCGGACGCGAACGAGATCAACCGCCACGTCAAGCTGTTGCGTCTGTACACGGGGAACGTGACGGACCCCGCGTACAACGTGGCCAACCGCCTGACGAAGGCGCTGGACCGCGCCCATGTCGCGTACGAATTCGACGGGGTCAACCCCGATGCCGGGGCGAACTGGAACGCCTGGCAGGAGAACCTGATCGACTTCGTGCCCCGGCTGTTCCGCAGGGTGTCGGACCACGGTCCGAGCGACGGTCACGGGCGGTTGAAGGGCGAGTTCAACCCGCCGGCGCCCGGCACCACTCCGACGCCGTTCGTGACCGAGGACGGCTTCGTCACCTTCGAGACCACGACGGACTTCCAGAACGCTCAGCAGGTCACCGTGTGGGCGAACTGGGCGCCCAACGGCAGCTGGCTGCGCATTCCGCTGACCCGCACGGGCGACCGGTGGCGGGGGACCGTGGGCCCGCTCGACCCGTGGTTCTACTACTACCGGCTGATGGTCGACCGGGTCGCGGTCAAGGACGCGTCCAATCCGACGAAGGTGACCACCGAGCCGACCTGGAGCACCTTCCTCGTCCCTGGAGACGAGGCGCGCCTGCTCACCGACGTTCCCGCCGGTCAGGGCGGAAAGGTGGAGAGCCTGACGTACCGGAGCTCGGTCGCGAACCAGGACCGGACCGCGCTGGTCTGGACCCCGCCGGGATACGACCCCGACCGCGCGGAGCCGTACCCCGTCTTCTACCTCCAGCACGGTGGGGGCCAGAACTACACGGACTGGGTCGAGATGGGACGCGCCAAACAGATCCTCGACCACCACTTCCTTGACGGGAACCTGGCGCCGATGGCGGTCGTGATGGGCAACGGCAACGTGTCCGACTTCAACAAGGAGCTGCTGGAGAACCTCGCCCCGGCGGCCCGCGCTCGCTACAACATCTCCAGCGACCCGTCGCAGCAGGCCCTGGCCGGCCTCTCGATGGGAGGCGGGCAGACGTTCGGCATGCTCAAGGCACACCCGGGTCAGTTCGCCTACGTCGCGGCGTTCTCGGCCGGGTTCGGCAGTGCCGCCGGCGTCGACGCGGAGGCGATCAACCGGGGCACCAAGCTGCTGCGCCTGTATGTCGGCGACCGGACCGACTTCGTCTACCCATCGTTCATGACGTCCCTCACCACCATGACCGACCTCGGCATCCGTTACGAGTTCGACGGGGTCACCCCGGGGCCGCACGGCTGGGACGTGTGGCAGAAGAACCTCATCGACCTGGCACCACGTCTGTTCAAGCGCTGAGCAACCCATCCGGTCGGCCTACGTCGCCGGACGTGGGTCGTGTTAGCGCTCACATGAAGATCGGTACGAAGGACGGGGCGCGTCACCCGCGCCCCGTCCCCGCCGCTCGCTCGGTTTCACCGGCGCACGAACCTTCGTGCGCCGCGATCGCAAGGGAAATGTGCCCATGAGAAAGAACTGGCTCTCCGCGGCGGCCAAGGTCGCCGCCGTGACCGTGTTCGCGACCGTGCTCGCGGCCTGCTCCTCGGGTGGAGGAGGGGGTACGAGCACCGCGAGCGGCGGCGGCGCGAGCAACTGCACGAACACGATCCCCAAGAAGGATCTGCCCGTCGTGACGATGTGGGGCTGGTACCCCAACACGCAGCTCGTCGTCGACAACTTCAACAAGCAGAACGCCGAGGTGCAGGTCTGCTGGACCAACGTCGGCCAGGGCAGCGACGAGTACGACAAGTTCCAGACGGCCATCTCGGCGGGGACCGGCGCCCCCGACGTGATCATGATCGAGATGGACCGGATCCCGACCTTCCAGATCCAGAACTCGCTCGTCGACATCAAGAAGTACGGCTTCGACGCCGTCAAGGCCGACTACAGCGCGGGCGCGTGGAAGGACGTCTCCGTCGGTGACGCGGTCTACGGCGTGCCGGTCGACGGTGGCCCGATGGCGATGATCTACCGCAAGGACATCTTCGAGAAGTACGACATCACGCCGCCGAAGACGTGGGCCGAGTACGAGCAGGCGGCCCAGAAGATGAAGGACGCGGGCGGCCCGGCGTTCGGCGACTTCGCCGCGAACGTGTCGGCCCTCACGATGGCGCTGCAGATCCAGAAGGGCGCGGCCCCGTTCACCTACGACCCGGCGCAGCAGAGCTCGATCGGCGTCAAGCTGAACGACCAGGCCTCCAAGGACGTGCTCGACTACTGGGGGAACCTTGCGCGCAAGAAGCTGGTCGGGACGCAGGACCAGTTCACCCCGGAGTACATCTCCGGCGTGATCAACGGTAAGTACGCGACGTACATCTCGGCGGCCTGGGCGCCCGGTTACCTCTCCGGTGCCGGCGTCGGCAAGGGTGAGGACACCGGCAAGTTCGCGGTGGCGCCGCTCCCGCAGTGGGATGCCGACAACCCCGTGCAGGTGAACTGGGGCGGATCCGCCTTCTCCGTGACCAGCCAGGCAAAGAACCCCGAACTCGCGGCGAAGGTGGCCTACGGCCTCTACGCCGACAAGGAGTCGCTCACCCACGGCTGGACCAACCAGATCATCTTCCCGCTGAACCTCAAGGCGCTCAACGACCCCGCATTCGTGAACCTGAAGGTCCCGTTCTTCGACGGTCAGCAGGCCAACAAGGAGGTCTACGTTCCCGCGGCGAACGCCTACAAGGGCGTCACCTACGCCCCGTTCGGCCAGTACTACTTCGACGCCATGACCAAGCAGGTCAGCGCGCTCATCGACGGCTCCGTCACCGGTGCGCAAGCTGCGGACCTGATTCAGGAGGACGTGGCGAAGTACGCCAAGGAGCAAGGCTTCACCGTTCAGTGACGGAAAAGGGTGGGCCGTCTTCCACGGGCCGGCCCACCCGCGATCCTCCCGGAGTTCAGGTTGACCCTCATGGCCGACAAGGGTGCGCCCAGCACCCAGGACAGGAAGTACAGAATTCGCAGCAAGGTGCGCCTCCGCGAGCATGTGATGGGGTGGCTCTTCGTCGGGCCATTCGGGATCGTCTTCCTGGCCTTGCTCATCGCGCCGCTCGCGTACGCGCTGTATCTCAGTCTCTTCCAGAAGAAGCTGATCGGCGGCACCAGCTTCGTCTTCCTCGACAATTACGTGAAGGCGTTCACCGACCCGAGCTTTCTTTCCGGGTCCTGGTTCGTCATCCGCTTCTCGCTGGTCTCCATCCCGCTGCAGATCATCATCGCGCTCGCGATGGCCCTGATCCTGGACGGCGTGACCTCGATGTTCGCCCGCTTCTCCCGCCTCATGATCTTCCTCCCCTACGCGATCCCCACGGTCATCGGGGCCGTCATGTGGGGATTTCTGTACAGCAAGAGCTTCGGGCCGCTCTCCGACCTCTTCGGTCTGTTCGGCGTCGCGCCGCCTGATTTCCTCAGCAGCAACCTGATCTTCTACGGCCTGGTCAACGTCGTCACCTGGCAGTGGGCCGGTTACTACATGATCATCCTGTACGCGGCGCTCCAGGGCATCGACCCGGCGCTTTACGAGGCCGCCCGCATGGACGGCGCCGGAAAATGGCAGGTCGCGCTACGGATCAAAATCCCGCTGATCGCCCCCGCGCTGGTCCTGATCCTGGTCTTCTCGCTCATCGGCACCCTGCAGTTCTTCAACGAACCGCAGATTCTGCGCTCCCTCGCGGCCGGCACGATCGGACCGGACTTCACCCCCAACATGTACGCCTATCAGCAGGCATTCGCACTGGCGAACTTCAACTACGGATCAGCGATCTCCTTTGCTCTCGGCGGGATTGTCTTCGTCGGCGTCTACGCCTTCCTGTTCTTCACCCGCGAGCGGAGGAGCTTCCTGTGATGAGCGACCGTTCCCGCGCCGGCGCCCGCCGCCGGCCACCACGCCACCTCCCGCTGCAGGTGCTCCTCGGCTTCCTGGTCGTGTACTTCCTCGTGCCGTTCTGGTGGGTCATCGTCAACAGCTCCAAGGACGCCCCCGGGCTGTTCGGCGGCGGCAACACCCTGTGGTTCGCCGATCAGGTCGACTATCTCGGCAACCTCACGCAGCTGTTCACCTATGACAACGGCATCTACGGCAGGTGGATCCTCAACTCCACGCTGTACGCACTCGCGGGCGGGGTCGGCGCCACGGTCCTGGCCGTCCTGGCCGGTTACGGATTCGCCAAATACCGATTCGCCGGCAGGCGCTTCAGTTTCTCCCTCGTGCTCGGCGCGTTGATGGTGCCGGCGACGGCCCTGGTGATTCCCACCTTCATGATGTTCTCCGAGTTCGGCCTGACCAATACGATCTGGGCGGTGATCCTCCCGTCACTGCTCAACCCGTTCGGCGTGTACCTGATTCACGTGTACGCGCGCGACGCGGTTCCCGACGAGATCCTGGACGCGGCGCGGGCCGACGGGGCGGGTGAGATACGGACGTTCCTCCAGGTCGCATTCCCGCTGATGCGGCCCGCGGTGGTCACCGTTCTGCTCCTGTCCGCGGTGGCCTCCTGGAACAACTACTTCCTGCCTCTCGCCATGCTCTCCGACAACCGTCTGTTCCCCGTCACCGTCGGGCTCGGCCTCTGGCAGGGAATCGCCTCGGCGAACAACGCGGGCAGCACCTCCCTCTGGAGCCTCATCATCATGGGCGCACTCGTGTCGGTCGTGCCCCTCGTCATCGCCTTCTTCACGCTGCAGCGGCACTGGCGCGGCGGGCTGTCCGTCGGTGGCCTGAGGTAGCGCCGGAGCAGGGTCGGGTAGCGGGCGTGTTGACCTCAACTGGGGTTGAGGTCGCACGATGGTGGCCGGGCGTCGCCCCGCATCCCGACCTTGAGGAGTGTGACCGTGAGCACGGATTCCGGTTTCTATTCGATCATCGACTACACCGTTGACGGCTCCGACACGCAGCGTGAGCTGGTAGAGGCCTTCGCGGAGATCCAGGAGCGGTGGGTGCGTTTCTATCCCGGCTATCGCTCGGCCCGCTTCCACGTGAGCACCGACGGCACCCGCGTGTACAACATCGTGCACTGGGCGAGCGAGGCGGACTACCGCCACTTCGTGGAGACCTCCGACACCGACGGCCGGGTGGCCGCCATCGCCGAGGCGCTGGAGGGTCTGTCCGGCAAGGCCGAACCACGTATGACCGGAGTGCCCACCTACACCGTCGTCCGCGAGATCGGTCCCGGACCCCAGCGTCTGGATGCCTGACCGCCCGAACCCCGGCAGGCGCCCGCCGGCACCACGCCGCCGGGAAAGTGCGAACCACGCTCCATCAACCACGATCACTGTGCGGGACGTTCATGAAGCTTGAGATATACGCCGATGTGCTGTGCCCCTGGTGCTACATCGGCAAAAGACGCCTGACGGCCGCCTTGGCCCAGCCGGCCGGCCGCACCGGCATCGAGATCGTCTGGCGCGGCTACGAACTCGCGCCGGACGAAGGCCGGACCCCCGGCCCGACCGCCGCGGAGGCCATGTCCGGCTGGTGGGGCGAGCAGGCGCCGGCCCGCATCGCCCGGATCCGGTCGCTGGGCGCGGCCGAAGGCCTGGAGCTGAACCTGCATCTGGCCCGCCCGGTGAACACCTTCGACGCGCACCGGCTGGTCAAGCTCGCCGCCGACCGCGGCCGGGCCGACCAGATGATGGAGCTGCTGCTGCACGGCTACCACACCGAGGGGCGCAACGTGGCCGATGCGCATGTCCTGCAGAGCCTGGGCGGCGCGGCCGGGCTGAACGCCGGGGAGGTGCGGGCCGTCCTGGACGGCGACGCCTACGCCGACGAGGTACGCGCCGACCGGCTCCGCGCGGCCGAGCACGGCGTCACCGGCGTGCCCAGCCTCGTGATCGACGGCCGGCCGCCGGTCTCCGGAGTCCAGCCCGTCGCCGATCTGCAAGTGCTCCTGCGGAACGACCGACCGGCCGACCCAGCGTCCTGATCATGAGAGGCTTGAGCCTCATGCCTGTCTGGGTCGAGGTCGGACCACGGCGACCGGGCAGACCGCCTGATGCAGCACCGTACGGCTGACAGAGCCGAGCACCGCCGCGGCGAACCCGCCCAGACCGCGCGAGCCCACGACCACCAGATCGGCCGTTTCGGCGGCCTTGATCAGTGCCTCCGCCGGATGGCCGACGACTTGCTCGTCGACGATCTCGATGTCCGGGTTCTTCTCGCGCCACGCCGAGAGACGTTCGGCCGCCAGGCGAAGCTCTTGCTCACAGGAACTCGCACGCACCGCGCTGTATCCCGCCGCGTGCGACGGCGTCACCGGCATCTGCCAGGCGTACGTGACCTGCAGGGGCACGCCGCGGGCACGAGCCTGCTCCGCGGCGTAGGCCAGGGCGACCTGGGCGCACGGGGAGCCGTCGTCGCCGACGACCACCCGGCCGTGCTGCGCGCCGGACCCGCGCACGATCACCACCGGACTGCTCGCGTGGCCGGCGACGCCCATGCTCACCGAGCCGATCACGAGCCCTGCGAAGCCGCCGAGCCCCCGGCTGCCCAGCACCACGCTGTCCGCGGAGGCGGACTCGCCGACCAAGGATTCGATCACATTGCCGGCCAGCAGCTCGGTGGTGACCTCAACGTCGTTCGTCAGTGCGCGCACCCGCTCGCGGGCCGCCTCCAGCGTCCCGGCACAGTAGTCCGTCGCCTCACGGGTGAAGCGCGACTGCTCGCGCACATGCACGAGCCGCAGGTCCAGCCTCCTCCGGCGGGCGTCGGCGGCTGCCCAATCCAACGCCTCCGTCGACGGTGCGGAGCCATCCACACCGACCACTACAGATCTGACCATCACGCAACCTCCCCCGCTCCTTCCCCCCCATACCCGGATGACCGTGCGCGGCATCCGGCGAAACGTTCCAGGCAGGGGCCTGATCGAGTTGGGCCGCCGCCGATGGTACGGCGCGCTTCCCGGGTAACGCGGCGCCTGACAGATATGTGTAAAAGAATCTATTAATCCCCGGCAGCCGGCACGCGAGAGACCGGCGTTAGGCGATGAACCCGGGAGGGTAGGCACGTCATCAGCCGGCACCGTTCCGGAGAATCGCGGCATTCTTGACCCGCAGCACTCACGCGAAGCACGTTGAGCGAGGCGGCCGCCGTGCTCTGTCTGCGGGATCCGAGACATCGGTGAATACAGGCTAAAGAACGAACCGGGGGACGACATGAAAGCTTTTGTGATGAAGGAGATCGGGCGTGTCGGTTTCATGGAGAAACCTGTTCCGGAGCCGGGCCCGCTCGATGCCGTCGTGCAGACGACGGTGGCACTGATCTGTACGTCCGACTCTCACACCGTCAAGGGCGGCATCGGCCCCCGGGAGAACTTGACCCTCGGGCACGAGGCGGTCGGCGTGGTGCGTGACGTGGGAAGCGAGGTGAAGGCATTCCGGCCCGGTGATCGCGTTCTTGTGGGTGCGATCACTCCTGACTGGTCCGACCTCGCCTCGCAGAACGGGCACCCTTCTCAGTCGTGCGGGCCGCTGGGCGGATTCAGGTTCGCCAACTCCAAGGACGGGGTGTTCGCCGAATTTTTCCATGTGAACGACGCTGACGCCAATTTGGCGAAGATCCCCGATGAGGTTCCCGATGAGAAGGCGGTCTACTGTGCCGACATGCTCTCGACCGGATTCATGGGAGCGGAGAACGGAAACATCCCGATGGGCGGTGCCGTGGCTGTGCTCGCCCAGGGGCCGGTTGGGCTCATGGCCACCGCAGGGGCCAGATTGCGCGGCGCCGGCCTTGTCATCGGGGTCGAATCGGTCCCCAGCAGGCAGAATCTCGCCCGCACTTATGGCGCCGACGAAATCGTGGACTTCACTGCCGTGGACGTCGTCGAACGGGTCCACGAATTGACCCAGGGGCAGGGCGTGGACACCGCCATCGAGGCCCTCGGCGCGGACGCGACCTTCCAGACGGCCATCAAGATAACCAAGCCGGGGGGAACGATCTCCAACACCGGCTATTACGGAGAAGGCGAATTCGTGCACATCCCCCGTGTCGAATGGGGAGTGGGGATGGCCGACAAGACGATCGCCACCGGCCTGTGCCCAGGAGGCCGGCTGCGCATGGAACGGCTGCTGCGCATGCTCGTGACGGCACGGCTCGACCCCACACACATGACGACCCATACCTTCCGCTTCGACGAGATGGAACGGGCCTTCGAGGTTGCGGACAAGAAGCTCGAAGATGTCGTGAAGGTACTGATCACCTTCTAGGCCGCTGGTGCGGAGTCATCGCCCAGGGAGCAGTGCCTCCGCCGGCGTCCATCCGGAAAGAGTTCGGCAATGCTTGATACCGATCCACCCTTTCGCCCGGTCCGCCGCAAGGAGGGCTATCTGCCGCTGGAGGACCTGGGTTTCATCGGAGACGGCGAGACGGCGGCACTGATCGGCCTGGACGGTTCGATTCCGTGGCTGTGCCTTCCTCGCTTCGACAGCGAACCGCTGGTGTGCGGTCTGCTGGACCACGCGCGGGGCGGGCAGTTCACGCTCACCGTGGAGGACCTGCTGGAGGCGCGCCAATTCTACGAGCCCGACACCGCCGTGCTGGTGACCGAGCTGCGTGGTCCGGCCGGCCTGGTCAGGATCACCGACGCGCTGGCCCTGCGCGCCGGGGCCGACCTCAGTGATGACGCGGGGGCGGGCAGGGCCGAGCTCGTGCGTTCCGCCGTCGTCCTGAGCGGGACCGTGCGCTTGCGGGCGGAGCTGGAGCCGCGCGGCGGCGGACAGGCCCGAGCCCTCGGCAGCGGCCTGGAAATACGGGCTTTGCGGCGGCCGGACCTGCGCCTGCATCTGCGGTCCAACCGACATCTGACCAGCTTGCGCACCGTGCATGACCTGGAACAGGGCGACCGGCTCGATCTGGTGCTGTCTTGGGGGCGTATCCACCGCCACCACCGGTTCGCCCCCGAGGCGATGCTGCGGGACACCGCCGACGCGTGGCGCCGTTGGATGACGAAGTGCAGCTACGACGGTCCGGAGGCAGCGCTGGTCCGGCGCGCTGTGATCACCTTGAAACTGTGCGACGACTGGGTGAACGGGTCGCTGGTCGCGGCCCCGACCTCGTCGTTGCCCGCCCCGATCGGCGGGGTACGCAATTGGGACTACCGCTACACCTGGATCCGGGACGCGGCCTATGCCGTGTTCGCGCTGCGCCGCGTCGGTTTCGGCGAGGAGGCCGACGCCTTCCTCGGCTGGGTCCTGGACGCCTTCGAGCAAAGCCGCGGTCCTCGGATCATGTACACCCTGGGCGGCGAGCCCGTACCCGAGGAGATTCAGGACACCGAGTTGGAGGGCTACCGGCGCTCGGCTCCGGTGCGCTGGGGTAACGGCGCGGCCGATCAGCGCCAGCACGACGTGTACGGCGAGGTGCTGGACTGCGCCGACCAGTGGCTGCTCCCCGGTCGTGAGCTCCAGCCCCCGCTGTGGTCCCGCCTGGCGGAGCTGGCCGATGCCGCCGCGAGCACGTGGCGGCAGCCGGACCAGGGCATCTGGGAAGTACGCAGTGAGGGCAGGGTCTTCACCTTCTCGGCGGGGATGTGCCAGGTCACCCTCGATCGGGCTGCGGCGATCGGCGAACGTCTCGGCATGCCAGGACAGACCGCGACATGGCGCGCAGAAGCCGAGAAGCTCCGCCGGATCATCCTCGACCAGTCCTGGGACGAGAAGGCGCAGTGCCTGAGCGAGCATCTCGACGGCGGCGGCAGCCTCGACGCCAGCCTGCTCGCGCTCCCGCTGCGGAAGGTCATCCCGGCCGACCACCCTCGGATGGCCGCCACCACCGCCGCCATCGCCGAACGGCTGTCCGCCGGTGACGGCCTGCTCTACCGGTACCTGCACGATCGCTCACCCGACGGCCTGCCCGGCGATGAAGGAGCCTTCCTGCTGTGCAGCTTCTGGCTGGTCGACAACCTGATCCTGCAAGGCGAGCTCGGACGGGCCGAGGACCTGTACACGTCGCTGTGCGCCCGCGCCAGCCCGCTCGGACTGCTGCCGGAGCAGATCGATCCATCGACGGGCACGTTCATGGGCAACTTCCCCCAGGCGTTCAGCCACATCGGGATCATCGCCAGCGGCGTCAACCTCGCACGAGCGAAAGCAGGTACCACGACATGATCGACCGGCTCGTCGTCATCGGTGCCACCGGCGACCTCAACGCCCGCTACCTGCTACCGGCCCTGGCCGCCCTGCACGCGGCCGGACACCTCGCCGACCGGTTCGAGCCCACCTGCGCCGACCGGCGGGACTGGACCGACGAGGAGTTCCGCCGCTGGGCGTCCGCCCAGCTCGACCAGCACGCCGCGACGGAGCCCACCGAGGCCAGGAAAGCGATCGCCGACTCCGTCCGATACCGGCGGGTGGACGCCACCGACGCCGCCGACGTCGCCTCGCTCGTCGCCGGTGATGGGCCCGTCGCCGTCTACCTCGCCCTCCCGCCGGCGATCTTCCCCGGCGCGGTCGCCGCCCTCGGGGCCGCGAACCTGCCGCCGGGCAGCCGGATCGTGCTGGAGAAGCCGTTCGGCGAAGACCTCGACAGCGCGGTGGAGCTGAACCGGCTACTGACAGGGGTCGTGCCCGAGCAGGCGGTGTTCCGCGTCGACCACTTCCTGGCCATGACGACCGTCCAGAACGTGCTCGGCAGCCGACTGGCCAACCGCGTGCTGGAGCCCATCTGGAACAGCTCCCACATCTCCGAAGTGGAGATCGTCTGGAACGAGACCCTGGCCCTGGAAGGCCGGGCGGACTACTACGACGGGACCGGGGCGCTCAAGGACATGGTGCAGAATCACCTGCTCCAGGTGCTGTGCCTGGTAGCCATGGAACCACCGTTCAGCCTCGGCGAGCGCGACCTGCGCGACCGGAAGATCGACGTGCTGCGCTCGGTACGCCCGCTCACGGACGACGACGTCGTACGCCGCACCCGCCGTGCCCGTTACCTGGCCGGCCGCATCGGCGATCGCGACGTTCCCGCGTACGCCGAGGAGGACGGCGTGGACCCGCACCGCCGCACCGAGACCTTCGCCGAGGTAGAGCTGGAGCTCGACAGCTGGCGCTGGTCCGGCACGACCTTCCGGCTCCGCACCGGCAAGGCGCTCGGCCATGACCGCAAAGAGGTCGCAGTACGCTTCCGGCCCGTACCGCACCTGCCCTTCGGCTTCGACGAGGAAGCCGCGCCCAACGTGCTGCGCTTCGGGCTGGAGCCGGAGAGCATGTCCTTGGCGCTGACCGGCATCGGCGCCGGCGCCCACACCCTTGCCCCGCTCACCCTCGCCGCGCGGACGGCGCCCCCCGAACTGCCTGCCTACGGCCGGCTGCTGCTGGACGTGCTGCACGGGAATGCCGCCCTGTCCATCCGCGGCGACGAGGCCGAAGAGTCCTGGCGGGTCCTCGCACCGGTCATGTCGGCCTGGTCCAGGAACGTGGTGCCGCTCGGTGACTACCCGGCCGGATCCGACGGGCCGGCCTCGGTGAGGGGCAGCTGATGCCATCGACGGAGCGCGGCACGGGCGGCCTGCGTAGCCAGGCCTGGTGGGACAACGCGGGCAATCCGGAGATGACAGCCCTATATCTCGAACGCTTTCTCAACTTCGGGCTGACCCCGGCCGAACTCCAGTCCGGCCGGCCGATCATCGGCATCGCACAGACGGGTAGCGACCTCGTTCCCTGCAACCGTCACCACCTCGCCCTGGCCGACCGGGTCAGGGACGGGATCCGCGACGGCGGTGGCATACCGCTCGAGTTTCCCGTCCATCCGCTGCAGGAGACCGGTAAACGCCCGACCGCCGCGCTGGATCGCAACCTCGCCTACCTCGGGCTGGTCGAGGTGCTCTACGGCTATCCCCTCGACGGTGTCGTCCTGACGACAGGCTGTGACAAGACCACGCCCGCGTGCCTGGCCGCGGCGGCGACGGTGAACATCCCGGCGATCGTCCTGTCCGGCGGGCCGATGCTCAACGGCTATCACCAGGGCGAGCGGATGGCCGCGTCGGGCTCGGGGCTGGTGATCTGGCAGTCGAAGCGGCTGCTGGCCACCGGGGAGATCGACTACGCCGAGTTCTCGGCGCGCGTGACCGCTTCCGCGCCCAGCATCGGTCATTGCAACACGATGGGCACCGCGCTGTCGATGAACAGCCTGGCCGAGGCCCTGGGCATGTCCCTGCCATGCTGCGCGGCGATCCCGGCCCCCTACCGCCGGCGAGCGCAGATGGCCTACGACACAGGCCGCCGAGCGGTGGATCTCGTACGCGAGGACCTCACCCCGCGCAAGATCATGACCTTGCAGGCCTTCGAGAACGCGATCGTGGTCGCCTCGGCCATCGCCGCCTCCACCAACGTGCCCATCCACATCAACGCCATCGCGCGACATGTCGGGGTGCCACTGTCCATCCAGGACTGGCAACGCGTCGGAGCCGACATCCCGGTACTGGCGAACGTCGCCCCCGCCGGTGAGTTCCTCGGCGAGGACTTCTACCGCGCCGGCGGAGTGCCCGCCGTCATGCGGTCGTTGCTGACCGCCGGGCGCCTGCACGGCGACGCCGTGACCGTCTCCGGCCGTACCGTGGCCGAGAACCTGGCCGACGCCCCGCCCGCCGATCCGACGGTCATCCGTCCCTTCGACGAGCCTCTCGCCGCGCGCGGCGGGCTGCTCGTCATGACGGGCAACCTGTTCGGCTCCGCGGTCATGAAGACCTCGGTCCTCACCGACGACCTCCGCGCGGTGTCCGAGCATCGCGCCGTCGTCTTCGACGGGCCCGAGGACTACCACGCCCGCATCGACGATCCCGGCCTGGGCCTGGACGAGGACTGCATCCTCGTCATCCGCTACACCGGGCCGATCGGTTATCCGGGATCGGCCGAGGTCGTGAACATGGAGGTCCCCGCCGCGTTGATCCGGCGAGGCATCACCACGTTGCCCACGCTCGGTGACGGCCGCCAGAGCGGCACCTCGGACGCGCCGTCCATCCTCAACGCCAGCCCCGAGGCCGCGGCCGGCGGCAATCTCGCCATCCTGCGCACCGGTGACCGCATTCGCATCGACCTGGACAACGCGCGCGTCGACGTCCTGCTGCCGGATGAGGAGATCGCCGCGCGGTGGGCCGACTACACACCGCCGGTATTCGACAACCAGACACCGTGGCAGGAGATCTACCGCTCCACGGTCGGGCAACTGGACAGCGGAGGCTGCTTGGAGCTTGCCCTGGCCTACCAGGATCTCGTACACACCAAGGGGCTTCCCCGTGACTCGCACTGACGCCAGAGGCACCATCATGATCGCCGACTCCGACTTCGGCGATGTGGACATCGAACGTGCGATCGTCGAAGGCGCCGGATTCGAGCTCCTCGCCGCACAGTGCAAGAGCGAGGACGAGGTGATCGAAAAGGGCCGGGACGTCGATGGCGTGCTGACTCAGTACGCCCGGGTCGGGTCCCGCGCCATCGACGCGTTCACCCGGTGCCGGGTGATCGCTCGCTACGGCACGGGCGTTGACATCGTCGACGTCGACGCCGCGACCCGCCGGGGTATCCAGGTCACGAACGCGCCGAATGACTGGTGCGCCGAGGAGGTCGCCGACCACGCCGTCGCGCTCTGGCTCGGCGCCGCCCGCAAGATCTGCGCATACGACCAGGCGACCCGGCAGGGCGTATGGCGGTGGCAGAGCGGGGAGCCGATCTGGCGGCTGCGGGGACGGGTGTTCGGGCTGCTGTCCTTCGGCTTCATCGCACAGCTCATCGCCGAACGTGCCAGAGCGTTCGGCGTCGAGGTCTGGGCCCACGACCCGTTCCTCGACGAGTCCGAGATCCGATCGCGTCAGGTGCGGCCGGTGTCCTTCGACCAACTCGTGGAAGGCTCCGACTACCTCGTGATCCAGGCGCCGCTCACCCCCGGGACACACCACACCTTCGACCGTACGACGCTCCGCAGGATGAAGCCGGCCGCCGTCCTCATCAACACCGCTCGCGGCCCGATCGTCGAGGATGCGGCGATCTACCAGGCACTCACCGAGGGATGGATCGCCGGCGCGGCACTGGACGACCTTGAGGAGGAGCCCGCGAAGCAGCCCGACTGGCGCCCCAGCAACCCCCTGTTCACCCTGCCCAACGTGATCATCACTCCCCACGCCGCCTACTACTCCGAGCAGGCCATCACAACAGTGCGGCGCATCGCCGCAGAAGAGGCCGTACGGGTCCTGACCGGGCAACCTGCCCGCAGTCCGGTCAACGACGTGACGGCCGACCATCCTTGAGGGACCCGGGTAGCGTGCAGGTACTCGAGCGGCCGCCGCCCGACTGGACGGGCGAGAGCGGCTACATCAACGCCGACACGCTCAGTCGGACCATCCCGCACTGACCGGCGTCTTCGTCGGACTCCCGCAGGCGGGTGGGGCATCCTCGGCTGGAGGCATTCATGGGATCCATATGGTGCGAACCATGAACCAGTTGTTCATCATACGGAACAATAATGACCCTGTCTACGAGCGTTTGGGGCCGCCCAATTGGCGCCGGCAGGCCGGAGAGTTGTGGATCGTCCTGACCAAGGGCGCGTTCTCGTGTTCCATGGGCGAGAGGGCCGGTGACCTGGCTCCCCAGGAGCCCCTGCGCAATGCCCGGCACCACGTCATGGACTAATGTTCGCCATGCGAAGTTGTATATTGCATCGCGAACTTTGGATCGATTCAGTTGCCTCACCCCCATCCGACGAGGCCCGGCGAGGACGGGTGAGATGGGCGTTGACCTGCAGGGCCATCGCACGCTCTCACCGACGGTCCAGCCGTCGCGATCGCCTCAGAGCGGGCGACGTTCGAGCCGGCCGGGCGCGCCGCGAAGCTGCTCCGCTCTTCGAGTAGGACGGTCGAGACCTCACGCCGCGCTCGCGGCTGAGCGGCTCGGCGTGAACCGGACAGACCTCCTACGAATGTGCCGGCTTCCATGGGCGGCCGGGCGCTCGAACGCCCGTGTCCCGACGCCACCATGGACCGACGCCTCTCCTGGCAGGTGATCGTCCTCATCGCCGGCGCGGTGCTCCCTCTCACCGTCCAGCGCGTTGACGGCCGCTGCTGGTCGGCCCCGCCGTAGCAGGGATGCAAGGCATATGAGGAGCTTTCCGTGTTCGCGATATGCAACCCTCTTTTCGTCATACGGAAGGGTGGTCGGGGTTTTGTTCACCTTCTCGTCGGCAACGCCCACAGGTGCTCACATCCGTGGTTATGTGCTCGGAGAGGTCCGCGACATCGAGGTGAAACTCGCTCTTGACGTTGATGTCCCGTCACTTTATGTTCGTATTCCGAGCAGCGAGATCGTGAAATGAACATAGTACGGAACCTCGTGGAGATGTGATGAGGAGCGACCCCCAGCTAGAAGCCGACGGTGGCGACAGTGAGTTAGCCGTTGCGGACGCGGACAGAGATCCGACCCCGCGATCGTGTGCCGCTCACCCATGCTCGTCCCGGTCGCCGCGCCGAACTCCGGCGGGCACGATGTCGAGGCTGCGATGGCCCTGATCGGGACGACCGCGACCCGCTCACCCGGCGGCCGGTCAGGAAGAGCCGGTGAACCTGGGCCGCGAAGACAGTCGGACGGCATCCTCGAGCACCTCGAGTAGAAGTACATCGCGTTGACCGTCCCTTGAGGTGATGGCCTCGGCGCGACAACGCACTAGAGCGCAAGGAGTCACCGATGAAGGCAGGGCTTCTCCATTACGGCAGATTGCTGCTGTCGTCGTTCATCCTTTTCATCGTCGTCATCACGGTTCTGTTCTTCCTGCTCGAACTCGCGCCCGGCGACCCGGTCCAGGCTCTCGTCGGCGACGTGCCGCTCACAGAGGAGTTCCGTGAGCGCATCATGGCGGCCTACGGCCTGGACAAGCCGCTCTGGGAGCGTTACCTGATCTACCTCGGCAACGTGCTCCAAGGCGACCTCGGATACTCGTTCGCCACCAACGCCGAGCCGGTCCTGGACATCATCCTCAGTCGTGCGGGCAACACGCTCGCCATCGCGGTGCCCTCCTTCATCCTGTCGACGGTGGGCGGGATCGTGCTGGGATCGATCGCGGCGCGCACGCGGAAGCGCTGGCTCGACGGCGGCATCTCGGGCGTCGCAGTCGGCCTGTTCTCCATTCCGAACTTCTGGTTCGGCATGCTGCTGATCATGGTGTTCTCGATCACGCTCGGCTGGCTGCCGACGCATGGCAAGAGCCCGTACGGTCAGCCGGGCATCTACTGGGAGTACATGGTGCTACCGATCATCACGATGGCCACCACCGAGCTGGCGTACAAGGCCCGGATCGCGCGTTCGGCGGTGATCGAGTCGCTGGGGCAGGACTACATCGACACGGCGCGGTCGAAGGGACTGTCGTCGCGGCGGGTGCTGTGGCGGCACGCGCTGCCGAACGGGCTGCTGCCGCTGGTCACGGTCTCGGGCTACAGCCTGGGGTTCATCCTGGCCGGCTCCGTGCTCGTCGAGCGGGTGTTCGGCTGGCCGGGGATGGGGTTGCTGTTCGTCGACGCCATCGAACGGAAGAACAACATGGTCGTGCTCGGCATCACGATCATGCTCACCATCACGATCATCATCGTCAACATCATCACTGACGTGATCTACGGGATCGTCGACCCCCGGCTCCGCGCCCGGTTCGCACCCAAGCAGGAGGTGACGACATGACGCAGCAGCAGACGCCACAGGAGGCGCTCACGACGGGGCCGTCCGCGCCGGCGCCGAACGCGCGCACCGCCCCGCTCGCCGCGCGGGAACGGTCCCATGGCGGGCAGGGCGCGGCCTGGCGCGCGTTCTTCCGCCGGCCCTCCACCCTGGTCTTCCTCCCGCTCGTGATCATCTTGGTGCTCGTCGCGGCGATCGGTCCGTTCTTCGTGACCGATCCGGTGGCGACCAACTTCCCGAAGCTGCTCCCGCCCAGCGCGGAGCACCCGTTCGGAACCGACATGCTCGGCCGCGACTACCTCGCGCGCGTCGTCTACGGCGGACAGATCTCGCTGCTGGTGGGCTTCAGCGTCGCGGTGCTGTGCATGACGTTCGGACTGATCGTCGGCGGCCTGGCGGGATACTTCGGCGGCTGGATCGACACCGCCATGGTCAAGATCGCCGAGTTCTTCCAGGTGCTCCCCGGCCTGGTGCTCGCCTTGGTCGCGGCGGCGGTGCTCGGTTCGAACATCTTCATCGTCGGCGCGCTCCTGGCGATCACGATGTGGCCCGGCGTCGGCCGCATCGTGCGGGCCGAAGCGATGCGGATCTCGAAGCTCGGCTACGTCGAGTCGCAGAAGGCGGCCGGTTTCCACAGCATCCGCATCCTCTGGTCCGATGTGATCCCGAACGCCATGCCCCCCGTGCTCGTGGCCACCACCATGACCGTGGGACGCGCGATCCTGATCGAGTCCGGTCTGGCGTACATCGGGGTCGGCGACCCGAGCAACCCGAGCTGGGGCGGACTGCTCAACGAGGCACAGTCCTACATGCGGGACAGCTGGTGGCTCGCCCTCCTGCCCGGAACCTGCATCTTCCTCGTCGTGCTCGCCGTCAACATGCTCGGCGACGCGCTCAACGACTCGTTCAACCCGACGATCGGGAGGGTCAAGTGAACGCTCCGGCGCATGCTCCTCAAGACGATGAACCGCTCGTCTCGGTGGAAGGGCTCCATGTCGTGCTTCCGACGGGGGAGCGCAGCGAAGTCGAGGCGGTCCGGCGCGTGGACCTGGTGATCAGGGACGGTGAGCGGGTCGGTGTCGTCGGAGAGTCCGGATCGGGGAAGTCCGTCACAGGACGATCCATCGCCGGACTACTGCCGACCTCACCCCGGGTCCGGGTGGACGGATCGATCCGAATCTCGGGGCAGGAGATGGTCGGCGCGCCGCCCGAGGCGTGGGACGAGATCAGGCGCAGCCGCGTGGGCATGATCTTCCAAGACCCGCTGACGTTCCTGAACCCGACGATGCGGGTCGGCAAACAGGTCGCCGAATCCATCCCGCCGGGCCGGGAAGGGGATGGCTCCGCTCGGACTCGGGCGGTGCACCGGTTCCTGGAGCAGGCGGGCCTGGAGAAGCCCGAGGAGGTCGCTGCCAGGTTTCCGCACGAACTGAGCGGCGGGATGCGCCAGCGCGTGCTGATCGCGATCGCGATCGCCAAGCTTCCTTCTCTGATCATCGCCGACGAGCCGACGACGGCCCTCGACGTCACCGTCCAGCAGCGCGTGCTGAAGACCCTCGACACCACGGTCTCCGATCTGGGCACCTCCCTGATGCTGATCTCGCATGACCTCGCCGTCGTCGCGAACATGACGGACCGCATCTACGTCATGTACGGCGGCCGCGTCGTCGAGGAGGGCGCCACCGAGCAGGTGCTGTACGAGCCACGGCACGCCTACACCCAAGCCCTGTTGCGCAGCGTGCGCAGCCTGACAGATGACGGTGTGGAGCTCTACTCCATACCGCCCGAGTTGCGGCGACAGCTCGCCGAGGAGGCCGTCGATGCTTCTTGAAGCCAAGAACGTCTCGAAGACCTTCCGGTCGGGACGGGGAACGGAGGCGGTGCGCGCCGTCTCGGGCGCCACGCTGCGCGCCAGGCCGGGCGATTTCGTGGCGATCGTGGGAGAGAGCGGCAGCGGCAAGAGCACGCTGGCCCGCATCCTTCTCGATCTGATCCCGCCCAGCTCCGGCGGTGTCGAACTGGACGGTGTGCCGATCTCGGCGATGACCAAGAAGGAGCGAATCCACTATCGGCGCCGCGTACAGGCGGTGCTGCAGGACCCCGCGGGGTCGCTGAACCCCCGCAAGCGCGTCGAGCAGACCGTCGGCGAGGTGATCCGGCTGCACCGCATCGCGACGACCCGCTCACAGGTGCGCGAGAAGACCCGCGAGGCGCTGCACCTGGTCGGCATGAACCCCGCCGAGGAATTCCTCGACCGCTACCCCCATGAACTCAGCGGCGGTCAGCGCCAGCGCGTGCTCATCGCCAGGGCGATCGCCCTGAATCCGCAGATCATCGTGGCGGACGAAGCCGTCTCCGCGCTCGACGCGTCGGTGAAGGCCGGAGTACTGCGGGTCATGGCCGACCTGAAGGACCGGCTCGGCGTCGGCTACGTCTTCATCACCCACGACCTCCCGGTCGTGCGGAAGGTGGCCGACTACGTCTATGTCATGCGATCGGGCGAGATCGTCGAAGAGGGTGCCAAGGAGACCATCTTCGCCGAGCCGTCCCACCCCTACACCAAGACCCTGCTGGCAGCCGCACCGGTCCTGCACCAGGCGCGCTCCGAGCGGCAACGGGACATCACGGCACGCGAGGTATGACGACTCGTGCAGAAAGGCAGGAGACCGTGAACACGAAGAGGACAAGACGCGGCGGAGTGCTCGCCGCCCTGATGGCGAGCGTGCTCGCGATCAGCGGATGCGCCGCAGAGGGCGGCGGCGCGGAGAACAAGGTGTACGTGTACGCCGTCAACGGCGACCCCATGACCACGGGATTGAACGCTCAGTTGACCGGCGGTACGTATCCCATCCTGTTCAGCGCGCAGATCATGGACACCCTGATCTTCCTTTCGGACGACTACAAGATGTCGCCCGGCCTGGCGAAGGAATGGCAGGTCAGTCCGGACGGTCTGGACCTGACGCTGCACATTCGCGAGGGCGTCAAGTGGCATGACGGCAAGCCGTTCACCGCCGAGGACGTGAAGTTCAACTTCGAGGAGATCGTCCCGCTGCAGACCTTCGGGGCGCTGCTCGCCAAGCGGATCAAGTCGGTCGAGATCACCGGCGCGTCCACCGTCGTGGTGCACCTCGACAAGCCCTACGGCCCGCTGCTGGAAACGGTCTCCCAGCAGTACATGCTGCCCAAGCACCTCTATGCCGGAACCGACTACGTCACCAACGAGGCGAACAAGAAGCCGATCGGCACCGGCCCGATGAAGTACGGCTCCTACACCCCGGGCCAGGAGGTCGCGCTCGTCAAGAACCCTGACTACTGGGGCGAGAAGTCCCAGGTGGACCGGGCCGTCTACACGGTCATGGCCGACCCCAACAGCCGTGCGGAGGCGCTGATCGCCGGCGAGATCGATGGCGCCGTGCTGGACCCGTCGCAGCAGGGGCGGATCTCCACCGACGAGAACACCCAGTTGCTCACGCACGGGATGTTCCCGCAGATGGTGTCGATGATGTTCAACACGCAGAGCGAGTATCTCAAGGACCCGGCCGTCCGCGCCGCCCTGTTCGCGGCGCTCGATCGTGAGGCCTTCGCGAAGACTGCGATGTCCGGGATCGGGAAGACCGCGACCGGATTCGTCCCGCCCTCGTTCGATTGGGCGGTCAACCCCGATGTCGACTTCGACAAGGACTTCCCACGCGATCTCGACGCGATCAACAAGGCCCTCGATGACGCCGGCTTCGAACGAGGGCCCGACGGCACGAGATTCACCCTGAACATTCTCTACATCTTCACGCTGACCGAGGTCGGCGCGACCGTCCAGATGGCGCAGTCGATGCTCAAGGATCTCGGGATCGCCACCAAGCTCACCAGCGCGGGCGGGGCGGTCTACAGCGAGAAGCTGTACAAGAAGAGCGAATTCGATCTCGCCTTCGTGCGGATGACCACCGGGCCCGACCCGAGCCTCGGCATCGCCAACTGGTATCAGTGCAACAAGAAGAGAAACCCGGGCTCCAACCCCACCCACATCTGCGATCCGGAGATCGACGCCGCCGCTGCCGCCGCGCTCGACACCAACGACAAGTCGAAGCGTGCCGAGGCACTCAAGAAGATGCAGGCCCGGGCGGCGGAGCTGATGTACTACGCGCCGCTCGCGTGGTTCAACGGCGCCTTCCCGACGATCAGCACCGCGCGTTGGCAGGGGCAGGACGCGCCGCGGGTGATGGCGGAACGCGTGCCCTGGTCCAAGATGACGCCGGCTCGGTAAGACGGACAGGAGTTCGTGCAGATGCAGCGGAAGCTGAAGACGAAGAGGACAGGACGCGGCGGAGTGCTCGCGGCGGCCCTGATGGCGGGCGTGCTCACGATGAGCGCGTGCGCCGCGGAGAGCGCCGCGGACGGCACCGTGTACGTGCAGGCGGTCGGCGGCGACCCCATGACCCTGGGGCTGAACGCGCAGTTCGTCAGCGCCCCGATCTCGCAGCTGTTCAGCTCGCAGATCATGGATCCGCTGATCCGGATCTCGGACGACTACAAGATCTCGCCCGGCCTGGCGAAGGAATGGCAGGTCAGCCCGGACGGTCTGGACTTGACGCTGCAGCTTCGCGAGGGCGTCAAGTGGCATGACGGCAAGCCGTTCACCGCCGAGGACGTGAAGTTCAACTTCGAGGAGATCGTTCCGCTGCAGACCTTCGGGGCGCTGCTCGCCGAGCGGATCAAGTCGGTCGAGGTCACCGGCGCGTCCACCGTCGTGGTGCACCTCGACAAGCCCTACGGCCCGTTGCTGGAAACGGTCGCGCAGCAGTTCATGCTGCCCAAGCACGTCTACGCGGGCACCGACTACGTCACCAACGAGGCGAACAAGAAGCCGATCGGCACCGGCCCGATGAAGTTCGGCTCCTACGCCCCGGGTCAGGAGGTCGTGCTCGTCAAGAACCCGGACTTCTGGGAGGGCGAGGTGCGGGTCGACCGCGCCGTCTTCACCGTCATGGCCGACCCCAACAGCCGTGCGGAGGCGCTGTTCGCCGGCGAGATCGACGAGGCCGTGCTGGACCCGTCGCAGCAGGCCCGGGTCTCCACCGACCCGAACGCCCAGCTGCTCACGCACGGGATGTTCCCCCAGGTGGTCATCATGATGCAGAACACGAAGAGCGAGTACCTCAAGGACCCGGCCGTGCGGGCCGCGGTGTTCGCGGCACTCGATCGCGATGCCATCGCGAAGACGGCGCTGTCGGGGCTGGGGACTGCCACCAACGCGTTCTTCCCGAAGACGCTGGACTGGGCGATCAACCCGGACATCGATTTCAGCCGGGACTTCCCGCGCGATCTCGACGCGATCAACAAGGCCCTCGACGAGGCCGGCTTCGAACGAGGGTCCGACGGCACCAGGTTCACCCTCAAGGCGCGCTACATCACCCCGCTGAGCGAGGTCGCCAAGACGGCCCAGATGGCGAAGTCCATGCTGGCGGAGGTCGGCATCGCCACGGAGCTCATCGGCACCTCGGGCGCGGTGTACAACGAGAAGATGTACACCGAGAGTGACTTCGACCTCTCGTTCTTGAGGACGAACCTCGGGGCCGATCCGAGCATCGGCATCACTCGCTGGTATGAGTGCAACGAGAAGAAGACGGCCGCGGCGAACCCGTCCGGCGTCTGCGATCCGGAGATCGACGCCGCCGCTGCCGCCGCGCTCAACACCAACGACAAGGCCAAGCGTGGCGAGGCGTTCAAGAAGATGCAGGCCAAGGCGAAGAAGCTGATGTTTTTCGCGCCGCTCGCGTGGTTCACCGGCTCCTTCTCGACGATCAGCACCGCGCGCTGGCAGGGGCACGACAAGCCGCAGGCGCCGCCGGAGCGTAAGGCCTGGTTGACGATGTCGCCGAAGAAGTGAGCCTGGCGCGATCCAGGTCACGGCGTCATCCGGTCTTCAGTTCCAGACACCCGAGTGAAACGGAGCAACATGGTCTCGCCACTCTTCGATACCCACGCGCATTTGATCTCTGACGATTGGGATACTTACCGGCCCAAGGCCCTACGGCCCGATCTGCCGACTCCGAAGCACACCGACTTCACCGTGACGGCCGAAGCGCTCATCGCGATGATGGACGAACACGGCGTCGCCGAGGCGTGTCTGGTGCAACGCGGTCATCTCTACGGATATGACAACAGTTATATCCTCGAATCGGCTCGGAAGTTTCCTGGCCGGCTGCATCCGGTAGTGATACTCGACCCTCAGGATCCGGCCACTCCTGATCGCTATCGCGAGATGGTCGGGAACGACCACGTCCGCGGATTCCGCATGGCGCATACCCGGCCGTGGATCCTGGACACCGCATGGCTGAGTTCGCCGCAGTCGATGGAGGTGTGGAAGACCTGCGCTGAACTCGGGACGCCGATGACCCTGATCCTGTTCATGAAGCAGCTCCCGTACCTGTTGCCGCTCATCAAGATCATCGCGCGTCAGTTCCCCGAGCTCCCGATCCTGCTCGACCATGGCGGAATGCCGTTCGGGATGACGCAGTACGAGGTCCGGCTCGCCCAGGAAGCAGGCGAGGACGTGCAGCTGCCGGGCCCGCCGCATTTCGGGATCGACCAGACGATCGAGATCTTCGACGACGTGCCGAACGTGCATTTCAAGATCACCGAGATCAACATGGAGCGACTGCTCGCGGAGGACGTGCGGCCGGCGCATATCGTTCGGCGAATGGTCGACAGCTTCGGCCCTGACCGCGTCATGTGGGGCTCCGACGTAGGCCAGAGCATGCTCTGGAACTACACCGAGAAAGCGGCCATGGCTCGTGCGGCCGCCGACTTCCTGACGGCGGAAGAAGCGCGCAAGTTCCTCCACGACAACGCCGCCCGCGTCTATTCGGGGAACGACGGAAAAGAGGGACGATGATTCGGAGATTCGGCCCGCCTCGCGCCGCCAAGGACCTGGATCACGCGGTCGTCTATCGCCGCGACGGGGAGTTCTGCGCCTGGCCTTATACGATGGGTTTCTGGGAGACGGCCTCGGGCGAGTTCGTCGCCAATTTCATATCGCTGGACGCCGATTACAGCGACCCCGCCAAGATCAGTCATGATCAGCTCGGTGAGCGCGGAGGCCGCGGGAGCCGGTTGGTCACGATGCGGTCGGCCGATCGCGGGCGCACGTGGGCGGATCCCGAGTTCGATGTCTATCCGCGCGCGGCGGCGGCGGAAGGCAGTCCCCGGGATCTTTCACCGTGGGGGCCGTTCGACTTCCTGGATCGCAATGTCCTGGTGGGTAACAGCAGCATCGATTTCGGTAAGCCGGAGAGCCGTTCCTTCGTTCGCGTCTCGACGGATGCGGGACACAGCTGGACGCCGTCCGTCGAGCTACCGCTCGACGGACTGCATTCGCTGTCGGCGATCAACTCGGCGATGGTACGACCCGACGGCCGCTGTCTGCTGTTCCTGACCCTGATCAGCGAGGACGGGTGGAACCGCCGGCCGCTGGTGTACGCCGGCACCGACGACGGCACGGAGTTCCATTTCCTGTCCTTCATCACGCCCAAGCAGGATCCCTTCGCGTCGGCGGAAGGGGACTGGAAGAGCACCTATCGCTTCGGCGGTCACCGCTGGTTCTATCCTCGCGGTGTGATGCTGCCGAGCGGCCGCATCCTGTGCACGCTGCGCTGCCAGCGCGATCCCACCGGCGTCATGTGGACGGAACTGTTCTCCAGCGACGACGGCGGCCTGACGTGGCAGTTCCTGTCGAGGGTCAATGATTTCGGCGCGCCGGGCAGCCTGGTCGCCATGGCGGACGGACGGCTGGTCGTCGTCTACGGTTACCGCCTCAAGCCCTACGGCATTCGCGCCGTGGTGAGCGAGGACGAAGGCAAGAGCTGGGGTCCTGAGATCATCGTCCGCGATGACGGTGGCAGTTGGGATCTGGGATATCCGAACGCCTTCGAGGCCGAGCCGGGCAGAATCGGGGCGATTTATTACTTCAACAGCCGCGACGATGCCGTACAGGCCAATGGCGGAGTCCGTCATATCGCGCAGAGCAGCTTTGTTCCGGAGTGAGAGGCAGGAGGAACAGGCGATGAAATGAGCAAGACGAGGCGGGGTTCTCGCCGCCGTGCCGGTCGTGGGCGCGTTCTCGACGCGCCCCGCTCCGGGAACGATGGGAGGGGCAGGGATGAATACGCAGGAGCAGAGGGCGATCGATGAGCTCGCGCGAGATGTCGCGCGGGTCGAGTCGCTTCGCGCCGTCAAGAACGTGCAGCGTGGCTACGCCCATCACAGTCAGTTCGGGCAGTGGCACGCGATGGTCGCGCTCTTCGCCGAGGACGGCACACTGCGGTGGGGCGACGAGACCGTGACCGGACGCGAGGCGATCGAGGCATGGCTTGATGCCCGTGCGGGGGATATGAACGGCCGCGCACCGGGCTCTCTCCACACCGAGGTCATCGACGAGCCGCTGGTGAACCTCTCGGTCGACGCACGCATGGCACGGGCCCGCTGGATGGCCATGCGCTTCCTCGGCGACGGCAAAGGAACGGCGCGCGTCGAAGGGGGGATCTATGAGAGCGACTACGTCCTTGAGGACGGGCGCTGGCTCATCGCGAGCATGCATTACCATCCCCAGTTCGAAGGCGACTATCACGACGGCTGGGCCAACGTCGGCGGTCAGGATCTGCCGATCGTGCCGAAGCACTTCACCAGCGATGAGACGGGGATGCCGATCCCGGCGCCGATCGGCGACGCGCCGCGCAGCGGCGCGACCGTCGAAGAACTGGCGGGCAGGATCCGCAGGCTGAACGACGAGGACGCGATTCGTAACCTCCAGAACGCCTATGGCTACTACGTCGATCGCGGGATGTGGAGCGATGTGGTCGACCTCTTCGTCGAGGATGCGATCGTCGCGGTCGCCGGTGTGGGAGATTTCGCGGGACACGCGGGCGTTCGCCGGGCCATGGAACGGATGGGGCCGGAGGGCCTCGCCCACGGCCGGCTCAATGAGCGTCTGATCTTCGATCTCATCGTCGAGGTGCTGCCCGGGGGCCGGGAGGCGCTCGGCCGGGGGATCGAGCTGGGTCTTCTGGGCGATGCGACGAAGCGTGCGGGCTTCTGGGAGTTCTCCGTGTTCCGCAACCGCTTCGTCAAGGAGGACGGGCTGTGGAAGCTGAAGGAGATATCGCTGACGCCGCTGCTTCGCGCCGACTATTTCGAGGGGTGGGGAAGCGGCGGTATCGCGCCGCTGGGCGGCCGCGACACGGAACGATCGTCCGCGCCGGACTTCGGCATACCAGCGTTTCTTGACGTGGCGCCCGTCGGGCGTGCGCTGTTCGGCGAAACGCCCCCGAGCCGGCTGGACCAGGCCCCGCTCGATCTGGCCGACCTCGCGCGCCGGCTCGCGCGCTCCCAGGCATACGACGGAGTCGAGAACGTCTCGTCGGCCTACGGCTACTACCTCGACGATTTCGCATGGTCCGACATGGCGGCGATCTTCGCGGTCAACGGCCACAAGCAGGCGCCTTTCGCGGGCTACTTCGTAGGTCGCGACCGGATCATCGGCGCTGCCAACGCAAGCTGGGGTCCGTCTCCCGCGCGCCGTAGCGCGATCTCCTTCCATTGGCGCACCCAGCCCGTGATCCATGTGTCGCACGATGGTCGGTCGGCGAACCTGCGCACCCGGCTGTTCCAGCCGCGCACATCGAAGGAACCGGGCAGTTCCTCGAAGGACTTCTACATGGGCGGCCTGCACTCCGGGATGTATCCCAACGATCAGGCCGTGCTGGAGGACGGCATCTGGCGGCTGTGGAGTCTGACCATCGATGAACACTACTTCGCGTCGCCCGACTGGAAGGGCGGCTGGGCGTCCGCGGTGGCTCGGCCGGAAGGTGAGCCACCCCCACCGCCGAGTCGCCTGCTGAGCACGTACCCGCCGGACATCCTGCTGACCGACCTGGGCCGCCGCCAGGAGGGATTCCGCGGAGGGACGGGCACGTTCGTCGAGTGGCCCGCCATTCTGCCGATGTGGTTCCACTACCGCAATCCGGTGAGCGGGCGCACGCCGGAGCATTTCTGGCCCGACTGCGTGCCGTGCGAGAAGCTTCCCGAGACCCGCATGACCGCGCACGGCTATCAGAAGCCGCCGAACGGACCTGAGATCGACGGGGTGGAACTCACCTAGAGACCTGCATGCTGGTCGGCGGGCCTTGATGGTCTGTTCGCACGGGTGGCGGGGCGCGAGCGCGCGCCCCTCCTCATGTGCTCCGATATGCCCGGAGAAACGCCCGCACTCCCTCGACGATGAGTGGGCGAACGCGGGGGTCCTCGGCGGCGTTCGCGGAGCCGAGCCTGTTGAGCGCGACCCCGAAGGTCAGCGCGATGAAGTGGTCGGCCGCGAGCCGCGCGTCAGGGGCGTCGAGCAGTCCGGCTCGGGCCAGGACGGCCAGCCGCTCACCCAGAGCTTCGTCGGGCGCGTTGGTCATGGGCTGGTCCTCCCTGTGCCGCAGGTGGCCGGATTCGGCCCGGACCAGGCGCTGCAGTGTGGCGTACTCCGCTGAGTCGAGCATGTCGGTCGCGATCCGCATCGAGAACGTGACCAGGGCGCCCTCCAGCTCGGCGGCTTTGGTGAGGCCGGTGAGCGTGTCGTCGAGGGTGTGCCGGATCGTGGTGACGAGTGACTGGCCGATG
Source organism: Nonomuraea sp. ZG12 (assembly GCF_052068115.1). NCBI lineage: Bacteria > Bacillati > Actinomycetota > Actinomycetes > Streptosporangiales > Streptosporangiaceae > Nonomuraea > Nonomuraea sp. ZG12. Next base: position 83,687 of record NZ_JBQHCW010000025.1, read on the forward strand.
GCTTGGACGACGGCCTGCAGCAGGGTCTGCTTGTCACCGAAGTAGTCGTAGACCGTGCGTGTGGACACGCCCGCCTGGGCGGCGACCGCGCCGATGCTTGACCGGTCGAAGCCGTCGGCGAGGAACAGCTCCCGGGCCGCCGAGAGGATGGCGGCCCGCTTCTGCGGGGAGCCCTCACGCAGCGTCTTCGTGGTCGGCATGGACCGATCTTAGCCGAGCTACACTGCTTGCTGTAGCATTACTACACTGCAGGATGTAGTGTAATCCTCCCAGTCAGCCAGAGCCGGCGGGCTGCCGTCAGGTGGCGACGAGCTGGTGGGTGATGCTGGGATCGCTGATCCCGGTGTCGTCCGCCAGCAGGAACGCCTTCGACAAGATGACCGACAGCATGCCGCCGTCCTCCTCGAACGGCAGCAACACCGATGGGGCGGAGCGGTCGCGGCCGGGGACGATGCACAGGTAGGCGTCGTTCGGCTCCATCAGGATGTTGCCCGACCCCAGATGAATCCGGTAGGTGCGCAGTTGCCCGCGCACGCGCAGGAACCGGTCGGTCAGCTCTGCCCGGTCGGCGATCTTCAGCCGGGGCAGCAGCCGGGCCAGCACGTCATGCCGGGTGCGAGCGGTCTCGCTCAGTTCGCCGAACCCGTACGACTGCCAGTAGCCGTCGTGCCCCGCCGCCGCCTGCTGGTCGAGCCCCAAAGACCCGACCCCCACGGCGAGGTCGGCGTCGCGCAGCAGTTCCGACAACACCAGCGGCGGCACTTCGGTGAGCGGCGCGTCGCCGGGAAGATCCGCGTGGCGGAACCGGATCTCGTCGGTGGCGGCGCAGGAGGCCGTGCCCCAGGCGTCCTGCTGAGGGTCGGAGGCGACCTGCATGCCCCAGCTCGCCTGCCAGCCGGCGAGCGTCTTGACGGCCGCCCCCACGTTGCCGCCGCATTCGTAGTCCCAGTGACCGATCGACAACCCGCTCCAGCCTCGCTGCTCCAGCAGCGCCTTGGCCTGCCCGTAGCGCACGAAGTGGCCCTTGAAACGGTCGGAGTGGGTGCGGGTGCGCTCCTCGGCCGGGGTGAGCAGGTAGACCTCGCGGAACGCCTGCTTGAACGGCTGCCTGATCCCCCGCTCCAGCAGGTGGTCGCGCCAGCCGCGCACCCCCTCGGCGCCCTCCTGGATGGGGTGCCACAACCGGACGGGCGTGTCGGCGCCCGGACGCACGGATCCGCCGCTCGCCTCGGCCAGTGCCCAGCCGCCACCGCTCCTGACCGGCAGCCCGGCGAACCCGTCGGGGAGCCGCCAGATGAGGGCGCGGGTGTAGGGGCCGGTGACCGGATGGTCGAAGAAGTACTGCTCGGCCTCCTGCCAGGACAGCTCGCGTTCGACGATGAGCATCTGCTCCAGGCGCAGCCGCTCGGCGGCCTGTGTGCGTTTGAGGTCTTTCAGCGTGGCCTTGAGATCGGCGAGCACCGGATCCTTGCGGATGGACTGGGGCGCCGACTTGACGACGCGCCCGGACGCGTTGACGAACCGCAGCACCGGCCCGTCGACGTCGAGCCGGACGACGCAGTCGCCGGCCTGCTCCTCCCGGACCCCGTCGGGGCCGAGTCCGAAGGCCGGGACCGTCCGGTCGACGAGCTGTTCGTGGCTCAGCCCCTCTTGCACGGCCACCGCGTCGAGGGCCTCGGACGCCTTCGCCAGCAGGGCCGGTCTGCGCAGCTTGGCTCGCAGGCGCGCGAGCACGCCCACCGTGTCGAGGCCGCCCCGCTTGGCCAGCACGTTCAGTGCGGCGTTGGCCAGTCTCTCGTTGCGGCAGACGGCGGCGCCGCCGGTGCCGTTGCGCCCGATGCCGCAGTTGGTGGCGACGTCGCCGAGCAGCGTGGACACCCAGGGCGCGTCGATCACCTCGCAGGTCCACAGCATGCCGCGCAGCGGGAGGGCGGTGTGGCGGGCGAGGAAGACCCTGCCGCCGGGCTCGCGACTCTCGCGGTGGGTGGCCACGCGGGAGAGGAGCTCGCGCAGCACCGCTACGCCGTCGTCGGTGAGCAGCGTGCGGACCTTGGCGAGCCAGGTTTCGCTGGGCTTGTTGGCCTTGGCCTTGCACCAGTGTTTCAGCAGCGGGAGCACGGCGGGGTGGGTCAGCCGGGCGGCGTACTTCCCTGCCATGGCACGGGCGAGGGGGTCGCCGTCCCAGACCAGGCTGCGCACGACCCCGGCCGGCCCGTGCTCCTGGGGCTCGGTCAGGACGCGCTCCAGGTCCTTGCGCAGCGCGGCCCGACCCGGGCTGCGGTGGGCCGGGTGCCACGGCGGCGCGTCACCAAGGATCTGGCGGCGCTCGGAGTATCCGAGCGTCGCGATGGCGGCCAGCGGAATCCGGTACAGCTCGGCGTGGCCGGTGTGACCGCAACACGACAGCGCGTCGGCGATCTCCCACAGGAAGCGCGTGTCCTCGAACGTCCAGGGGATGTCGCCGTCGGCCACCTCGCGCACCAGCCGGAGCACCTCCTCTGGGTGCTCGTGGCCGCCCTTGTCGCCCAGGCTGAGCAGTAGTTGCGCCCATACGCCGAACGCCCTGCGCCCGGCCTCGTCGGCGCCGGGTCGCCCGCCCGCGTCGTACAGGTCGAACAGCTCATGTGGCAGCCCCTCGACGCGGTGGCCGAGCAGGTAGCCGTAAGACCGGGGAAAGTTGTCAAGGACGCCCATGTCAGCCTCCGGCCCGCGGCACGAGGCGGAGGATCTCGCGCGCCGGGCTCGCGTCGGACCGAGCGGGAAGAGAGATCTCGACTGAGCGCCTGCCGGCGGCGCTCTCGTCTCTGAAGGTGGCCGTGGCCATGGGGGGCTCCATCGTCGGTCGTTCAACGTGATGGGCCATAGGTATCAACGGGCACCGACAATCTGGAGGCGGGCGCGAGCCAGGGCCCGGAAACGCGAAAGCGCATCCGCGACGATCGCGGATGCGCTGTTACGGTGCGGTGCGCCGTCAGCGGGCGTCAGGCCAGGTGGACGCCCAGTCCGGTCAAGCCCGGTGCGACGTCCGGCCGCAGCACGCGATTGTCGTCGTAGTCTCCGCCGTTCTGCGTTCGGTACGGGACCGGCTCGGTCGTCGGCATGGCGAGTAGGCGCTCGCGCAGCTCCTTGGCCGCCGTCTCGCCTTCCTCGGGGGTGAGCCTGTCGGCAGCGGGGATCAGCACCGGGGGCAGCACCTCTGCGCCCGCGTAGAACAGGGTGCCGTGCTGCAACGGGAACAGCAGTTCGTCGACGGCTCCGTGGATGCCCCGCTCGCCGTAGAGCCACGCCGGCCCGCCCATGGTCACGACTGCCATCGCGCGCTTACCCGCGAGAAACCCGTCTCCGTAGCCGATCCATTCGCCGTTCGGGCCGCGCAAGCCGTAGGCGAAGCCCTGGTGCCAGACTCGGTCGAACCAGCCTTTGAGGATGGCGGGCATGCCGAACCACCACATGGGGAACTGGATGACGATGGCGTCCGCTCGGGTGAGCTTTTCCTGCTCGGCTCGGATATCGGCGCTCTGCGTGCCGTTCTTGTACGCCCGGTCGGCGGCGGCGGCGACCTGGAATCGTTCCGCGGGTCGGTGGGCGTAGCCGGCGGTGTCGACGGTGGGGTTCCAGTTCATCGCGTACAGGTCCGACTCCTCAACCTGGTGGCCCTCGGCGCGGAGCGCGCGCTGTCCCTCCGTGGCGAGGTAGCCGTTGAGTGAGCGGGGTTCGGGGTGGGCGAGAACCCAGAGAACGTTCATGACATCGATCATCAACGTGCGGCGCCGCCACGACGACTGGCCTGATGGACAACATGTGCGAAGATCGAGCCATGACCGCTTTTGCCGGTAGTGGGCGCCACCGCGTGGCGGTCCTGATCCGTGACAAGGCGCTGTCATTTGAGCTCAGCATCGTTCACCGCCTCTTCGGCCAGGCGCGCTCGGCCGCGGGTGCAGCGCTCTACGAGGTCGTGACCTGCGCGCTCGAGCCCGGGGAAATACGTACCGACGCCGACTTCACCGTCACCGTCACGCACGGTCTCGAGGCGCTGGCCGAGGCCGACACCGTCGTCGTCCCAGGATCCGGCGTGGACTTCGAGCCCCAAGGTGGGCCGATCGAACCTTCGCTCACCGCGGCGCTGGCGCGGATTCACCCCGGCACACGGATCGCCTCTATCTGCACCGGATCGTTCGTGCTGGCCGCGGCGGGCCTGCTCACCGGACGGCGAGCGACCACGCACTGGCGCTCATCCGCCCGATTCCGGGAGCGATTCCCGGACGTCGCCTTCGACCTCGACGTCCTCTACACCGACGACGACGGCGTGCTCACCTCCGCGGGTGCGGCGTCAGGCATCGACCTGTGCCTGCACATGATCCGCACCGACCACGGCGCGGCGGTCGCCAACGAAGTGGCGCGCGGCAGCGTCGTCCCGCCGCACCGCGAAGGCGGGCAGGCGCAATACGTGCGGCGACCGATGCCGGACCCGAGAATCTCCTCGACCAGCAAGGCGCGCCAATGGGCACTCGAGAACCTGCACCGGCCCGTCACGCTGCAGGAGCTGGCCGCCCGGGAATCGATAAGCACGCGAACATTCACCCGACGCTTCCGTGACGAAATAGGCATCTCGCCGGGACGGTGGCTCACCCAACAGCGCATCGAACGAGCCTGCGCCCTCCTGGAGCGCACCGAAATGCCCATCGACCAGGTCGCCGTCACCGCGGGCTTCGGCACCGCCGGCTCGATGCGCTTGCGTCTGCAAGCCGAACTGGGGGTCTCGCCCAGCGCCTACCGCGCCACATTCCGTGGCCGCGACAGACGTGTGCCGGGACCGATCAGGGCTTCTCCCTGATTCAGGTGATCGCCCCCTGTGCCAGGACGGCATGTACGCCCCATGTCTCGTTCGCCACCTGTGTGACGCGCAGGTCCACGACCGAACTGGCGAGTGCCGTGGCTGTGCCCCTGTCGACGTCGTACAGATCCTGCATCCACGTGACCATCGCGGCGAGAGCTTCCGTCATCGCCGCGTTGAGGTCCGCGTCGAACCCGAACGTGATCCGCCCGCGGGGAGTCACGGCGTGCAGGCCGGGGACGGGAACGTCAGTGACGATGTCGAGCACCGCTTCCGTTGTCATAGGACATTCGATCGCGGTGCCGGACACCTCGCCATCGCCTTGCGCGGCATGGCCGTCGCCGAGGTGCAGCAGCGCGCCGGGTACGGTGACCGGCAGGAACAACGTCGCCCCCGCGGTCAGGTCACGGCAGTCGATGTTCCCACCACCGGCGGATCGCGGCGGGATCGTGGAGTGCAGGCCCGGCTCGTTCGGCGGCATGCCGATCACGCCGAGGAACGGCGAGATCCGTACGGTGTGACCGAGGTCGCTGGTGGCGGTCCCGGCGTCGGCGTCGATCTCCCACAGGAGCCAGGAGGGCGCTCCGGTGAGACCGAGCGCGCGGTTCAACGCGTTGTCCTTGGCGCCGGCGACGGTCCAGCCCCAGTCGTCCGGGGTGGCCGAAACGATGCGGACCGCGAGCACGTTCCCCGGTTCCGCACCGCGCACGTCGATGGGACCGGTGAGGCAGTGGCCGCGCCGCCCGTCGAACATGGTCGGCCGCTGCTCGCCTGGTGAGTGTTGCCGTTCGAGGAACCCGGACGCGTCGAGTGATCGTACGACGACGGTGTCGCCCGGGTCCACGGTCAGCACGGGCGGCGCGTCACGGTCGAACACGTCCGTCGTGAATCCGGGCTCGGGATGCAGTTCGTGGATGGTCACGCCGATTCCTCGTTCTCATAGGGGCCGACGACGATCTCGGATGACCTGGCCCGCGACACACAGGCCACCACGCTCGAAAGGCGTTCCTTCTCGGTCGACACGGAGTCACGGTGATCCACCTCGCCGTCGAGGACCGCGAGGCGGCACGTGCCGCAGACGCCGGCCTCACAGGACGACTCGACGCGAACGCCGTCACGGCGCAGGGCGGCGAGCAGCGAAAGGTGTGCGGGAACGTCCACCCGCCGCCCATCGGGGGCCCAGACCGCGGTGAACGGCAAGGACATCCCGGTGTGACCGGCTGCGAACTCCTCCATGTGAATCCTGCTCATGCGCCAGTGGGCCGTCAGCGTCTGTACGGTCCGCATGAGGGGAGCGGGCCCACAGCAGTAGACGCGCACGTCGTCGTCCGGAACGGCAAGGTACGGCCACAGGTCGAGCAGCCCACGGTCGTCACTGTGGTGCACGGTGTCCTCCGGACCGTCGAACTCCCGCAGGAACGGGGTTTCCTCCACGGACAGCGTCAGATACAGCAGCCGCACACCGGTGCGGCCCTCGACGCGTAATCGGCGCACCATCGCCCGGATCGGCGTGATGCCGATGCCCCCGGCGATGAACAGGTACCGAGGCGAGGGTTCGAGGGGAAACCTGTTGGCCGGCGCGGACACCACGAGTTCGGAGCCCACCACCACGTCATCGTGCATGCTCACCGAACCGCCCCGGCCGTCGCCGTCGCGGCGCACGCACACGACATACTCCCGTGGCCGGGCACCGCCCGGTTCGACAAGGCTGTAGCCGCGCTTGTGCCCGGCTGGGGTGGTCACCACGATGTGCGCACCAGGCTCATATGCCGGCAGCGCGAACCCGCTGGGGTCCCGCAGCACGAAGCGGCGGACGGTCGGCGTGAGGTCGGCCGACTCGCTGACCCGCAGCCGCAGCTCAGATGACGAATTCACTGTCCTTCTCCACGACTCCGGCTGTGCGGACCTCCAGGTAGATTCCCATGAACCGGTGACCGTACGTCCTGTCGAGCATGGCCACCACCGGCAGGTCGCGGCGGCCGGTCTCCGGATCGACCTCGGTCGCGACGCAGCGCTTGGTCCGGCGCACGGCCCGCACCCGCACGCCGCCCAGGCCGAACTCCTGACCGATCGCGTCCGATTCGAACCACGCCGGTAGGCCGTCCACGAGGACATTGGCCCGGAACCGCAGCGGATCGACCACGGCGCCCGTGCGTGACTCCAGGTCTCGGACCGAGGCCAGGTTGACCAACGAGATCCAGTCCATCGGTCCGTCCCCGGCCGCGGCCGCATCGGTGAAGCGCCTGCCCGGTTCCCGCGCGAGCAACGGCATGACCCCCGCGGGCAGGTCGAGGACGCGCGTGAAGAACCGCACCGCCTCGTCGCGACCTTGCGCGGTGTTCAGGTCGGCCTTCAGCACGTCGTGGCCCGCGACGCGCGCGGTGAGGACCTCGGTCTCCGCATCGAGGTGTGTGTCGAGTCCGGCCAAGCGGTGGTCCGAGACCAGGGCGAAGAACTCCTGCTTCGGCAGTCCTTCACGCGTCCCGGGCCGGTACCTGCCCTCCGGCCGGGCGAACGCGAACATCCGGTCGTTCGCAATCCCCTCGCCCGGCCGGAGCGCGACGCGGTCCAGCGGCTGCGCGCTGAGCCCTTTCACCGGGTGGACGAACAGACCTTTCACCCGGCCTCGCCCCTTCACCATGGAGGTGCTTCGGTCGGCGGCATGGATGCGCGACGGCGGAGGTGGCGTACGGCTTCGATGACAGCGGTGACCAGGAACGCGAGCACGATACCGACGGTGATCGCGAGCAGCGTGTTGTCCTGGAAGACGACGCCACCGAGGTATCCGGTGAGCACGGTGTAAACACTCCAGGCAGCGGTGGCGAACCCGACGAAGAGCACGTACTTGCCCAGCGGATAGCCGACGATCCCCGTGGACAAGGTGGCCAGGTAGCGCCCGACCGGGATGAATCGTGTGGTCACCAGGACGAAGCCGCCGCGGGCGTCGAGTTGGCGGGTGAACCAGTCGTGCGCCGCTCGTCGTTTGGTACCGGGTGGCAGTCGCTTGAGTACGCGTACACCGAGCAGTCGTCCGACGGTGTAGGGGACCATGTCGCCGAGGAAGGCGCCGAGCGTCGTGGCGGCGATGACGAGCACGAGGTCGGTATGTCCGCCGGCGGCGTAGACCCCTGCGACGACCACGACGGCTTCGCTCGGGATCAACGGCAGGAAGGAGTCCAGGCAGGACACCGCGATGAGCACCGCATACAGCCAGGGTGAGGTGATGAGCGATTCGGCGAGCTGTAACCAGTCGATCATGGGCCGCCGCCCGTTGTCGCGAGGTGCAGATGGATCGTCACAGGTGCTTCCTTCCGGGATGGGCGTCGGCACATCGGGGGAATGCCCGGCCGGGTCAGCCCTTGAGGCCGGGGAACTGGTCGTCCCGCCATTCGGCGCTCGCCCGCCGGCCGTCCGCGAGCTCCTGTTCCCGGGCCCGGAGCTCGACGCGCCGGATCTTCCCGGAAATGGTCTTGGGCAGGTCGGAGAACTCGATCCGCCGAACGCGCTGGTACGGGGCGAGGTGCTCACGGGCGTACCGCAGGATCGACAGCGCCGTCTCCTCCGTCGGCTCGTGGCCGGGCGCCAGCGCGATGTACGCCTTGGGCACGGCCAGCCGGACCGGGTCCGGCGCCGGAACCACCGCGGCCTCGGCGACCGCCGGATGCTCGATGAGCGCTGACTCGAGTTCGAACGGGCTGATCTTGTAGTCGCTCGCCTTGAACACGTCGTCGGTACGGCCGATATAGGTGATGTAGCCCTCGGCGTCGCGACTCGCCACGTCACCGGTGTGGTAATAGCCGCCGCTCATCGCTCCGGCGTTGCGTTCGGCGTCGTCCCGGTAGCCGGTCATGAGCGGCAGTGGCCGTGCCGACAGATCGAGGCACAGCTCTCCTTCGCCTGTCCCGGTGACCAGGCGACCGGTGGCCGGGTCGACGAGGACGACCGGAACCCCGGGCAACGGCCGTCCCATCGATCCGGCCCGGACCGCGGCGCCCGGGGTGTTGCCCACCTGGGCGGTGGTCTCGGTCTGGCCGAATCCGTCGCGCACGGTCACGCCCCATGCGCGCCGGACCCGCTCGATGACCTCGGGGTTGAGTGGCTCCCCGGCGCTGATCGCCTCACGCAGAGCCTCCGGGCGCTCGCCGAGATCGGCATTGATCAGCATCCGCCAGACGGTCGGTGGAGCACAGAACGAGGTGACCTTTCTGCGATGCAACTGATCCAGCAACGCCGCCGCGTCGAAGCGGCGGTAGTCGTGGACGACGATGGTCGCTTCGGCGATCCACGGCGCGAAGAAGCAGGACCATGCGTGCTTGGCCCAGCCCGGTGAGGAGATGTTCAGATGCACATCGCCGGGCCGCAGACCCAGCCAGTACATCGTGGACAGATGACCGACCGGGTAGGACACCTGCGTGTGCTCGACCAGCTTGGGTCGCGACGTCGTACCGGAGGTGAAGTACAGCAGCAGCGGATCGTCCGGCGTCGTGCCCGGGTGCCCGACGCTCGTGTGCGCCAGGTCCGCGGCCTCGCGCAGATCGGACCAGCCCTCGGCCGCGCCGACGCTGATCCGCGTGTAGTCGCCGGGCACCTGGCCGAACGTGCCGGTGTCCGCGGCGTCGCAGATCACGTGCCGGACGCGGCCACGGGCGATCCGGTCTTCGAGACCTGCCCGCCCCACCGCGGTCGTGGTCGGCAGGATCACCGCACCCAGCTTCATGATGGCCAGCATCGCTTCCCACAGCTCGACCTGGTTGCCGAGCATCAGCAGGACCGGATCTCCTTTGCGGACGCCGCCGGCGGCCAGCCACGACGACAGGCGATCCGAGGCACGGGACATCTCGGCGAAGGTTCGTTCGGTCGCGGACCCGTCCTCCTCCACAACGACGAGAGCCGGGCGGTCGTTGCCGCTCGCGACTGCGTCGAACCAGTCCACCGCCCAGTTGAACCGCGTACCGAGTTCCGGCCATCGGAACTCGGCCACGGCGCGGGCGTGGTCGCCGCGCAGTCGCAGCAACTGGTCCCGGCTCTGCCGGTACGCGCCAGTCGCGTTCACGGTGTGTCCTCCTCGATGTGGGTGCTTGTCAGGTCAGCGAAGCCGGGACGCGGGGGTCGGTGCCAGCCGGACCGTGGACTCGGTCCCGCCCACCAGCGCGGAAACGGTGTCGATCACGGCCGCGCACCGGGGATGCCGATGGACGGCGTCCAGGGTGCGTTCGCGGTCGGCGGCGTCCTCGAAGCGTCGAATCCAGACGAAGGCGTCCTCGTCGCCGATCACGGTGAACGCTCCCACCACGTGCATCCCCATCTCCTGGTGCAGCGGGATGACGGTCTCGTCCATGTAGCGGGCCAGTTCGGTGCCGCGGCCGGCGCGGGCGTGCTCCGTACGGATCTCGTAGAACATCGATGCTTCTCCTGTCAGGACCGGGGTGTGACGCGTGCGGCGGCGAGCGCATAGGCGTCCGGAGACCCCTCCCACGGGGCGGTGCGCACCACGGCCCAGTGGGTCATCAGCCAGCGTCCGCCGAGTCTGCGGAGCTTGAGCTGCCAGTAGCCACGCATCGTGCAGTAGTCGACGACGCCGGGTTCGGCGGGGACGTGGTGGTAGGCGACCACGTGCGTGCGGCACTCGGCCTCGTCGCCCGACAGTCGCACGACGAGGTTGGAGGCGGCGTGATGGGTGCAGTCGAAGCCCTCCAGGGTGCCGCGGGCCAGCTCGACCAGGTCGGGGGCCGTCACAGTCGCCGGTGGCCTGCCGAAGTGGTGGGTCGACAGATCCAGCAGCACCTCATCGGCGAGCAGCCGCCGCAGAGCGGTCCAGTCCCGGTCGTCCTGGGCGTGGGCGAGACCGGCGACGACCTCGGCGACAGCCGCCCGGTCCACCAGATCCTCCAGTGCGCTCATGCCCGCGCCTCCGCTTCCGTGGCCGTGGCAGGCCGTCCCGTGTCCGGCCGTTCGATCAGCGGCAGGATCAGACGGCTGGGGTGGGCCGGTCCGTGGTGGACTCGGTTGACCGCGACGGCCAGGTCGTCCTCGCCGTCGGTGGCGATCGTCCCGCCCGTGTTGGTGTTGCGGTCGTAGCGGGGGAAATTGCTGCTGGAGACCTCGAGCAGGATGCGGTGCCCGGGCAGGAAGACGTTCGAGGTGACGCACAGGTCGACGGTCAGTTCTTCGACCGTCCCCGGCTCCAAGGGCACCGGGTCGGTGAGCGACCTGCGGTAGCGGGCGCGCTGGATGCCCTCGCACAGGATGATCGCCTTGCCGTCGGGGTGCACGTCGACGAGTTTGCCGGTGAAGTCGGTGTCCGGCGCCGAGGAGGAGACGTACAGGACGAGGGTGACGTGGCCGGTGACCTCGACGGGACGCTCGAGGACGGCGGTGGTGAAGCACAGCACGTCCTCGCGCGTCTCGACCACCGCCTGGTCGGCCGGTCCGGGGTAGGCGCCGGACGCGGCGGCGAGCACGGTGCCACCCAGGCTCGGGACCGGGCGGCGCGGGTCGTAGAGGAAGGTGTCCGCAGCCTCCGCCGATGCGGCATCGCGCGTCAGGCGGCCGTCGCCGGTGGCGGTGTTGGCGCGGCCGCCCCCGGCGAGGAAGAAGTCGGTGTAGCGGGTGTCGGGCAGCGGCCAGTCCACCTCGTCACGCCACTGGTCGACGCCCATGACGAAGATCCGGACCCGGTGGGTGTCGTCCGGGGTGTCCGTCCGGCCGCGGACCCAGCGGTCGAAGAACCGCAGGTGGGCGCCCGTGACATCGGCGGTCTTGATGCTGCCGTCGAGTCCGAACGACCGGTCGGGGAAGGTGCCGAGGTCGGTGCCGTCGGCATGGCACCAGGGGCCGATGAGCAGCCGCTGACCGTCGCGGGCCGCGGCGCTGCCGCCGTGGCGGCGCATCATCGTGTAGGACCGCACGGTCTCGCCGATGAACACGTCGTACCAGCCACCCACGTGGAGCGCCGGGACGGTGATGCTGCCGCAGTGGTCGATCGCGGCGACCTCCTGCCAGAACGCGTCCCGTTCCGGATGGCCGAGCACCTGACCGACCCAGGGCAGGCAGCGGGTCAGTGCGCCTCGGTCGGCGACCGGCAGCGGGTCGTGCAGCGTCCCCGGATCAGACAGGCCTGACAGGAGTACGTGGGCGTCAGCCGGGTCACCGTGTCCGTCGGCGAGGTCGCGGCGCAGGTTGCGCAGAGCCGAGAGCGTGCCCCAGGTCAGGACGGCGTCCTGCGACAACGCACCGCCCCGGGAGTACCACGGCGCCCCGTACAGGTCGGCGGAGCTCATCACGGGCGCGATCGCCCGCAGCGCCGGTGCGTCACCCACGGCCGCCTGCCACTGCGTGAATCCCATGTAGGACCCGCCCCACATGCCGACCGCGCCGTCACACCACGGCTGCCCGGCCAGCCACGTGAGGGTGTCGACACCGTCACGGCCCTCGTGAGCATGCGGTACGAACGTGCCGGGCGAGCGGGAGGTCCCGCGGACATCCTGGGCCACCACCGCGTAACCGGCGGCCACGAGAGCGAACACGTCCGGCAGCTTCGGGTTGCCGTACAGTCCGGCGTCGTCCTTGCCGTAGGGGGTGCGGACCAGCAGCACGGGAAACGGTCCCGGCCCGGCAGGCCGCCACACGTTGGTGGCCAGAGCGATACCGTCGCGCATCGGCACCGGCACGTCCACCTCCACGGTGAACGTCATGCCCGCACCCGGTCCTTCTCCGGCCGCTGGGACTGCGGGGTGATCATCCAGTGGCTGAAGGCGGCGTAGTGCCGCGCGAACTCCTGCGGCGTGGGCGCGTGCTCGACCGCCGCGGACAGTCGCGCGACGTGGGCGTACCGGGGGATCCGGTCGGCCTCGTAGGCGGCCAGCGCGGCGGGAACGTCGCCGGCGGTGGAGAGCAGGCGGCCGAGCAGGGCGGCGTCCTCGATGCCCAGCGTCGCGCCGGCGGTGATGTGCGGCGACATCGCGTGGGCCGAGTCCCCGGCCAGCACGACCCGCGCGGAGACCCAGTGGGGCAGCGGCGGCACGAGCATGATCTGGTTGTGCAGGATCTGCTCCTCGGGCGTCGCGGCGATCAGCTCGGTCAGGAGCGCGTTCCCTCCTCCCTCCTGGAGGTGGACGACCCGTTCCAGGGCTTGCTGCTTACGGGTGCCGGACGGCTCGGGGGAGTTGAATTGGTTCAGCAGCCAGTAGACGTGCCCGTCGTGGGTGCGTACGTACCCGCCGCGGCAGCCGTCGGTGCCCAGGATCAGCCGGTCCTCGGGCACCGTGTGGCCGGTGGTCGGGATGACCGCGCGCCAGACGTGGTGGCCCGGGTGTTCCTGGGCGACGGCGCCCGGCACCAGTCGCTCGCGCACCGCCGAGTACGCCCCGTCCGCCCCGACGAGCACGTCGGCGTTCTCCGTGCTGCCGTCGGTCAACCGGACCGTGACATGGTCCGCGTGCTCGTCGTACGCGTCGAACCCGGTGGAAAGGCGGATGTTCTCCCGCCCCACGGCGTCGGCGAGCAGATCGTTCAGCTTCGCCCGGTGCACCAGCAGATACCGGTGGTCCTCGACGCCGAATTCCGGGGTTTCGAGCAGCCGCCCGGCCGGGTCGTGGAAGTACATCTCGCTGGGTTTGCCGATGGCGCGCACCTCCGCGCCGATGCCGAGCTCGTCGAACACCGCCAGCGCGTTGGCCCAGAGTCCCAAGCCGGCCCCGGCGGCGCGGATCTCCGGCGCGTGCTCGTAGATCACCACCTCGATCCCGGCGCGGCGCAGCGCGAGCCCACTCGTCAGGCCCACGATTCCGGCACCGATCACCACAGCCCGCATCACAACTCACTTCCGGTCATGTCGAACTCCACTGCGTTCTCGTCAGGTCTGCGTCAAAGGTAGGAACGGCAGCCGATTCACACCAGTGCAAGATTGGTACACAGTTCTTTCGAATGTGATAATCGGCAGGTGGACTATGTCGACCTGAACCTGATCGTGGCGCTGGACGCGCTGCTCGCCGAGAACAGCGTGACGAAGGCCGCGGCGCGCCTGCACACGTCGGCACCGGCGATGAGCCGCGCCCTGGCCCGGTTGCGCCGCGCCTTCGACGACCCGCTTCTCGTGCGTGCCGGACGCGATCTCGTGCCCACGCCCCGGGCCCTGGAACTGCGCGGTGAGGTGCACGCGGTCGCCACCCGAGCGCGAGCACTGTTCGAGCCGTCGAACGCCGCCGATCCGCGGACCGCGGTGCGCATGTTCGACCTGCAGGTCAGTGACATGCTGTCCACGACGTTCATGCCGTCCCTCATCGACGACCTGCGGGTTCAGGCTCCCGGCATCTCACTGCGGCTGCGGCCGGAGAACCTCGAGGACACCCCGGTCCTGCGCGAGGGGCTGGTGGATCTGGAAATCGGGATCATCCGCCCCGGTGATCCGGAGATCCGCTCGGAAACCCTCCTCACGGAGGTGCTGATCGGCGTGGTGCGGCCGGATCATCCACTCGCGAGGACGAAGACCGTCACGCCACAGCGGTTCGCCGCGGCCGACCACATCGTCGTGTCGCGGCGCGGGCGGACCCATGGCCCGATCGATGAGCGACTCGCCGACCTGGGCCTGCGCCGGCGTGTGGTCGCGGTGGTCCCCGCCTTCGCGGGTGCGCTGTTCCTGGCCCGCGAGACCGACGTCGTCTGCGTCGCCCCGGCCAGGCTGGGACGGCTGATGCTGGACACGCTCGGGCTGCGTACGTTCCCGATCCCGCTGACACTGCCGCCCGCGACGATCGGTATGGCGTGGCATCCCCGCAACCACCACGACCGCACGCACCAATTGCTACGCGACCGCACCCGCCACATCATGGCCACCGCTGCCGAGCAGGCGCGACCGGTTACGTGACCTGAACCGTCGCCGTGATCACCCCGCTGTGGCGTCGTGCCCGGTCAGCTCGTCCATCCGCTCCCGCAGCCGCGAGCACATCACTTCGATGATGTGGACGGCTTCCGCCACCGCCGTCCGGAGGTCGGGCTCCGGCACGTCCCGCACACCGAGGATCTCGATGAGGGAGGCGGACAGCGTGGCGCTGCGCGCCTCTTCGTCCAGGTCGGAGAAGACGGACCAGCGGGTCAGTGTCTCCTGGAAGCCGACACCGACGACCTGCAGGGCGTACGCCTGCTCCTCCGCGGACCAGTCCGTGCGTACCATCTGGTGCGCGCGCCACACCACGAGCAGGTGGGAGAGCAGCGCCATCATGCCCTGGTTCCGCGCCATCTCCTTGGCCTGCGGGCTCTGCGCCAGCCCGCCGAGGACGTCCGTGTCGATGGTCTGCAGCGCGTGCGCCAGGGGCTGTTTCAGACCGGCCCGGACCAGCCACGGACACAGGCGGTCCGGCCGCAGCAGCTGGGGATCCTCCCGCAGCGCGCCGATGACGTGCTCCAGGCCTTCCAGACTGTCGCGGGCGAGGAGCGCGAGGAACAGGCTCTCCCTTGTTGGGCCAGTAGAGGTAGAGCGTTCCCCTGCCCACGTGGGCCTTGTCCGCGATGTCGGAGATGGTGGCGCCCTTGTACCCGCGCTTGAGCACGAGCTCCTCGGTCGCGGCGAGGATACGGGCAGCCTTGGCGCGACGATCACGCTGCCGCGATGTCGATGCCGCTCATCCGCGCGCCCTTGCTCTTGACGGCAAGGCGCCGCCACAGCGCCGGGCCGATCACCGGGAAGAGTGACATCCGGATCACCCCCGAGCGCAAGGCCTTCTCGATACGGTTCGGCGGCGTGAAGAGGGCCCGGCTCTTCGTGGCGGAGCTCTGGAAGTTCTCCACGTACGGGCGTAACTTTCGCTCCCACTGGCTCAGCGCGTCCTCCACGTCATGCGGATGGCGGGTCAGCATGGTCCCCAGCAACTCGGCACCCGCGAGGGGGGTTACATGGAAGCCACTGCAGCTTTCGACGGCACATACAACGGTAAGAAGGTCAGCGGTGAGACCTACGTCGAGATGAACGGCAACTGGCGTCCCTAGTTGCCGGTGACACCTTGTCCGTGGCGACGGAGCTCGGCTCATGTGGCCTTGAGTTTTACCGCCACGTGCGGGTGAGGCGCCGCATAGCACGCGGCCGCATTCAATTGCCGTGATGTCCCCTGTGGATCTCGTTATCCTGCGGCCGATGGAGATGAGATTCGTCGCAGGCCTGGAACTGGCCGAATCGTTCTACACCGAGGTCGTGCGTTCATCGGTCGCGGTACCGCACACAGCGTGCTTGCTCGGCGAGGGCTCTGAGGTGCTCGGCTTCGACACGCCGCGTTCACAAGACCACGAATGGGGCCCTCGGCTCCAGCTCCTCGTCGCCGCAGAACACGTCCATGAGGTACGGCTCGCCATCGAGACCGGGCTCCCCACCACATTCCGCGGGTTCGCCACCAGCTGGTTCCGGCAGGCCACTGCCACTGTTACGCATCACATCGAGGTGACGACGTTCGAGGAGTGGGTTCGTGCCCAGCTCGGCTACGACCCGCGTGAGCGCATGGACGCCGCCCGCTGGCTGGCCACGCCCCAGCAAAGGCTCTTGAACATCACGGCGGGCCGTGTCTTCCACGACGACACCGGGGAGCTGACCCGCCTGCGCCAGGAGCTTTCCTGGTATCCATCGGATGTGTGGAGGTGGATGATCATCAGTGCGTGGCACCTGATCGGCAACTGCCAGCCCATGCGTGAGCGGTGCGTAGAAACGGGCGACCGTCTCGGGGCCCGCTTGCTCACGGCGAGGTTGTGCCGGCTCATCACCGACCTGGCCTTCCTCCAAGAGCGCCGCTATCACCCCTACGACAAGTGGTACGGCGCCGCGTTCGCCCGACTCGATGCCGCGGACAGGCTCACACCGCTGCTCGACACCGCCCTGTCCGCCAACGACACCGCCGCGGAGTCCTCGGCCATGTCCGAGGCCCTCGTCGCGCTCGGCCACGCGCACAACAACCTCGGGATCAGCCCACCGGTCACCCCGCGACTCGGCGACTTCGAGGTGGGCATCAACAACGCGGTCAGGCCCTACACGGTCATCAACGCCGCCGACTTCGTCTCCGCCACCCGCGAGGCGATTGACGACCCGGCGTTGAAGACCATGATCCAGGTCGGCGCCATCGACCAGCTCACGCACGCCGACGATGCGATCGTCACGCACACCGACTGGCCCGCACACCTCACTGACGTCTATCGACGGGAGATGGGGTCGGCGCGGCCGAGGCCGCGCTCCGCGCAGCGCTCGTCGACGAGTACGACACCGTCCGCCCGTACCTGAAGCTCCTCGGCGAGTCGAAGGCCCTGAGTGCCACCCGCCGCGCCGTGAAGACCTACATGAATCGGGGCTGCCGCGCAGCACGCTGTCAAGGTCGACGAGGTCGATCCTTCCGCGGCGCCAGGACTCGGCGCCTACTTGAGGCGTGGGCCTTGAGGGCCCGCTTCCAGAATGAGAGATGAAGGATCGTCATGACCACTGCACCCCTGCTCACCCTCAACAACGGTGTCACCCTGCCGGCGCTCGGACCCAGGTCTCGTGCTCCTGGCCTACACCGCCGAAGCCGGCTCCACCTCCGAGGACGCCCTGCGGATGCTCGCGAGCTGGGCCGCGACGCAGGAGCACCACAACCGCGCTCACCCGAGCCCCGCCCCCGACGAGCACTGACACCTTGAACCGTCCTCGCCGCGGTTCTCCGGGGGTGAGGAACCGGCGGACAGGGCGGCGAGTTCCTCGCGGGCCTCGTCCTCGCGGGCGGGGATGAGGAGGAGGGTGCAGGCGCGCTCGTAGCGGGCGCCGATGCGTTCCCAGGCTTCGACGGCGGCGGACAGCTCGTCCGGGTCGCGGTGGAGCCGGCCGGCTGCGCGGGTGAGGCAGGCGGCGGCCCAGTCGTTCTCCGCGGTGGTGTCGGACAGGGCGGCGGCGAGCCGTACGGTCGCGTCGGGGAGCCCGGCGGCGACGGCCAGTTCGGCGCCGGCGGCGCGGGCATACGTCCGGTACCAGTCCTGCGGCGGGAAGTCCGCGAAGGCCGCCTCCACCAGCGCGGTGTCGTCACGGCCCGATCGCAGGGCGGTCCTGGCGTCGACGAACGCGGCGAACGACGCGAGGTACCGGGACCGGGCGCCGCCGGCGATCCGTTCCGCGCGGGCCCGCCACAGCCTGAAGCTGACCTCTTCGCCGCGCAGCCCGTGCGCCAGGGCGACCGCCGCCACCGCCGGTGACAGCCAGGCGAGGGGGTTGTCCGCCTGCTCGCAGACCTCCCACAGGGCCGGCGCGCGGCGCAGGGCCTCGTCGAGCTCGCCGGTGAGGACGAGCGGTGGGATCAGGGTGCTCAGCGCGACCGGTGACCGGTCCCCGATCAGGTCGTCGGCGCCGGCCAGCCGGGCCGTGCGCAGCGCGGCGGGCAGGTCTCCGGCCGCGACGGCGCAGGACGACGCCATGTGGAACGCGTCGGTGATCTCCGGAGCGGGGTACGGGACGTCGCGTGGCATCGCGGGAAGCAGGCCGACGCGTTCGGTGGCGATCCGATGTGCGTCGCGGAACCGCCCGGCGGTGAGAGCGGCGATTCCGGAGGCGTCGAGGGCGGCGCAGATCAGCACGGGATCGCCGGTGGCGCGGGCGGCGGCCACCGCGGCGCCTATCAGGGACGGCTCCGGGGCGACCTTCTCCTGGCAGGTGTTCCAGACGCGGGCGGCGGCGAGATGGGCGGCCACGAGCGGATCGCGGTGGTCGCCGGCGGCCGAGGCCCGGTCGAGGAGGTCCCGCAGGCGCCCGTGCGGGATCTCGGTCTCGAACCCGGACGGGTGCCGTTCGGCGGTCTCGACGGCGAACGCGAGCGCGACCGCCTCGGCGTTGCCGTCGCCGCCCGCGCGGGCGCTTCGCGCCGAGGCCAGGAGCAGGTCGAAGGCGCGGCCGGTGTCGATGAGGGCGTGCGCGGCGTCTGCGGCGTCGCGCAGGTCGCGGGCGGCCTCGCCCGGGGTGGGCGCCCGCCGGGCGGCCTCCTCGTGGTGGCCGGGCACCTCGCGCAGGAACCTGCGGGCGTAGGTGAGGTGGGCCAGCGACCGGGCCAGCCGGTGCGGTACGGCGGCGCGGCCGGGCGGCGCGTCGGCCAGGGCCGCCCGCAGGTCGTCGGCGACGGCGTCGAAGTCACGGCGCCAATCACCGCCCGGCCCGCTTTCCAGGCCGCTTTCCAGGTCGGCGGCCGTCGCGGCGGCCCACTCCAGGTACTGGTGCCGGACGGCGCCGCCGTCGCCGCCGGCCTCCAGTCGTTCGGCAGCGAAGGCGCGGATCGTCGCCGGCAGCCGCCACCGGCCCCGCACGGGACCCGTGACGAGGCTCTTGTCCACCAGCCGCCCGAGCAGGTCGGCGGTGTGGCCGGGGTCCGCCGCGACGGCCGTGGCCGCCGCGAGGTCGAAGCCTCCGGCGAATATCGACAGGCGCCGGAACAGCGCCTGCTCGTCGCCGGTCAGCAGGTCGTGGCTCCAGGCGAGCACCGCGCGCAGCGACCGGTGCCGTTCCACGGGCCCGCGCCCGCCGGCCAGCAGCCGCAGGACGTCGTCCAGGGCGGACAGGAGGCCCGTCACCCCCAAAGACGCGCTGCGCGCCGCCGCCATCTCGATGGCCAGCGGCATCCCGTCGAGACGGCGGCACAGCTCGGTGACCTCGGCGCGGGCGGCGGCGAAGCCGGGGTCGGCCGCGGCGGCCCGGTCGAGGAAGAGCCGTTCGGCGTCGGAGTCCAGCGGGAGCGGCGGGACGGGGACCGTCTGCTCGCCCGGCACGCCGAGCCGCTCTCGGCTGGTGGCCAGGACGGTCACGGTGGCGCAGCCGGACAGCAGCCGTTCGGTGAAGGCGGCGACGGCGTCCACCAGATGCTCGCAGTTGTCCAGGACGAGCAGCGACCGGCCGCGGCCGAGATGCCGGGCGACCGTGTCCTCCAGCGTCTGCCCGGGCCGTTCGGTCACGCCGAGGGCGGACGCCACCGCCTGCGCGACGAACCCGTCGCGTACCGGCACGAGGTCCACGAACGCGCCGCCCAGCGGGAACGAGGGCGCGGCCGGCTCGGCCACCGCGACCGCGAGGCGGGTCTTGCCGATCCCGCCCGCGCCCAGCAGGGTCACCAGCCGGGCCTTCCCGAGCAGGTCGAGGGCGAGGTCCTGCTCGGGAGCGCGGCCGAAGAACGCCGTGCGCGGGGAGGGCAGGCCGGTCAGGTGGCCGGGCGGCGGTGACTGCCGCAGCGCCTCGTCGGCGAGGGCCCACCTGTCGGCGACGCCGTACTTGCGCAGTAACGACGAGATGTGGCTTTCGACCGTACGGACGGAGATGTGCAGCTGCCCGGCGATCTGGGCGTTGGACAGCCGCGCGCCGAGCGCCGCGAGGACCTCCGCCTCGCGTTGCGAAATGTCGATCGGCCGCCCGTGGGTCACCACGCCAGTCTGACCCATCGGGGGTGATATGCGTGGTGCTTCCGTGGCGGCACGGATGTCCGGGCCCCGGCCGGCGGCGCAGACTCGTTTCACACACGTTCGAGAGCGGAGAAACTCATGCGGCGCATCATCAACTCGACGTTCGTCACGATCGACGGCGTCATCAAGGACCCCCAGCACTGGCCGTCGCTGGGTGCCAGGGACGACGGGGACGCGCAGCTCGAGGTGCTGCTCGGCTGTGACGGCGTGCTGCTCGGCCGCGACACCTACCACAGCTTCGCCTCGGTGTGGCAGGGACGATCCGGCGACCCGTACACCGACAAGATCAACTCCGTGTCCAAGTACGTCGTCTCGACCACTCTGGACAAGGCTGACTGGGAGAACACGAACGTCATCAGCGGCGACGTGGTCGCCGAGATCGCCCGGCTCAAGGACGGGCCGGGCGGCGACATCCTGCAGTACGGGTTCGGCCGGCTCTCCCACACCCTGATGGAGTACGGCCTGCTCGACGAGCTGCGGCTCTGGGTCCACCCGTTCTTCTTCGGGCGGGCCGACGGCGATGGCCTGCTGTTCGGGGAGGGCACCCGGGCGATGTTCGACGTCGTCGAGACGAAGACGTACGCCTCCGGGGTGGTCCTGCTGTCCTACCGGCTCAAGACGCCGATGACCGGGTCCTGAGGTCAGCGCGTACGAGCCGTGGCGTTGACCGCGGAGGGCGTGACCGGCCACCTTGCCGTTCGCCCTTGCCAGTAGGCCGGGTGTGTTGCTCCCCGAGCTACCGGCGGGCGAAAGCGGCGAGAAAGACGCGGGTGCCCTCGTCGGCCAGGTCGGTCAGTTCCTCGGGGGAGCCGACGGCCGCGTCACCCAGGAAGGCTGCTCGGCCGGTGGGGATCGAGATGATCAGCCAGGTGAACATATAGGCGGCACGCTCGGGGTCGGGCGTGTTCAGCAGGCCGCGTTCGGTGAGCTTCGCGAAGGTCTCCGCGAGGAGTTTCAGGGTGCGGCCCCAGCTCCGCTCGAAGTACTCGCGGCCAATGGCCGGGAAGCGCTCCGCCTCGGCGATGACCAGGCGTCGCATCTGGAGTATCTCCGGGTTCATCAACCCGGCGAGCGTCATCCGAGCATGGTCCCGTAGGGCGGTCTCGAGGTCGTCCACCTCCGCGAGCGCGAGGATCGCGGGCTTGAAGTACTCATAACCGCGATCGACGGTGTCCAACACGACGCCGGCGAACAGTTCCTCCTTGTCGGCGAAGTACTGGTACACCGTCCGTTTCGAGGCGCCTGCCGCGGCGGCCACCGCGTCCATGCTGGTGCCGACGTAGCCGTGGGCCGTGAACACCGACCGCGCGGCCGTGAGGATCTCCTGGCGCTTGCGCGCCGAGCGGGCCGTAGCCCGCGTCGAAGTGGTCAACGAACTACCTCCTTGACAGAGAACACTACCCGGTTTAGTTTTCTCACGAGGAAACGATACCGTGTAGTTTACTTGGAGGTGAACGCGTGGATAGCTCGCTCTCCGTCGTCACCGCGTCCATCGTGGTCTTCGTGCTCAGTTCGGCCTACTACGCCCTGCTCACACCGGTCGAAAAGCGCCTGCTGGGTGAGCGCGCACCGGATCGGGGCGATCGGCCGCCGCCGCTGAAGATCCTTCTGGAGCTGGCACGCAGTCTCGTGGTCGCCGCGGTGATCGCGGGCTTGGCCCGGTACGCCGGCCTCACTGGTATGTGGTCGGTGGTGGTGCTCGGCCTGGTGCTCTGGGTCGGGTTCCCGGCAGTGCTGCTCACCGGGTCCATGATGTGGGAGAAGACACCCGCCGCCACCGCAGCGCTGCACGCGGGCGACTGGCTGATCAAGATTCTCGTCACCTCGGCGATCGTGGGTGCCTGGCTGTGAACGACGTACGACCCTACGAGACCGACCCGCGCGTGGACGACTACATCAACGCTCTGCCCGAGTGGCAGCAGGACATCTGCCGGCAGGTCCGAGACCTGATCCACGCCGCTGACCCCGAGGTCGCCGAGACCATCAAGCGAACCGTCCGGCCCTACTTCGTGCTTCAGGGCAACGTGTGCGCGTTGCTCGCCGCCAAGGACCACGTCAACGTGTTCCTGTACGACGGCGGCATCGTCCCCGACCCCGAAGGCATCATCACGGCCGGCCACCACAACAAGACCGCCCGTACGGTGGCTTTCCGCGAAGGTGAAACGATCAATGCTCCTGCCCTCACCGCCATGTTCCGGCAGATCATCGCCGACAACCGAGCCGGCGGGTGGCGCAAGCTCAAGGATCAGCCCAGGTAACGGATCTGCCGAGAGGTGCCTGCGTGCGGTGTCACGGGTGTCACCTGGGATGCGCCGCCGCCCACGCCCTGGCGATCTGGACGAGGCCGCCCGCGGACCCTGCTCGGTGGTGAGCTTCCGCTCGGTCAGCCTGCGGCGGAGTCGCGCGTGCGGCCGTGGGCGTCGTGCGGGAGGTCGGCGTAGTGCCATTGGTGGTCGCGGGCATACCGGCACGCCACCTCCAGGTCACCGTCCTCGATCGCGGCCAGCAGTTCGGCGTGGTCCTGGACGATGTCGAGCAGGTCGACCTCGGCGGCGACCATCGTGACCGACGTCCGCGCCTCGATCTGCAGGCTCTCCCAGGTGAGCTTGAGCAGCTCGTTGTGCGCGGCCTCGACGATGCGCCGATGGAAGGACACGCTGGCGCGCGCAGACGCCTCTCTGTCGCCGCTTTCGGCGGCGGCCCGCATCGCTGCCACGTCCGCCCGCATGGCCTCTACCGGTACGGTCCCGGCCAGCAGGGCGAGCCGGGTGGCCGTCTCCTCCAGCGCCGCCCGTACGACGTAGCTTTCGCGCAGGGTCTCCTGGACGAAGGGCCGCACGAACGTGCCGCGGCGCGGCTGGGTTTCCACCAGCCGCATGGCCTCCAGTTCGCGTAGCGCCTCGCGGACGGGTGCTTGGCTGGTGCCGTAGGTCGCCGCGAGCCGCGTCTCCACCAGCCGTTCGCCCGGGCCGAAGTGGCCGGACACGATGCTGGCGACCAGCGAGTCGCGGATCTGCCGCGCCAGCGTGAGGCGTGGCAGCTTGGCGGGCTCCTCGGTCATGAGGTGATCCTACCGATTATCGATCGTCCTGCCGGATCCCTTGACGGCCCTTAGTCGATAATCAATTATCGATAATACCTTCACCGAGGAGGATCGCACATGGTGATCTGCGCGGTGCACGTCCCGGAGTCAGCCGATGCCGCGGTCGACTGCTTGGCGGGAGGCGGCTGGATCATGGGTGGCGGCACCGTCGTGATGTCGCTGGTGAACAGCGGGACTGCGCCCGTGTCCGAGCTGGTCAGCCTGCGCCGGGCGGGGCTGGACGGCGTAGAGGTGCGCGACGGTGTGGCCACGATCGGGGCGGCGGCCACGTTCACCGCTGTCGGCGAGCAGCCGGAGCTCGCGTTCCTGCGTCCGGCGCTGCGGACGATCGCCTCCCCGACCATCCGTAACCAGGCCACCGTAGGCGGCAATCTGTTCGTCGCGCAGCCGTACGGCGATCTGGCCGTCTGCCTGCTCGCCCTCGACGCGATGTGCGAGATCGCCGGGCCGGACGGCCGGCGCGACGCACCAGTGGCCCGCGTGCTGGCATCCGGGATCGCCGCGGGCGAGGTCGTCGTGGCGGTGCGGGTGGTGCTGCCCCAGCCGGGCACCTGGTACTACCACAAGGCCATGCGCCGTCGCCTGAACTCGGCGGCGATCGTGACCGTCGCCTCCGTCACCCGCGCCGACGGCGGCGTGGTCGCCTCTACCAGGATCGCGCTGGGCGGTGTCGCGTCACGTCCGGTGCGCGCGGTGTCGGCGGAGCGCCTGCTGCAGGGCCGGCCCTTGACCCATGAGGTCCTCACCGAGGCGGGCGAAGCGGCCCGCGGCGACATCGACCCCTTCGACGACGCCCACGCCAGCGCGTGGTACCGGGCGCGGGTCCTGCCCGTGCATCTGCGCCGAGCCTTCCTCCCCTAGCAGCGCTCACCAGCAAGGCCGCATCAGTCAGCCGCATCAGTGAGAGGTGGACCGTGCCGTCACAGATCGTCTCGCTCGTCGTCAACGGCGAGCAACGGGAGTTCATCGCCGCGCCGGGCGCCACACTGCTCGCGAGCCTGCGCGAGTCTCTGGGACTCACCGCGGCCAAGCGGGGCTGCGCGCAGGGCGCCTGCGGCACCTGCACCGTCCTGGTCGACGGCCGGCCCGAGGTCTCCTGCCTGGTCGCGGTGGAGACCGTCGCGGGGCGTTCGATCCGTACGCTGGAGGGGGTCGGGGCCGGGGGTGAGCTGGACGAGGTGCAGAGCGCCTTCGTCGACTGCTTCGCCACCCAGTGCGGCTTCTGCACAGCCGGCATGATCATGGTCGCCGAGGCGTTGCTCGACGGGAACTCCGATCCGAGCGACGAAGACGTCACCGAGGCGATCTCGGGCAACGTCTGCCGGTGCACCGGCTACCGGCCCATCGTGATCGCCATTCTCGAGGCGGCCAGGCGCCGCCGCGAGCAGGCCACGCAGGAGGCGGCGTCGCGATGACCTACAGGCTCGCACCGATCGACACGAGCACCTTCACAGCCGAACGGGCCGCCGCGGGTACGGGTACGGACGAAGGCGACCTCACCGTCATCGGCTCGGCGGTCCAGCGCTCCGACGCGCGCGGGCACGTCACGGGGCGTACCGAGTTCTTCGAGGACGTGGCCCCGCCACGGCTCGCCCACCTGAAGATGCACCGCTCGGCCCGGCACCACGCCAGGATCCTGGACGTGGACCTGACCGAGGCCCTGGCCGTGCCCCGCGTCCTGCGGATCCTCACCCACGCCGACATCCCGAACAATCTCTTCACCCCGCTCAAACTGATCGGCGTCGGGCCGGACGACGAACCCATCCTGGCCGTGGACAAGGTGCGCTACCTCGGCGAGCCGATCTGCGCCGTGGTCGCCGAGACGGAGGCGGCCGCGCTGGAGGGTGCGGCCCGGATCAAGGTCACGTACGAGGACCTGCCGCCGGTCTTCGACGTCGAGGAGGCCCTGAAAGAGGGCGCGCCGCTGGTCAACGAGTACCACGGGCAGAACCACTTCCGCTACGAGGGCCACCACTGCCGGCGGATCCGGTTCGGCGATGTGGAGGAGGCGTTCGCGCGCGCCGACCACGTCTTCGAGTGGCGCTACCAGTCCGCGCCGATCGAGCAGGCTCCCGTCGAGACCACCGGCTGCGTCGTCGTGCCGCAGGCCGACGGGCGGCTGCGCATCCATTCCGACACCCAGGCGTGCTTCTTCACCCTGGACAACACCGCCCTGATCCTGGAGACGCCGTTCAACAAGTTACGCATCGTCGGCGGGACGGTCGGCGGCGGCTTCGGCGGCAAGGTGGACGTGGTGGTCGAGCCGGTCGCGTGCGTGAGCGCGATGCTGGTCGACCGCCCGGTCAAGTTCGTCTACGACCGGGCCGAGGAGATGCAGGTCTCCTCGCCGCGAGCCGCCGAGCGCATCTACATCAAGGATGCGGTCATGAACGACGGCCGGATCATCGGACGCAAGGTCACGTTGTACGTCGACGCCGGCGCGTACTCCCGCCACAGCCCGTACGGGACCACGAAGGCCGCTGCGCACCTGCCCGGCCCCTACTCGATCCCGAATGTGTGGGCCGACTGCCACTGCGTGTTCACCAACCGCACGCCGTCCAGCGCCATGCGCGGCTTCGGCGTGACCATCGCCGACTTCGCGCTGGAGTCGCAGATGGACCGGATCGCCCGAGCGCTGGATCTGGACCCGCTGCGGCTGCGTCTGCTCAACGCTTACCGTGACGGGGACCTCAAGGCCCACCGCAAGGTCGCCGAGGGCACGGCCCTGGTCGAAGTGATCCAGAAGGTGGCGGAGATGGCCGGGCACGAGCTGCCCGAGGCGTACCGCCGCATGTCCTCCACGACCCGGGAAGGGCTGTAGCGATGGCGAAGCTCCGCGGACGGGGGTACGCCTCGGTGAACTACCCGACCGGCATGAACCTCGGCGGCGATCCCTCGCAGGCGCTGATCCACGCCACGACCACGGGCACGTTCGTGATCTCGCTGTCCTCGGTGGACCTGGGCCAGGGCATCAAGACGATCGCCGCCCAGTGCGCCGCGGAGACCCTCGGCCTGCCGATCGATAACGTGCTCGTCGACACCGCCGACACCGACACCGGGCCGCACTGCATGGGCACCTTCGCCAGCCGCGGCACCCACCGCGTCGGCAACGCCGTCATCATGGCCGCGGCCGAGGCGCGCGCCGTGATGCTGGAGGTCGCCGCCGAGGAGCTGGAGGTCGACGCCGGGGACCTGGAGACCGACGGCACCGGCTTCATCAGGCTCAAGGGCGCGGCGGAGAAGGGCATCCACATCACCGACCTGGCGCTGGCCGCGCACTTCAAGCACGGGCGGACGATCTCCGGCCGCGGCATCTACCTCAAGGAGCCGAGCGTGCCGGTGCCCGAGACGGGGGAGATGGACCCCGACTCCTGCCAGGCGCACGCGTGCACGGCCGCCGTCGTCGAGGTGGACGACGAGACCGGGGTGGTCGAGGTGCTGGAGCTGTACAACGCGTACGAGGTCGGCCGGGCACTCAACCCGGCCATGGCGACGCAGCAGGTGGAGGGCGGGGCCTGGATGGGCGTGTCGCACGCCCTGTTCGAGACCACCGAGCCCTACTACCCCTTGCGCGATCACGGGCCGCGCGACTTCGCCGGGTACCTGATGCCAGGCCCCGCCGACATCCCGGTCCAGCACAGCCTGTTCCTGGAGCGCCCGGCCGCGAACGGGCCGTACGGCGCGAAGGGGATCGGCGAGATGACGGCGAACGCCCCGATCCCGGCCATCGCCAACGCGATCTTCGACGCGTGCGGCGTACGCCTGGACACGATGCCGTTCACCCCCGAGCGTGTCCTGCGCGGGCTGGACGCCCTGCTCGCCCGAGATAACCGGAAATCTGAGGAGGAACCATGTTGAAAGTCGTCTCGCTGCTCAAGCGTGCCGAGGGCCTGTCGCACGAGGAGTTCGCGACGTGGGTGGTGGAGGACCACGTCGAATTCGCCAGGAAGCTGCCCGGCCTGCGGAAGTACACGGTGAGCGTGACCAACGGCGACGGCGGGGCGTATGACTCGGTGAACGAGCTGTACTTCGACGACGAGGACGCCCGCGCCGCCGCGTTCGGCTCCGAGCACGGAAAGGCCGCGGCGGCCGACGCGGCCGCGCACACCTCCCAGCGCGTCCACCTACTGACCACCGAGCACGCACAATTGTGACCACCGACGGCGCCGTGCCCGGCCTCCTGCGCGAGCGCGAGCTGGCCGCCGCGCTGGAGGCGCAGGGCTACTTCGCTGACGAGGGGTTGTGCACGGCCATCCACCTGGCGCTGCGGCTGGGCCGGCCGCTGCTGCTGGAGGGCGAGCCCGGGGTCGGCAAGACCGAGGTCGCCTCGGTGCTCTCGCGCGTCACCGGGCTGGACCTGATCCGCCTGCAGTGCTTCGAGGGGCTGGACTCCGGCCAGGCCCTGTACGAGTGGGACTACCCCAAGCAGCTCCTCCAGGTCCGGGTGGCGGAGAGCCGCGGTCAGGACGTCGGCGACCTGTACCGCGAGGAGTTCCTGCTGCGCCGGCCGTTGCTGCGCGCCGTGCGGGCCGAGCAGGGCGCGGTGCTGCTGATCGACGAGATCGACCGGGCCGACAGCGAGTTCGAGGCGTTCCTGCTGGAGTTCCTGGGCGACTTCCAGATCACGATCCCGGAACTGGGCACCGTACGGGCGCGCACGCCGCCGATCGTGGTGCTGACCTCCAACCGCACCCGCGAACTTCACGACGCGCTCAAGCGGCGCTGCCTCTACCACTGGATCGCCTTCCCCGAGCCGGACCGCGAGCGGGCGATCCTGCGCATGGCGGTTCCCGGGTTGGCGGAACAGGCCGCGGCAGGGCTGGTGGGGGCGGTGCAGCGCGTACGCCATCTTCCGCTGCTCAAGCGGCCCGGCATCGCCGAGTCGGTGGAGTGGGGCCGCGGTGCGATGGCACTCGCCGAGGGCGGCAGCCCGTGGCCCGTGGCACTGCGCCGGGCCCTCGGGTTGCTGATCAAGGACGAGGAGGACACCCGGCTGCTCCTCGCGCATGCCGAGGACGTGTTCGGCGATGCCCTCGCGCATGCTGAGGACGTGTTCGGCGATGCCTGACCCGGTCGTGCTCGCCGCCGACCACCTGTGGGGGTTCCTGACCGCGCTGCGCGGTGCGGGCCTGCCCACCGCGCCGACCAAGCGGGCGGACCTGCTGCGGACGATCGCCGAGACCTCGCCGCCCGACCTGACCGCGCTGTACTGGTACGCCCGGATCACCTTGCTCCAGGACGTGAGCGACCTCCCCGCCTTCGACCGCGTTTTCGACGCCTGGTTCCGGCAGGGAGGCCCCGGACCCGCAGACCCGCCGCTCGAAGCGGACGACGGCGGCGCGCAGTCCCCCGGAGGACCAGGCGAGGACGATCCGCCGCCCCGCGAGGCGCGGCCGGGCGACGGTGTCGAGGCCGGCGCCCTGAGCGTTCACCGCACACGTGACTTCGGCCGGACCGGCGAACGCCGGACCGCGTTCATGCGCGCACTCGAAGCCGCCTGGCCCGCCGTGCTGCCCGCCGTACCGTCACGGCGGCGGCGTCCGGCCCGGTCGGGAGACCGGCTGGACGTACGGCACGCGTGGCGACGGGCCCTCCGCCACGACGGAGAGTTCATCCAGCTGCGCCGCCTCGCCCGCCCACCGCGCCCGCGTCGGCTGCTGATCCTCATCGATGTCTCCGGCTCGCTACGGCAGCACACCCCGGATCTGCTCCGCGCCGCGCACACCGCGCTGCGCGCGGCGCCGGCCCGCACCGAGGTGTTCACCTTCGGCACCCGGCTCACCCGGATCACCGCCGCGCTCGCGCACCCGCACGCCGACCAGGCGCTGCGAGCCGTGTCGAGGCTGGTCACGGACGCCGACGGCGGTACGGCGATCGGCGCGGCGCTGGACTGCTTCCTGGGCAACCCGCGTTTCGTGGCGCTCGCCCGCGGCGCCCTCGTGATCGTGCTGTCCGACGGGCTCGAACGCGGCGACCACGCTCCCATGGTGCGCGCCGCGGCACGCCTGTCCCGGCTCGGCCACCGGCTCGTCTGGTGGTCACCGCTGGCCTGTTCGCCGGCCTACCGCCCCGTCACCCGCGCCATGGCCGCCCAGCTCGCGAGCCTGGACCACCTCGGCGGCGTCCGGGATCTGCGCACCGCGCTGGAAGAGGTCCGCCGCCTCCCCACCGTCCTGTCCGGCCCCCGCCACCTCGCGGCGAGGCGCTGGTCCGTCCCACGACCCAGGGGAACAACCCGATGACCTTCTCCCTCTCCCACGGGATCGTCGACTCCCATCACCACATTTGGCGCGCCGCCGACCTGCCCTGGCTGCAGGGGGAGATGGTTCCGCGCATCTTCGGCCCGTACGAGCCGATCCGCCGTGACTATCTCGCGCCCGAGTACGCCGCGGAGGCCACCGCCTGCGGCATCACCTTGGCGGTCTACGTCCAGGCCAACTGGCCGCTCGACCGCTGCGTGGACGAGGTGCGGTGGCTGCGCGACGTCCGCGCCGAGACCGGCTGGCCCGCTGCCGTGGTGGGCTCCGCGGACCTGTTCGACGAGGGCGCGGTGGAGGTCATGCGCCGCCAGGCCGCCATCACCCCGCTCGTCCGCGGTACCCGTCTGCAACTGCACTGGCACGAGCGGCCGGAGTTCCGCTTCGCCTCCGCCCCCGACCGGATGAAGGACCCCGTCTTCCGGCGCAACATCGCAGCGCTCGCCGACCTCGGCTGGCTGTTCGAGCTCCAGGTGTTCCCCGCGCAGATGGCCGACGCCGCGGCCCTGGCCGAGGACTTCCCCGGCGTGACATTCGTGCTCGTCCACGCCGGGATGCCGGTGGGCTCAGGGCCGGCGGCCATCGGCGAGTGGACCCGCGGCATGAGGCTCCTCGCCGAGCAGCCCAACGTCGTGGTGAAACTCACCGGTCAGGGGACCTTCGTGCATCGCGTGGACCGGCCGCTGATCGAGAAGGTGACCGCCACCTGCCTGGACCTGTTCGGCTCGCGCCGCTGCATGTGGGGCAGCAACTTCCCGATCGAGAAACTCTGGACCGACCTGGCCACCTTGGTCTCCACCTGGCAGAACGTGCTCTCCGGCCGATCCGCGGAAGAGGTCCGGGACGTGTTCACCGCAACGGCCACCCGGGTCTACCGCCTGTGAAATCGAATCCGGATATACGGATTAAAAGGACGATATAGGCTGTTACGTTTCGTCCCATAGAAATATATTTCCCTCGCAATTATGGCGAGATGATTATCCCTGATATTAGGGATGTCGAGCTTTCCCTAAGGCGTTTTACCGTGGAGCGACCGGGACGCCGAAAGCCTCGAAATGCAAAGCCGGCATGCGAAACAGAACCGTCCCCCAACGAATCCGGCTCCCGAAAATCCACAGCCAACCGACCACAAGGAGTACGACGATGTCGAAGTTGTACGCGTCATGGCAGCACGGGTTCACCGCCGTGGCCGAAAAGCCCAGCACGAGCGCACTACGCCAGGGGTTCGGCGCGACCTTCACGCTTCCGGCGAACGGGGGCGACTGGATCCACCTGGCCATTCCCACCCCGGTCATCGTCGAAGACCGCCGAGCCGGCCTGGACAGGGTGCTGATCCTCTTCAACGCACGAGAGACCAGCGCGCTTCTCCACGTGCACGTCTGGGACGGCCCGAACCAAATCCTGGTCAGAGACAACCTCAAGATCAAAGGTGATCACTCGCACGGCATCGACGGGAACAACGTCTTTCCGGTAGGCCGCGACGGCATCGGCTGGGGGTGCGGGATCTCGTTGTTCTTCACCGCCGGTGCGAGCAACAGCCACGTCTTCATCGCCGGCTTCGGCGGGGACTTCCGGCACGACATCTGACTGGACCGGCGCTCCGCACCGGGAGTACGCCCCGGTGCGGAGCCCAACCGATGGCGCCTGACAGGGGCACTGCCACCCACGGCCGCATATTCGCCGGTCAGCGCGGTCCGTCCTGGCGCACACTGGAGGCATGGTGACGGTGGGTAGTCGACTGTATCAAGGTCTGTGTGCGGCGCTGACCCCCGGCGCCGGGCTGGAGGCGGTGGCGGCGGAGCTGTCCCGGGTGATCGCGCCGGTGGTGCCGCATGACGCGCTGCGCTGCGGGGCGAACAATCCGTCGTCGGGCGTGGGCGTCACCACACTGGCCTTCTGGCACGGGTACGCGCCCGATCTCGGTCGCGAGCTGCTGAGGCCGGACAACGTGGGATCGGCCGTGCGGGAGCTCGCCGGCCTGGCGCAACAGCACGTCCCGGTGGCCGTGGCCGACCGTCGGCTCCGCTCGGGCGCGCATGACCGGCTGCTGGCAAAGTACGGAGCCGGTGAGGAACTGTGCCTCGCGCTGCGGGACCCGCGTGGCGTTTGGGGAGTGCTCTGCCTGGTGCGGGAGACCGGCAGGCGGCCGTTCGACGACGCGGACGCGCGGCGGCTGGCGGAGGTCGGGCCCTCGTTGGCCGCCGCGCTTCGCCGCTATGTGACGGCGCAGCCCATCAAGCCCTCCGCGCACGAGCCGCCGCCGGGCATGCTCGTCATCGGAGCCGACAACCGGATCAGGACGATGACGCCCCAGGCGCTGCCGTGGCTGAGAACGATGAAGGCGCAGCTGGCCATACCGGAATGGCTGGCCGAATCCTCGTTCGCGTCTCTGGCGGCAGCGGCGCGTGAGCACCCGCGGTGTCTGCGGCTGTGCGTCCCCTCGGTGGGATGCGGCTGGTGGACCACCATCGAGGCCCAGCCGCTCGGCGACGACGGCGACGTGGCGGTCATGATCCAGCGCGCGAGCGGTACATTGCTGATCCCCTCGTTCTGCGACTGGTACGGGGTCACCACCCGCGAACGCCAGATCATGCAGCACCTCTACAACGGTTCCGCGCCCAAGCAGATCGCCCGCGCGCTCGACCTGTCCGTCCACACGGTCAGCGACCACATCAAGGCGCTCTCCCGCAAGACCGGCACGAGCGGCCGCGACGAACTCGTCGCGGCCGTCAGGTGACACCCCGGCACACCCACGTCGGAACCGATGCTCTGGGGCGGGATGCGGGTGGGGTGGTTGCTGGTCGGCGTCCCGCGAGTGCCGCGTGAACGGTGGAGCAGCGCACCGGTGGCTTCGCGGCGCCTGGCGGCGATTTCCTCGCGGCCAAGGCGGTCTTCACCGGCCTGGGCAAACAGGCGGGCCGGGAGCGGATCGGCATCCATCACGTCCTGCTCGGCCTGCTGTCCCGCCGGCGCCCTGATCCGGCAGCGGTGCTGCTGCCGCACGCCCGCTACGGCCTCGGCGTGATCGAGTTCGACCGCGCGGGAATGGACGGCCTGACCGTGCGTGGCGTCAGCGGCACCCTCCCGGGGCCCTTCACCCTCGCACTGAGCACCGACGACGGAACTGCCCGGCGGAGCGGCGGCGGGAGCGAAGCCGCTCACGGTGACCCGCCGCCCGCTCGACGGGGCCACCGAAACGCTCGACGGCGTGACGACCGCCCACGACAGCTGCGGTCAAGGCCCTCATTCTGCGCATGCCGCGACTTGTGAAGTGCAGTCATTCGTCCGATACCCCGGGCGGGTCGCGCGTCCGCATGATGGCCGGGGAACCGGACGATCGCGAGGAAACCGATGGGCACTCAACTCCGGCGGGCGGCACGCGCGTGGGCTCGCCTCAGCGCAGGCGATCCCGGGCTCGTCGGCACGACCACCGCGCTCAGAGCCGTCGCGGGCATCGCGCTCACCCTGGCCGTATTGTCCTTCACGGACCTGCCTGCCGCGTTCCTCGTCGCGGGCTGCTTCGCCCCCTTCACCGTCGCGCTGGCCGTCGGCGACAGCCCCGCGCGAGAGCAGGTGTTCACGGTCGGCGCGGCCGTGCCGCTGGTGTCCGCCGTCCTCCTCGTGGGTGCCGCGCTCGCGCCCTTCCGCGTGGTGGCCGAGGCCGTCTTCGTCCTGTTGATCTTCTGGGCGGTGTTCGTCCGCAGATACGGGCCACGAGGACAGGCGCTAGGGATCTTCGCCTTCATGGCGTACTTCCTGACCCAGTTCCTCGACACACGGCTGAGCCAGTTGCCCGGCTTGTACGCTGCCGTGGGCGTCGGTTTCGCCGCCGAAGCGCTGGTGGGCTTCGGCCTGCTGCGGGCGACCCCCGCCAGGAAGCTGCGGCGGCTGTGGCGTGCCTTCGACCTTCATCTGGAGCACGTCGTGCTCGGTGCGATCGAGGTGGTACGGGCGGGACGGGACGACACGCGCCTGACGCGGTCACTGGAACGCCGGATCGCCAAGCTGCACCGGAGCACGCTGATGATCACCGATCTCCTCAGCCGGGGACGCGCCGCTGACTCGGCCCGGCAGGGGATCGTGAGAGCCGAAGTGGCCGCGCAGCGTCTGGCGGTGCTGGCCGTCCGCTCCGTTCCGGCTTTCATGGGGACGACGCGCGACCGAGCCCCTGCCGCGCTCCTGGACGTCCACCACGCGATCGGCGAGCTGATGCGTGCCGTGGACGGGCTCCGATCGGTCGCCGACGCCCCCTCGGACCGCGGCCCTCGTACGAAGGGCGCGGCTCACCGGCTGAGGCGTGTCGCGACGCGGCAGGCCGTCCAGGCCGCCGCGGCGGCGGCCATCGCCGTCGTGATCGGCGAGTTGACGTCCTCCGAACGCTGGTACTGGGCCGTGCTCACCGCGTGGGTGGTCTTCGTCAACACCGAGAGCTTCGGGGAGGTTCTGGTCCAGGGCTTCCAGCGCCTGCTGGGCACCGTGCTGGGCGTGGCGTGCGGGCTGTCGATGGCCGCCGTGGCCGGTGGCGACGTGCCGCTGGCCCTCAGCGTGTCGCTGGTCTGTGTCTTCGGAGTCTTCCGCACCCCGTCGAACGCCTACTGGGCCGTGACGTTCTTCATCACCTGCTTGATCGCCATGGCGTTCGTCCTGCTCGGCACGTTCTCGGCCGAACTGCTCGCGCTGCGCACCTGGGAGACCGCGCTCGGCGTGCTGTGCGGGGTGTTGGCAGGAGCGCTCGTGCTGCCTACGACCGTGCGCGGGGCCGGTGGCGAGCGGCTGCTTGAGGTGCTGCGTGCCCTTCGGCGGACGCGTACCCCGGGAGGGGACGCGCTGCTCGACGCCCATGAGCTGGATCGGGCTCTGGAGGACCTGCGCGGCTCCCTTCGCCCGCTGACCCACCCGCTGAACCCGCGCCGAGCCCGCCGAGCCCGCGCCCGCCACCTGCTCGCCCTGCTGGAGTCGTGCGCCTACCACGTCCGCAGTCTCGCCGCCGTGACCGCCGCGGCTCAGATGGGCGAGGCAGGGTGCGAGGTCCGCGCCGTCGAGCGCATCCGGGTCAACCTGGACCAAGCGATCCGCCTCATGGAGGCCGGCGCGTGGCCCGCGATCTCCTGCCACGACGACCGGCGCACGCTGGCGCGGCTGGCCGCAGACCGCCGGTGGCGCGGCGATCGTACGTCGCGCGAACTCTTTCACGTGGACCGCCTGGACAAGGCGACGGCCGAGCTGGCACAGACCTTCGACGGCGGCCGTGTCCTCTGCACGACGACCTAGTCGGGCATGCCGCCGTCCACAGCCGCCGCCTCCACCACGTCGCGAAGCTGGGAGCGGGCGGTGACGCCCAGCTTGGGGAAGGTGCGGTAGAGGTGGGAGCCGACGGTACGCGGCGACAGGAAGAGCCGTTCGCCGATCTCGCGGTTGGTCAGCCCGCGGGCGGCGAGCCGGACGATCTGCTGCTGTTGCGGAGAAAGGCCGGCGATGGCTCCGGGGTCGGCCGGGTGGACGTCCAGACCGGCCGCTCGCAGTTCCGCCTGCGCGCGTTCGCTCCACGGAAGCGCGCCCAGTCGGCGGAAGGTGTCGTACGCCGAGGTGAGGAACGGCCGCGCCTCGGCGATCCGGCGGCGGCGGCGCAGCCATTCCGCGTACTCCAGCAGCGTCTGCGCGCGCTCGAAGGGCCAGCGTTCCAGGGTGGGATCGGCCAGGGCCGCCAGGAAGGCGGGCTCGGCGTGCTCGGGTTCGGCGAGCAACGCGCGGCTGCGGTGCACCAGGCTCCGCAGGCGGGGCGAGCCGCCCCGGGCGAGGGCGCGGGCCGAGCGCTCGACGATCTCGATCGCCTCGGCGTGACGGCCGCTGCGCGCGGCGGACTCGGCCAGCTCCGGCAGGGCCGGGTAGGAGGCGTGGTAATGGACGGGATCGCCGTTGGTGTCGAAGATCATCCGCGCGTGCTCGTAGGCGGCCTCGTGGTCGCCTTCGGCCATGGCGGCGGCGGTCAGGGCGCGGTGCGCGTACACGGCGACCGATCGGCTCTCCAGCGGGTCCACCAGGCGCAACGCCTCGTCGGCGAGCGCGCGGGCAGGTGCCGCGTCGCCCTGGGACGCCACGACCATGGCCTCGATGGCGTGCGCGCACGCGACGGCGTGGCCGAGTCCGGCCGCGGCCGGCAGTGCGCCGAGGGCGGCGCAGACCGCACGGGCCTGATCCCAGCGGCCATACTCGAAGTAGGCCAGCGCGATGACGCCGCCGAGCCCCTCGGGGAGCGGTCCTGCGGTGTGCCATGACTGGACGGCCTCGTCGAACGTCCGGACCGCCAGCGGGGTCTCGTCCAGCACCCACGCCGCGATGGCCAGCGCGGTCAACCGTTCGGGTCGACCACCCGCACCGGCGCCGCGGCCGACCCCTCCGCGATCGCCCGCTCCAAGGCCGCCCCCGGCTGCGGCGATCATGTCAGGCAGCCGGGGCGCCAGTTCGCGTCCGCCGCCGAACGGGTCCGACACGATGCGCGCCCACTCCCGCAGCGCTCCGGCGGGCAGGCGCGGCAGGAGCCGGTCGATCTCCCGCCGCTGGGACTCCTCGCCTGAGTAGAAGCGCAGCACCGCGGCGGCGGCGAGCGCGTCGAGCGCGATGGTGGGGTGGGTGGCCGCCAGGTCGCCGGCGATCGCGGCCATGCTGTTGAAGCCGGCGGCGTGCTGCCTGGTGAGCGCGGACAGTCGCCCGACGTGCAGTGAGGCGGTGGCGAGCAGGACCGGGTCGTCGGTGCGGGCGCGGGCCCGGTCGGCCAGCGTCTTCACCCAGGACAGGTCCCCGGTGAAGACGGCCAGGCCGGCCGCGTCCGCCAGCAGCCGGGCGCTGTCCTCGCGCCCGGGACGCAGCTCCGCCGCGCGGGCCAGCGCCTTGGCCGCCGCCGCGTAGCCGCCTCGCCTGCGAGCCCTGTCGGCCGTCTGCTCCAAGGCGGCCGAGACCTCCGCGTCGGGGTGGAGGGTGGCGGCGGCGAGATGCCAGGCATGGCGGTCCGGTTCGTCACGCAGGGCATCGGCCAGCGTGCGGTGGGCCTCCATGCGGGCGTCGAACGGCGCCGCGTGGTAGATCGCGGAGCGGACCAGCGGGTGGCGGAACCGTACGTGACGGCCTGCCCGGCGGACCAGCCCGGACTCTTCGACGGCGGGCCAGGCTTTGTCGTCGGCGTCGGGCAGCAGCGCCAACACGGCGTCGGGTGGATCTTCCAAGTCGGCGGCGGCCAGGAGCAACAAGGTCCGCCGACCGGCTTCCGGCAGCTCCGCCAGCCGGGCGGCGTAGATGGCCGCCAGTCGCTGGCCGACCGGCAGCGGGCCGTGGTCGTCCGGGTTGAGCGATGCGTTTTCGGCCAGTTCGAGCAGGGCCAGGGGGTTTCCTGCGGCCTGGTCGAGCACGCGTTCCCTGATCCTGCCCGTCAGGCCGGGCACGCGCAGGCCGAGCAGCCGCCGGGACGCCATCGGGTCGAGCGGGGGCAGCACGAGCGTCGGTGCCCCCTCGCCGAAGTCCCGCCCCCGGCCGAAGCCCGGCCCGCCGTCGCGTACGCCGGGCGGCGGTGCGACGGGGTCGTCGTCGCGTACGGCGGCCAGCAGGGTGATGGGGTCGTCGTCCAGCCGGCGAGCGGCGAAGGCGAGGACGTCGGCGGATGCGGAGTCGATCCACTGGGCGTCGTCGAGCACGACCACGAGCGGCGCCCGTTCGGCCACCTGGGACAGCAGGGTCAGGACGGCGACCCCCGTCAGCAGGGGGTCGGGGGCGTCGGGCACGAACCCGAAGGCGCCGAGCAGCGTCCGGCGCTGTCGATCCGGCAGGTGGGCCGCCTCGTCCAGCACCGGCCGAAGAAGCTGGTGCAGGCCCGCGAAGGCCAGGTCTCTCTCCGACTCGCGACCGCTCGCCCGCAGCACCCGATGGCCTGCTTCCTCGGCGCGGCGGGCCGCGTACTCCAGTAGCGTGCTCTTGCCCATCCCCGCGGCTGCGGACATGAGCAGGACCCGGCCGCCACCGGATGCGTCCGCCGCCAGAGTGGAGAGCCGCTCGACCTCGGCGTCCCGCCCGACGATCGCGTCACGTTCCGCCGTGACGCGGGAGCCCGGCGCCCGCTCGTGCACAGGCCCTCCAAAGATCTCATTGAGCAGGACCGCAGGGTCGTCGCAGGTCCGTTCCCCTTTCTGCCACGGTAGCAAGCGCGTGGCCGCAGCGGATGCAGTCACCTGACGCATACCGCCGGCCCCGGGCGGCGGCGCACGATGGACGGGCGGCGGATCTCACCGCACTCATCACCACTCGTCTCATTGAGGAATACTCATGCCTGCCAACCAGATCACCTTGGGTGACGTCTCGATCACGCGGATCTGGGAGTACTACGGGCCCGTCGAGATGACGCCCGAGACGTTCTTCCCGGAAACCTCGCCACGTACGTGGGAGAAGCACTCCTCCTGGCTGGAGCCGCACTTCGTGGCCCCCGAGACGCGGATCGTCAACTCCGCGATCCAGACCTGGCTGCTCCGCAGCGAAGGCAGGAACATCCTCGTCGACACCGGCGTCGGCAACCACAAGGAGCGGCCCTACGCGCCGGTCTGGGGCCACCTCGATACCGACTTCCTCGACAACCTGGCCCGCGCCGGCGTGCGGCCCGAGGACGTGGACCTCGTGATCAACACCCACCTCCACATCGACCACGTCGGCTGGAACACCTACCTGGACGGCCGCAGCTGGGTGCCGACCTTCCCCAACGCCACGTACGTGATGCCCAAGGCCGACTTCGACTTCTGGAACCCGGTCAACGAGCACCCGACGGTGTTCGGGCGGGGCAACCAGAACGTGTTCGAGGACAGCGTCGTCCCCGTCCACGAGGCGGGCCTGACCCTGCTGTGGGAGGACACGTACACGATCGACGCCAACCTGCGCCTGGACCTCGCGCCCGGGCACACCCCGGGGTCCTCCGTACTCACCCTCCGATCGGGCACCGACCTCGCGGTGTTCGTCGGCGACATGCTGCACAACCCGGTGCAGCTCATCGAGCCGGACACCAACAGCTGCTTCTGTGAGGACCCCGCGGGCGCCCGCGCCTCCCGTGGCAAGGTCCTCGGCTGGGCCGCCGACAACAACGCCCTGGTCATCCCCGCGCACCTGGGCGGGCACGGCGCCGCCGAGGTGGTTCGCGAAGGGAGCGGGTTCGCCGTCAAGAGCTGGGCTCCGTTCGACTCCTACGCCGAGACCTCGAAGGACGCCCGATGAACCACCACGCGGCAGACACCGTCGTCACAGCGCAAGGTGCCGTGCGCGGCCTGAGGCGCGACGGGGCGACCGTGTTCCTGAACATCCCTTATGCCGCTCCGCCGACCGGCGCCGCCCGGTTCGCCGCGCCACGACCGCACGCCCCTTGGCACGGTGTAAGGGACGCCACGGAGCCAGGGCCGACTGCGCCGCAGGCCGAACGCCGGCTCGGCAGCGTGGACATGACCCCGTACTTCGGGCCGGGCTGGATCCCCGGCGAGGACTTCCTGACCGTCAACGTGTGGACACCGGGGGCCTCCGGGGAGCGGCTGCCCGTGATGGTGTTCGTGCACGGTGGCGGGTTCGTGGCGGGCTCCACCCGGTCGGAGATCTACGACGGGTCCGCCTTCGCCCGCGACGGGGTCGTGCTCGTGACACTCAACTACCGGCTGGGCATCGCGGGCTTCC
Source organism: Nonomuraea sp. ZG12 (assembly GCF_052068115.1). Classification (NCBI taxonomy): domain Bacteria; kingdom Bacillati; phylum Actinomycetota; class Actinomycetes; order Streptosporangiales; family Streptosporangiaceae; genus Nonomuraea; species Nonomuraea sp. ZG12. Next base: position 123,006 of record NZ_JBQHCW010000025.1, read on the forward strand.
TCGACCTGCCGGGTGCGCCCGCCAACCGCGGCCTGCTCGACGTGATCGCCGCCCTGAGGTGGGTACGGGAGAACATCGCCGCGTTCGGCGGCGACCCGGCCCGCGTCACGTTGTCCGGCCAGTCCGCGGGCGCCACGATCGTGGGCGGTGTGCTGGCCGCGCCCGAGGCCGAGGGGCTGTTCCGGCGCGCGATCGTGCAGAGCGGCAGCGGCCTGGGTGCCTTCACGCCTGAGCAGGCCGCCCGCGTGACCCGCGCCACGGCTCACGCGCTTGGGGTCGAGCCTCATGCCGACGCCTTCGCGGGCCTTCCCGACCGGCGGTTGGTCGAGGTCATGTCCGAACTGTCGGGCATCGACCTACGGACCGAGACCCACGGTGACCCGCTCATCGGGCTCAGCCCGTTCAGCGTCGTGCTCGACCGGCAGCCGGCCGAGGCCGTCGCCGCGGGCCGAGGCGCGGGCGTGGACCTGCTGGTGGGCACCAACACGGAGGAGGGCAACCTCTACCTGGCACCGTTCGGGAACCTGTCCACCTCGACGACGGCGGACGTGGACGCCGCCGCGGCCCGCTCACACCCGCAGCCCGCCCGCCTCGTCGAGATCTACCGCAAGGCCAGGCCGCAGGCGTCCGAAGGAGAACTGCGCTCGGCCATCATGGGTGACGCCCTGTTCGGCGTGGGAAGCCGGCGCCTGGCCGACGCGCATGCGGGGCGGGCCGCCGCCACCTACCGCTACTCGTTCGCGTGGCGCTCGAACGCGCTGGGCGGCGAGCTGGGCGCCACCCACGCGGTGGAGTTGCCGTTCGTCTTCGACGTCACCGACCTGCCCCGGCTGCGCGGTTCACAGGCCCTGCTCGGTCCGGACGAGCCGCCGTCGGACCTGACCGTCCGGATGCACGCGGCCTGGGTGGCCTTCGCCACGACCGGCGATCCCGGCTGGGACCGCTACGACACCGGGCGGCGGGCCACCATGCGCATCGACGGCGAGTGGAGCGTGGTGGACGATCCGCACGGCGAGGAGCTCCAGGCGTGGCACTGACCCTTCGCGGATCGCCGAAGCTGAACGGGAAGGGTGGCCCGGCGAGGTCGAAGGACTCCACGTCAGCCTCGCTGGTGCCAAAGCGGCTACACCGGTCACCTTGTCGCCGGTATCGTTTCCGTACGCATCAGCACAATCCGTGCGCAGCACGACGGCCCGTGCGGCGCTGAGGCCGGGGGCCACGGCGAACGCCTCGCGCAGCGTGACCAGGAGCGCAGGGTCAGCCGGGGTCGGTCAGGACCTCGCCGCCTTCCCACCGAGGCAGTGAGCAGGGACGAGGCTCCGTCACGGTAGGGTTCTGGCGGACTTTCCTCAAGGTGGACGGCACGGGTGAGTAAGGCTGATGAGCTGATCGGCGCGGCGATGGAGGCGCTTGCCTGCGAGGATCAGGCCGCCTTCGACTCCGCCGCCGCCTTCCTGGCCGACCGGGACGATGCCGATCGCGTGCTGGTGGAGGTCGTGACCCGTGCGATCTCAGGGTTGTGGCGGAACGGCTGGCAGCCCGCCGACGTGGTCAGGATCGCGGCCAGACGGCTGACCGACTGGCACGGGCGGGCGGCGGCTGACCTCATTGCCTGGGAGATGCGGGCCTACGCGCCGGCCACGGTGGATGAGCGCTGGCGCGACCAACTCGCCGGCCTGGAGGCCGCGGTGTGGTGGAAGGGCGGTTACCTGACGGCGCGGCAGGCGCGCGACGGGGCCGGCCGGCTGGTGACCGTCTCCGGTGTGCTGGAATTGTTGGGGGTGCTGACCGGGCTGCCGCGGCTTGAGTCATTGAGCCCGCCGCCCGGGGCCGCTCGCCGTAGGGTCCAGGCACGCTCGCACGCGGTCAGCGAGAAGACGCTCGCGCGGGTGCGGGCGCTGCTTGCCAAGGCGGAGTCGACGACGTACGAGGCGGAGGCGGAGACGTTCACGTCGGCGGCGCAGAGTTTGATGGCGAAGTACAGCATCGACGAGGCGATGCTGGACGCGCAGCCAGGCGGAGGAGAGGCCCCGGCGGGCATCCGGGTCGGCATCGACGCGCCGTACGAGCAACCCAAGGCCATGCTGCTCAACCTCATCGCCGAAGCCAACAGGTGCCGGGTGATCTGGTCGAAGGAGCTGGGGTTCGCCACCGTGCTGGGGTTCTGGGCGGACCTGTCCTGGGTGGAGATGCTCTTCACCTCACTGCTGGTGCAGGCGCAGACCGCGCTGGTGAACTCGGGCACCAAGAAGCACGGCACCGGCCGGTCGAGGAACAAGGCGTTCCGCCAGTCGTTCCTGTCGGCGTTCGCTTCCAGGATCGGGGAGCGGCTCGCCGAGGCGACGGCGGCCGCGGTCTCGCAGGAGAGCGCCAGCCGGGGCACCGACCTGGTGCCGGTGCTGGCGGCCCGCGAACAGAAGGTGGAGCAGGCGGTCGAGCGCATGTTCCCGAACCTGGTCTCGCACGCGGTCCGCACGTCCTGGGACCGGGAGGGCTGGGCGGCCGGCCGTAACGCCGCGGATCAGGCCAGCCTCGGGGCGCGGGACCGATAGGGCCTGTATCCCTGTTCAAACGGCTGCGGTCATTCAAGAAGGCCGAACAGTGGTGGACCGGGCTACTGCATCGCAGCCGACCCCGGCCTGGAGGGCCGAGTGCTGACGGACTGGGTGGGATGAGAGATTGTCACGCTCCGTTCTGTGGAAGCCCGGAGGTGAGACTCCTCCGGGCCACCCGGCGAGCTGTGCCCGAGTCAGGAAGTAAGGTGCAAGCGGAGTCGGGATGAAACGACATCCGCAGGTATGGCATCCGGAAAATGCGTCACATACTCCCCTGCCGGGGAGATCAGGTAGCTGATCGCGGTGTGTGGAACCCGATAGCCTCCCACCTCCGCGGGATCGTCCACGCGGACAGCGAACGTCCGGAATTCTTGCATGACCGATTTGATTTCCGCTGTGGTCCCGGTAAGCCCCGTGAAACGTGGATAAGAGGTCAAGAACTCCTTCATCACGGTCGGTGTATCCCGGTCCGGGTCGACCGTGGTGGGTGAACCCGAAGAACACGGGCTGCCATCGGCCGTGAAAACTGCTCTCGGTCACGCGACGCCCGAGATGGCCGGTCAGCGAGAATCTGGGGTTGGTCGGAGCGCTCATCCCACCCTCCTGAAGGTGAATTCCTGATGGTCGTAGGAGGGCCTGAGGACGACGTCATCGGCGTCGATCCGGAGCCGAGGATGAGCAGGGCCATCACCACGAAGATCCCGAACCCGGACCGCCATCCGAACAGCTGTGTCAGCCCGCCCGTGACGAGCAGACCCGCGGCGTAGCCGCTGCCACCCACCGCTGCCCAGAGCCCCAGCGCGCGATTTCGCACCGGGCCTTCGGGGAAGGTGATCGCGATGATGGCCATGGCCCCCGGCACGGTGAATGCGGCCCCGATCCCCTGGACGACGCGACCGGATATGAGCATGACCGGGCCCGTGGCCGTCGTCGCGATGAGCGATCCCAGACCGAAGATACCGACGGCCACCAGAAAGGCGCGGACGACTGGCCGACTGCGTCGGCCAGTCGTCCGCCCAGCAGAAGCAAGCCCCCGAACACCGCCAGATAGGAACTTACGAGGAGTTGGGAGGCGGCAGGGCCCAACTGGAGATCGGCCGTGATTTGCGGCAACTGCATGTTGACATTCGCGAGGTTCATCCCCTCGAAAAGCATCGTCGCGCAGAGCACCCCAGAATGTACAGCTGCCCCGAGGAGAACTTGTCACCGGCATCGGTCAGGGATCTTACCCTCACTTCCGGCCCTCATGACCGCTCGCCCTGTTGACGTTCTCATCGGAAGGCTTCGAGTCGATTTCCGTGCCGGTCACGCGTGAGGCGGCCACCTGGTAGAGACTGTCGTCGCCGTCGATCGGGCCGGTGCGCCCGACCGCCCATTTCTTGATGCGCCAACCGCCCTCGGTGCGGATCAATTCCAGCTTCCATTTTCCGCGCATAGAACAGTAATTGACGGGCCCGGGAGCGTCCTGCAAGTGGTGATAGGCGAGCACATACGCCCGGCAATGCGCGACGTCGCCCTCCAGCTGGATCCGGATATTGGACACCACGTGGTCGGTGGCGTCGAACCCCTCCAGCGCGTTCCGTGCTCCGTCGGCTAATTCTTCGACGGCCACCTCCTGAGGAGGGGAGCCCAGATGCGAGGACAGGTCGACCACCACCCGGGAGGTGAAAATGTGCGGGAAAAGGTCCCAACTGCGCTCATCCTGCGCATAGGCCAGCGACGTGACCAGATCGCTGATCGCGATGCGGTCGCCCACATGGCTACTGATAGTGGACGTCATGGAACGACTCGATTCTTTGTAGCTTGATCTGCCGCCGGACGATCAAGGAGACCTCGACGAAGCCACCGTGCCACGGGGACGAAGAAATTGGGAATTCCTATTGCGAAAACAGCAAAAGGCGAACGCGGCAGGGCGGAGGATCAGCGAAGCGCTGAGGGGGTCACGGTGATGAAGACGCCGCCGCAGACGGCCACCACCAGCGGTCCGGCGATCAGCCGCGGCGGCCACCGCCGTCAGCGGCTCTTCGGCTGACTGGGGGTTATCTCCCATCACAGACGGGTGCCAAGGCCGTTGTCCGCCCGGTGATCACGCTCCTAGCGTTGCCATCGCACGGATTTCAGCTGCGAGCAGGAGGTGGTCGATCGTGAGCAAGGTGACCCGCCGCGGATTCATGGGCGGGGCGGCGGCAGTCGGCGGAACGGCGGTGCTGGGCCTTGGCCCGCCGTCAAGGGCGGAGGCTCAGGAACTGGGGCCGGTCCGGATAGCCCCGAGTGATCCGCGCTATGCGGATCTCGTCGTGCGCCGGACGAATCAGCGGTTCGACCCCAGACCGGAGTACTTCCACGTGGTCGGCTCGACCGAGCAGGTGGAGAAGGCCGTGGAGGAGGCGGTCGGAGCCGGTAAGCGGGTCACCGTGCGCAGCGGTGGCCACTGCTACGAGAACTTCGTCGGTGACGGTGCGCAGGTCGTGATCGACATGTGCGAGATGTCAGAGGTGTACTTCGACGACAAGCGGGGCGCGTTCGCGATCGAGGCGGGCGCGACGTTGATGCAGGTGTACCGGAAGCTATACCTGGGCTGGGGGGTGACGATTCCCGGAGGCCAGTGCGGCGGGGTGGCGGCCGGCGGCCACATCGCAGGCGGCGGCTACGGCCAGCACTCGCGCCGGTTGGGCGCGGTGGTCGACTACCTGCATGCCGTGGAGGTCGTGGTGGTGGACCGCTCGGGGCGGGCACGAGCGGTGGTCGCCACGAGGAATCCGTCCGACCCCAACCATGACCTGTGGTGGGCGCACACGGGCGGCGGAGGCGGGAACTTCGGCGTCGTGACGCGCTACTGGATGCGCGACCCGAAGGCGAAGGGCAAGGATCCCCGTACGCTGCTGCCCAAGCCGCCACCGGCCCTGCTGGTCTGTCACCCGGCCTGGTCGTGGAGCGATATGACCAGGGAGTCCTTCACCACTTTGCTGCGCAACCACGGCGAGTGGCACGAGCGCAACAGCGCCCCCGGCTCGCCGTACGCGGGGCTCTGGAGCGCGCTGATCATCCAGAGCCGCGCCCAGGGGGCGGATCCCGGCGGCATGATCCTGCCGACCATGATGGACGCTTCCGTTCCGAACGCCGACCGCCTGCTCACCGAGTACTTCGCGGCGCTGACGCGAGGAGTGCGGGCGCGGGCGTACATCCCTCCGGTGCGACGGCTGCCGTGGTACCACGCGGTCAGCACGCAAGCGCTCGGTAGCGACCAGGAGTCCGGGAGGTTCAAGGCCAAATCCGCCCAGCTGCGCCGGCGGTTCACCGATCGGCAGATCGGGGTCGCTTACGACCACCTCAGCGTGGCCGGTCCGGCCTCTTCGAGCGGAGTGATGCTGCTGGCGTCGTACGGCGGGCAGGTCAACACCGTGGCCGCCGACGCGACCGCCGTGGCCGAGCGCGACTCGATCCTCAAAGCGCTCTATCTGGGCACCTGGACGGAAGGGGAGAGCGCCGAGCGCATCGCGTGGGTGCGGCGCTTCTACCAGACGATGTACGCCGACACGGGCGGCGTACCCGTCCCGGGCGGCGCCAACGGTGGCGCCTACATCAACTATCCCGACATCGACCTGGCCGATCCGGCGTGGAACACCTCCGGCGTGCCCTGGTCCACGCTCTACTACGGCGGCAACTACCCGCGGCTGCAGCGGGTGAAGGCCCGCTGGGACCCGCGCGGGGTGTTCCGGCATGCCCTGTCCGTCCGGCCCACCCGTTGATCAAGGCCCAGCGGAGGGCGGCGGCCCCGGCCGTGCGTGGTTGAGGAACGCCAGCACGGCCAGGACCCGGCGGTTGGTGTCGTCGGTGGCCTCTAGGCCGAGCTTGACGAAGATGGCGGCGATGTGCTTGCCGGCCGTACCCTCGCTGATGTTGAGCTGGCCGGCGATGGCGGCGTTCGAGCGCCCCTGCGCCATGAGCTGGAGCACCTCGCGCTCGCGCGGGCTCAGCGACGCGACCGGGTGCAGGGGCGAGGTACCGCCGAGCAGCTTCGAAATCACCTGCGGGTCCATGGCGGTGCCGCCGGCCGCGACCCGGCGCAGCGCGTCGACGAAGTGGCCCGTGTCGAACACCCGGTCCTTGAGCAGGTAACCGACGCCTCCGGCGCCGTCGGCCAGCAACTCGCGGGCGTAGATCTGCTCGACGTACTGCGACAGGACCAGGACGGGAAATCCGGGACGGCGGGTGCGGGCCTCGATGGCGGCTCGCACCCCTTCGTCGGTGTAGCTGGGCGGCAGGCGCACGTCCACGATCGCGGCATGCGACTGGTGCCTGGCCAGGGCGTCGAGTAATTCCTCGCCGGTGTCCACCGCGGCCACGATCTCGATGCCGTGGGCTCTCAGGAGGTGGGTGAGCCCTTCTCGGAGGAGGTAGACGTCCTCGGCGAGGACAACGCGCATGGAATCTCCAAGGTAGCAACGGTCGGTCCGCCCGGTGGGCTGGACAGGATCAGAACTCCGTCGAATCCGTCGAGGCGGCTCCGGATGCCGTGCAGCCCGCCCCCGCGCAGGGCCACGGCGCCGCCCCGCCCGTCATCGGCTACGGTGACCGTCAGCACGCCGTCCGCGTGGCGCAGCTCCACCAGGACCCTTGACGCGGCGGCGTGCTTGGCGGCGTTGGTCAGCAGCTCGGACACGGCGAAGTAGACCGCCGCCTCGATCGGTGCGGCCACCCGGCCCGACAGGTGCACGCGAACCTCCGCCTCCAGCGGAGCGTCCATCGCCAGGGTGCGTACGGCGTCGGCGAGCCCGCGGTCGGCGAGCACCGGCGGATGGATGCCCCGGATGAGCTCGCGCAGCTCGCCGAGCGCGACCACCGACATGTCCTTGGCACCGGCGATCATCGCCTTGGCCGCCTCGGGATCCTGATCGACGAGCCCTTCCGCCGCCCCCAGCGTCATCCCGACGGCCACCCACCTGGCCTGCGCGCCGTCGTGGAGGTCGCGTTCGATCCGGCGCAGCTCTGCGGCCTGGGCGTCCCGAATCTGGGCGCGGCTGCTGGTCAGCGTGTCCACCCGGCTCGTCAGCAGCGCCGCCCTGGTCGGGCCGAGCAGTGACCGGCTCAGCAGGGCATGGCAGCGCAGCAACGCCGGCGCGACCGCCATGCCAAGGGCGGCGGCGACCAGACCGGCCACCGGAGCCGGGACGCCCGACCACGCCGGGACGGCGGCGTGCAGCAGGTCGTCGGGCGACCACGTCAGCCCGGTGAGGAGGCCCAGCGCCTCGGTCCACAACCACAGCCAGCACAGCACGGCCAGCCCGCCGACGATCAGCACGGCCGGCCCGGCGAAGAGCACGGCGGCGACGGGCACCTCCAGGAACAACCACGCCAGATCCCGCCACGAGGCCCGGTCGCCTGCCATCCACCGGAACCGCCGCGCCCGCACGGCGGCTCCCCGCGTCTGGTAGACCGTGCCGACCGGCCCCCATCCCAGCCGGTACGACCCGTCCGGCTCAGGGTCGGGCAGCGGAGGCTCGGGGCGGTACGGCTCGCCGATCCGCACGCCCGTCCACTCGCCGATCCGGGCCCGGCGCCAGGACACGAAACGACGCGAGCCCAGCACCGTCTCAGGCCACAGCCGCACCGGCATCAGCCCGATCGCCACCACCTGGGCCACGGCGAACACCATCGCCACCCCGGACAGCGCGACGCTCGCGCACAGACGCGCCCCGGCGACGACCCTCGCCCCGACGGCCGCCGCGACGCGGCCTGGCACACGGCGTGACGACGGCGCGAGCAGCACCCGGGTCCAGCGGGCGTGCAGGTGCAGCAGCCGGGGCCCGAGCGCGAGGCCGAGCAGCATCGCTACGGCGCCGGCCGGGCGGTGGAACCACAGCGCCGTGAGTCCGCCGCCGATCAGCGCCGGCGCGAGTCCCGCCAGCACGCCGCCGACCAGCGGGTTGAGCATCATCCACGACAGGTCGCGCGCGGTCGCCGGATCGCGGGCGATCCACCGCAGCCGCGCCAGGTAAGCGGGCAGGAACGCCGAGCGGAACAGCGCGTCGCCGTCGCGATACCAGCCGTCGGGATCACGTACGGGCGACGGCGGAGCCGGACGGTAGGGCGAGGCGATCTCCACGCCACCCCATCGGGCGGCCAGCCGCCGGGCCAGCGCCGGCAGCCGGCGGCCCTGTTCGACGAAGAACGCCGGAGACGGCAGGCCTGCGTGCGCGCCCACGAAGATCACGACCAGGAGCGGCGGTCCCAGCAGCGCGAGCCCTGCCAGCGCCATGCCTCGCAGGGGCGCGCTCGGATACCCGACGAACCTTCTGCCTCGCCCCACCTCACGCCTCCACGAGCCTCACGATCCCGGCCACCCTGGGTCGCCGGTCGATGCCAGGAGGCGAAGCTCGCCGTCGCCACCTTCCGTCTCCGACTCCGCCGGTGGCCTTCCCATCGCCGGAAGCCGAACGCCTGATCGGCGACCTCTACTCATCGAGCCTGGACTTCGGCGTGATCTGGGACCTCAACGAGGTCGGTCACCTCGGGCAAGGAGTCAAGGATCTCGCGGTGCCAGCGTCGGGGGCGCGTCCGCATGCAGGACCAAGCGCTCAGCCTCGATGCGTTCGCGGTTTCGGACTGGTGATCCACAACTTCCTCCCCGCGGGCTAGCCTACTGTCCTGAGGTGGCCGCGAAGTCCTCGTGGCCCGGCACTGCGAGCAGTCTGATCTTGCCCCCGGCCTCGCTTCCTGGCTGGGCATGAACACGACGAGCGCCTGCGACTGATCCTCGGTGAACAGCGCCCGGCAGCCGACCTCGATCCGGCCGAGGAACGGCTTCGTTCCGCTGGAATCGCGGCGGAAGGAGGCCGTTCGTCATGGGGCAGGGGCGGTGAGCGCGGTGATGAACGGCGTGATGAGCATGGTGTGCATGGGATTGGTACGGGCGAGCACGGTAGGAGTACGGATAGGCCAGAACAATGTCCTACAAGGGTGTCGTGGCGTGCGTTTCCCTAGCTCAATGCCGTGATCAAAGCGCGCCCTGCGGAATTCGAACCTGCGACCGTCATTCGTCCGGACCATGGAGCGACGGTCGCAGCGGCCGCTGCACGCCGGTGCGTAGCAGCGCCGTGGCGCGAGGGCGGTCAGGCTCAGTGCGTCGAGCACCGGTTCCTCGGGACACCGACCGTTCCACCTCGGCGACCCGGCTGCGGGCACTGGAACAGCTGGCCGAACCGATCACGCTGCGGGACATGGCACGACATGCACACATGAGCGTACGCACCTTCACCCGCCGTTTCCCGCAGTGAGGCGGGCATCAGCCCACTCAAGTGGCTGGCCCAGCGGCGTCTGGCACACGTACGCCTGCTACTGGAGTCCACCGACCTGACCATCGCACGTATTGCCACCGCCTGCGGCTTCGGCTACCCGGTCGCACTGCGCAAACAGTTCTACACCTGCGTGGGCCTGTCTCCGGTGGCCTACCGCCGGGCGCACGACGCACCGGAGCCGGCTGGTCGAGGTGGGAGATCGGTCCGAGGGCTTCCGGATCCTCATCCGTGACCGGCTGCGACGTTCACCACTGCGTTCGATGAGGTGTTCACCAGTATGGGCATCCGGGTTCTGAAGACACCGCCTCGGGCTCCGCAGGCGAGTCGGCGGCGGTGACGTGCGCGGCGGCCAGTGTGTGCGGGACGCAGCGTTCGACGAGTCGCATCGGCGCGAGCCCGGCGTAGCCGATCAGGTGCTCGTCGAAAGTCGGGTGGCCTTGGCCGAGGCATAAAACAATCGTACGCGAGAGGTACCTGTCCGGGCGGGTTGCTGGAAGCGTGAATAACTCCCAACGCCCCAGCCCTGAGGGTACCTCTCGGCATTTCAGGACGTTTTCCTCAGATCTGCTTCGGTGGAGCCGAGCTCAGTGAGGTGATCTCAGCCAATTGCCGGTAGGTAGTCATGCTCGAAATGGGTGAGGACGAGTGCTGCGCGGGCGATGTCG
>NZ_JBQHCW010000026.1:0-129160 GCF_052068115.1 Nonomuraea sp. ZG12
TGCACACCGCCATCGGTGACGTCCCGCCCGCCGAACACGAAGCCGTCTACTACGCTCAACACCAGCCCCAACCGGCGACTGGAGTCAACCAATAGAGTCTCCACCGATCCCGGCGCGGTTCAAGGTTCACGATCGATACGGTGAGGCCTATATTCTCCACCACCTTGGCGACAAGCCTCCTCGAGCTCCAGGACAGCACCGGGACGAGGGAATCCTGGATTCAAGCACTCTCCATCATGGAGGAGTTGGGTCATCGCGATACCGAGGATTTGCAGGCGAAATTGGCATGCTTGAGATGATCTACTGAGCGAACGACCAGCAGGCGTGACCAGCGGGCTGACCGCTCTGCCAGGGGCGACACTGATCGCCGGACCTTGGCTCATCGCTGCCGAGTCACACCAGGCTCCGCACCCGGTTTCGCGGCGCTTGTCACCTGGGCCGGGATGCAACCCTGGTCGGCGAGCTGTTTACGGGCCTGATTTTAGGGGCCCACGACCAACCGAGCGGCTCGCCGGTACAGACGCGTTCGACCGGCAGGGCGAGCACGACGAAACAGCGATGGCGCATCAGGCTACGTGGATGCGGTGTCTGGGGCTGGGGATGGTGGTGGGCCATGTGCGTCCGGTGGCGCTCGCCCCTCGGACACCGGTCACATAAAAGCGCCAGGTCTCTGACCTGGCGCTTTTGCTTTGTCTTGGCGCTGAGGGTTCAAGTCGGGGAACCTATAGCCCCAGGCCAGGCGTATGGGGGTTCATCTCCCCCTCCGACATACACGGTAAGCCCATGGCCCTCAGTACGCCGTCGGTGAAGAGCCGGCGGCGGGCTGAGCACCTCGGGTCCTGATGCGCCGAGGTGCTGGGCCTGGGGGTCGGTACGGCGAGTGCGGGAGGGGCGGTCGGTACCGGCGACGGACATGGCGTTCAGGATGCCCGCGCCTCACACGAGTGGCCGGCCTGGCGTTGGAAGGACCGCAACCCGGCTTCCGGACCCCGCCTCACCTTGCAGAGCGCGGTGTGCGCCCTGGTCACGTGGCCGGGTGACCGGTGTCACCGAGTGGTCGCCGCCGCAGCGCCCACTCGTGAGCGGGCGGAGGCGCCCTGAGGGCGGGCGGAGGGGCCAGTGACTGGTTCTGCTCTACGCGAAGCCGACAGGACTCGAACGTGAGGTCTCCCTATGGTGTAGGCATGGCCTCCTCCATCCCGCCGCTGCGTCCGGCGATCGATCGGACCGCCCCCGAGTTCTCTCCGGTTCGCGAGCGGCTGTGGAGGCAGGTGCTCGGTGAGTGTCTGCGAGGCATTCGTCACGAGCGAGGCGAGAAGTTGAGCGAGACGGCGAGTCGCGCCGGAGTCTCACCGCAATATCTCTCCGAGATAGAACGAGGGCTCAAAGAGCCGTCGAGCGAGATGATCGCTGCGGTCGCCGGAGCGCTGGATGTGACCCTGGTCGATCTGACCCTTGCCGTGGCCGAGAGCCTGCGCCCCGCTCAGCACAGCGTGTCGAGAGGCGCTACCTGCTCGGCGGCGACGGCGTACGCACTGGCCGCATAGCGCGGCTTGCCGGGGTGTCCACGGGGTTAGGAGTGCTCCTCGATGATCTGGTCGAGGAGCCCGTACTCCAAGGCCGCGGTCGCGGTGAACACGCGATCGTGATCGGTGTCGGCGCGTAGGGTCTCGATCGTCTGGCCGGTGTGGCGTGACAGGATGCGCTCAATGTCCGCCCGGACACGTACGACCTCGTCAGCCTGCAAGATGAGATCGGGGATCGTTCCGCGCCCTTGAGCGGCCGGTTGGTGCAAGATCACCCGTGCGTGTGGGAGAGCGGCACGTTTTCCCTCGGCGCCTGCGGCGAGAAGGACAGCGCCCACGGCGACGGCCTGTCCGACGCAGGTGGTCGAGACCCGCGGGCGGATATGACGCATCGTGTCGTAGATCGCGAGCATCGCGCTCGGGTCGCCGCCTTCGCAGTTGATATAGAACTGGATCTCGGCATCGGGGTTGTCCGACTCCAGAAAGATCAGCTGCGCGATGAGCGCGTTCGCGACGCCCGCGTCAATGGCGGTGCCCAGATAAACGATTCGCTCGGTGAGCAGGTGCGAGTAGACATCCATGATCCGCTCGCCGCGAGGATTCTGGGCGATTACGTTCGGGATCGTATATGAGGTCACTTGCCGACTCCTTCGGTGATGCCGAATCCGGGCCGCGGGCGATGGTGGGGCGCGATTTCGCCGAAGTTCTGCACGATCGCATCGATGAAGCCGTAGTCGAGTGCTTCTTGCGCTGTGTACCAACGATCGTGCAGGGAATCCTCGAATATGCGCCCGACGGGTTGTCCCGTGTCCTCGGCGATGAGGCCGAGCACCGTGTCGCGCGTATGCCGAAGGTCGTTGGCCTGCAGTTCGATGTCAACCGCGGTGCCGCCGATTCCCGCCGAGCCCTGGTGCATCAGGACGCGTGAGTGCGGCAGGGCGCGGCGCTTCCCGCGGGCTCCCGAGGACAGCAGGAATTGCCCGGCGCTGTAGGCGATGCCCAACACGAGGGTCGATACGTCACAGGGAATGAGTCGAATGACGTCGCGAATCGCCAGCATCGAGGGAACCGAGCCGCCCGGGGAGTGGATCCACAATGCGATGTCGGTCGACGCGTCCTGGGTGGCGAGTGTCATCAATTGCGTGGCCAGCAGCGTCCCGTTGTCATCGTCGAGAGGGCCGTCGAGAACGAGAACACGCTGCTCATAAAGCTCGCGTCTTACCTGCGCGTTCAACAGCGGAAGTTTTGATTCTTCGCTCATGCGTCCATCATGTGCAGCGATTCGGACCAGGGGTGACGCGATCTGCCTGGGGCAGATCTGCTGTGAGCTGATCGATCTCCTGAGCTGGGACGACTCGGCGGCCAACGGGTTGGGGAAGGTGGCGACGGTCAGCGGGGTTCAACTTGGTCGCGATCTTGGAACCCGGCGCCGCCGCACAGTGCGACTACCTGCGCGAAGGTCTCCAACCTGATCCGTCACGGACATCGTCAGGCCACATGAATGCGATGTACGGGAATAGAAATGTCGGCAGGCCATGTGCGGCCGATGGTGCTCGCTCGGATACAGGATTACCCCATGAAGAGCTCGCCTTGAGGGGCGGGCTCCAGACGAGACCATCGAAGACACCCGCTGGATCGAGGACAGCGCCCTGCCCTGACGAAGGGCGACTCCTCTCCCGCCTTTGCGATCAGAATTCGCCACTAACGCCTGGTGATACGCCGCGCTGAGGCACCGTGCTTTCAACGCGCCCGCGGCTGGGCGCGCGATTCCGCAGTACCGTTCAGGAAGCAGGCCGCTCGGCCCGCGCCATCCTGCTTGCCTCATCCGAAGGACCGGGGTCAGGGGCGTGTGTCCGGGTGGAGGGCTCGGGCGCACAGCGTGAGCGCTTCCGTGAGTGTCGTGCGGTCCGGGTCGTCGATCTCGGCGAGCATGACGGCTTCGATGCTGTCGAGGGAGCGGTCGCATCGCCGGAGGGTGCTCAAACCTTTCGGGGTAAGGCGGGTGCGCAGAGCGCGGCCGCCGCAGGGATGCGGATCGCGGCGGATCAGGCCGCGTTGTTCGAGATCGCGGATGACCAGGTTCATCGCCTGCGGAGTGACGAAGGCGATGCGGGCCAGATCGGCCGAGGATGGGGCGTCGCGCAGGCGCAGCTCGCTGAGCGCCATGTATCCGGTGGTCGTCATGCCGTGCCGGGCGAGCGCTTCATCCAGGCAGGCGCGGATGCGGCGTTCCAGCCGGAACACCAGGTAGCTCACACGGGGCGGCGGTGCGTCCGGCGCAGCGGCCGCGGGGACACCCGGATCGGTCACCAGGAGACGATATCGCGCCCCGTCAGGACGGGCTCCAATGTAAGTTTCTCACACCGTTATCAAGGACCTTGATAACAAGTTACTTGATAACCAGGGGAAACGGCTCATTGCCAGGTGAACTGGCGGGCATGCGCGCCAAGCGTGCATTGACGGTGGATCGTGGCCCTTCTATTTTCCAGCGACCGACGTCAATACGCGGCAGACCGATCCGTGGCGCGCCGCGGATATGGAGAGGAGGAGTGCGAATGAGACGATTGACCACGGTGCTGGCTAGTGCCTGCGCCGCGGCGCTCTTTGCCGTCATGACCGTTGTACTCGGATCGCCGGCCGTCGCCGCCACCCTGGTGGAGGTGACCAGCTTCGGCAACAACCCGGGCAACATGCGGATGCACGTCTATGTGCCGGACTCGCGCCCGGCCTCGCCGGCGATCGTGGTTGCGATGCATGGCTGCGGCGGCTCCGGTCCCGGCTTCTACCAGGGCAGTGAGTTCGCCTCGCTGGCGGATCGATATGGCTTCATCGTCATCTACCCGACCGCCACCCAGTCGGCAGGGTTCGGCAACTGCTTCGACACCTGGTCGGACGCGGCCAAGCAGCGCGGCGGCGGCAGCGATCCGGTCTCGATCGCCTCGATGATCGACTACGTCGAGCGGAACCATCAGGGAGATCCGAACCGGGTCTACGCCACTGGAAGCTCGTCCGGCGGCATGATGACCCAGCACATGCTCGCCGTCTACCCGGACATGTTCAAGGCAGGGGCCTCCTTCATGGGTGTGCCCTTCAACTGCTTCGCCGGCGCCTCCGACTACCCGCCCGGAAGCAGCAGGTGCACCGGCGGGAGCATGGACCGAACACCCCAGCAGTGGGGCGATGCGGTCCGCCAGGCGTACCCGGGATATTCCGGCTCCCGCCCGCGCATGCAGCTGTGGCACGGCACCAACGACACCCTCGTGCCCTACTCGCTGCTGCGAGAGTCGATCGAGCAGTGGACCAATGTGTTCGGGCTGAGCCAGACCCCGACCAGCACCGACACCCCGCAGGCAAGCTGGAACCGCAGCCGGTACGCCAATCCGTCCGGCACCGTGCAGGTGGAGGCGTACAGCATCCAGGGCGCCGGGCATGCTCTTCCGCAGAGCGGTATGGCCCTCTACGCCATCGAGTTCTTCGGTTTGACCACCAGTCCGACCGACACCACGCCACCGACCACGCCAGGCACGCCGGTCGCGTCCAACGTGACCGCCGCCAGTGCCACGCTGACCTGGACCGCGTCCACCGACCAGGGCGGCTCCGGCTTGGCCGGCTACAACATCTACCGGGAGCAGGGCGCCACCGACCCGCAGCTCGGCCAGTCCACCACCACCTCGATCACCCTGACCGGGCTGAGTGCCAACACCCAATACCAGGTGTACGTACGGGCGCGTGACGGCGCGGGTAACCTGTCGGGCAACTCCGCGCCGGCCACCTTCACCACGGCCGCCACCGGAGGCGACACCATGCCGCCGACCGCCCCGGCCGGGCTCACCGCCTCGGGCACCACCACAACCGGCACCAGCCTGACCTGGACGGCCTCCACTGACGACACCGGTGTGACCGGCTATGAGATCCTGCGCGCTCCCGGCGCGATGGGCGGCACGTTCACCCAGGTCGACACCTCGGCCACGACCTCGTTCACCGACACGGGCCTGTCCCCGGACACCACCTACCGCTACCAGGTCCGGGCGCGCGATGCCGCTGGTAACGTCTCGCCGGTCTCCAACACCGTCCAGATCACCACTCAGGGAGGTACGACCGGTGCCTGCTCGGCCACCCCGACCGTGCAGTCCCAGTGGGGGAACGGGTATGTGATCCAGCCGCTGACCATCACCAACACCAGCACCTCGACGATCACCAGCTGGACCGTCACCTTTACCCTGCCGGCCGGGCACACCCTGACCGGCTCGTGGAACGCCACCATCACCACCAGCGGCCAGACCGTCACGGTCAGAAGCGTCAGCCACAACGGCACGCTCGCGCCGGGAGCCGGCACCACCAGCTTCGGCTTCCAAGCGAGCAGGCCCAACGGCGACACCGCCCTGCCGTCCGGCTACACCTGCGCCTGACCGTCAGCCTCACGCGGTATGGAGAACGTCATCAACGATAACCGGCTGGGTGAGCTTGCCGAGAGACCGGACGTCCTCATCCGCTGGTACTCGGCCAGGCCGCAGGAGCACCCGCCGGTCTCCGGCAGGTCGAGCCGCGCATCCCAGGCGAGTTCCCGGTAGCCGGCCAACGGCGGCGATAACGGAGCGGGCCTGCTCGTAGCCAGGGCCAGCAGGAACGTGAACCTGCTGGCCGTCGCTCTTGCCCCCGTGCGGCGCATCCGCTCTCACTGCTGCGTAGGCGCGACTCGCGTCGCCCGGCCGGAACGCCTGGTGTGAACCCGTCGCCTTCGGCACTCGCAGGCGGCCGTCCCGTGAGCCCCGGCCGTGACATTCGTTGTGCATGCCCCGGTTGTTCAACTGGGCGATGACAGGTCACACTACGTAAATCCGGCATGTCAGGCCAGGAACATCAGCAGGCCATGTGCTTCCAGTGGCGCTCAGTCCTCGGACACAGGTTTACCCCATGAAGAGCTCGTCCCGAGGGGCGAGCTCTTTTGTGTTGAGCTCAGTTACGACACGGGTCGCCCGTGGCAGACGATGACCAGGCCATTGGCTCGTAATGCAGAGACGATCTCTGCCGGGTCCTCCCGTCCTCGGCCGCCGACATGCGCTGGCCATCGCGCGTCCACGCACCCATAGCCCATGGGCGAGCCGGCGCCCGCTGGGCCGTAGTGCCTGGTAGGCGGCCATCAGCGTGCTGAGGCCGGAGGAATCACGATCAGGTGCGGCGGATCGGGGATGGACCCAGGCGTACACGGCTGGGCGCGATGTCGCGGACGGGAATCACCCGGTCCGTCTAGATACGGCTTCGCGAAGTCTGCGCTATCAGCGTGAATGAGTGGGCAGACCGACCAGTGCCGCACTGTCATGCCACAGCTTGGTCATCAGGTCGTCGCGTAGCGCCAGGTCGGATGGGGCGGGCCAGGTGAGGCGGTCACGACGCAGGGCGGCGTGGACGTGTCCAGCGGGTGGGCGGGCGGTGCCGAGTGCCAGTTCGGCCAGGGCGCGGCCGGCCGCGGCTCGGCTGTTGAACCGCGGGACGATCCGGCGGAGCGGTGAGCCGAGCAGCCACCAGCCGGCCCGAACGGGAAGCGGTGCCTCGCGGACCAGACCGGTGCCGGGAGTCGGTCCCGGGTCATACGCGACCACGGTGAGCCGGCGTGCCTGCGCCTCCGGTTGGGCGGCGAGGGCCCGAGCGGTCAGGACGGTACAGAGCTTCGAGGAGGCGTAGGCACGCCCGCCGGCGGTCCGCGGCTCGCGGTCAAGGTCCGGATCCTGGTCGGGGTGGGCGAGCAGCCGCGCGTCGGCATGGCGCGGCGGCGGAAGAAGCGTCCGTTCGGCGGGGTTGTGCGTACCGCTGGTCGTCAGCACCACAACGCCGCCGTCCGTGAGTCGCGCGAGCAGCAGACGCAGCAGCAGATAATGCCCGAGGTGGTTGACGGCGAAAGTCGTCTCGAAGCCGTCAGCCGTCCGGCCGTCCGCGTCGGTGCGGCTGAGCCCGGCGTTGAGCACCAAGGCGTCGATCTCCGGCGCCTGCTCGCCGACGGCGTCCGCGAAGGACCGCACGCTGTCCAGGCTGGCCAGGTCGAGCCGGTACGCGTTCAGGCCTCTCGGCGCACGGCCCCGCGCCCCGAGGATCAACCGGTTCCCCGGTACGGTCGCCATCTTCCGCGCGGCGATCTCGCCGATGCCGGACGTGGCACCGGTCATCACGATCGTGGTCATGCCGGATGTCCTTCCACAGCGGGATAAAATGAGTCATAACTCGACTTCAAAATATGAGTGATCACTCGACTTGTCAAGAGAGGTGCCGCATGGCCCAGGACGAGAACAGACCGCTGCGCGCCGACGCCCGGCGCAACCGGGCCCGGGTCCTCTTGGCGGCGGAGGAGGTCTTCGCCGAGAGCGGGCCGTCCGCGTCCACGGAGGAGGTCGCCCGGCGGGCCGGTGTCGCCATCGGCACAGTTTTCCGGCACTTCCCCACCAAGGAGGATCTCGTCCAGGCGGTGTTCGCCGAGCGTGTGCAACGGCTCGTCGACGAGGCCGAGACGTTGTCCACAGCGGACGATCCGGCTGCGGCGTTCTTCACGTTCTTCACCCACCTGACTGAGTTGTCGGTCACGAAGTACGCCTTTGCCGACACCCTGGCCGCCGTGGGGGTCGATGTGACAGCGGTCGGACGCACACATCCTCAAGTCGTGGGCCGGCTTCACGCCGCCATCGACACGCTGCTGACCAACGCGCAACGAGCCGGGGCGGTGCGGGCCGACGTACGGGTGCCGGAGGTGGTCACCATGATGATCGGCGTGTCCCGGGCGGCCGAACACGCGGGCTCCGACCGGAAACTCCTTACCCGCGTCCTGACGATCATCTTCGATGGGTTGCGGCCATCAGATCGGTCCTGACGCACAGGTTCCATTACGACCTCACATGTCGGTCGGTCCTGGGCGAGTGGTGCCCGACCACCTGGGCGCGGTGGACGTCGTAGGCGACCAGGCAGGCCGGCGCGCCGCCAGGGTGTGTTCATGGGCGACCCGCATCGTCCGGGCGGCGCCACAGGCGAAGTCCCATGAGACGCAGCCGTCCCGCTCACGGACGATCAGTGGGAGGGCCTGATCCGCTTGATCTTGTTCCTGTAGACGATCTGACTGCGCCTCACTAGTTAGTGCTCTGAATCGGCGGCTTGGTTTCCGCTGACTCATCGAGACGGCTCCCGAACTGGACTCTCGCGAGTCGCCGCCCGAAGGATTCGGCGAACTTCTGGATCGTTTCGGCGGTGGGCATCCCGCTGCGCTTGAACGAATCCCAGTCGCCGATCATGTCACCGGTTTCGCAGGAGAAAGCGGCTGCCCCTTCGAGGAGAGACCGGGCGCACGCGGCCGCAGGATTTGCAGGCACGTACAGCGGTCTCCGCCGCATCGGCGAACGGAAGAAACACGAGAGGCCGGATCGCTGTCCTCGACGGCCGAATTCTTGGTTTGGCGTTGGGCATAAAACCGCCTCAAGCTACGCGGATGCGGTGCATGGGACTGGGGATGGCGCTGGGCCATGTGCGGCCGGTGGGGCTCGCCTCGGACACAGGATTACCCTATGAAGAGCTCGTCCCGAGGGGCGGGCTCTTCTGTGTTGAGCTCAGTTACGACACGGGTCGCCGCGTGGCAGATGATGATCAGGCCATTGGCTCGTAATGCAGAGACGATCTCCGCCGGCTCCTCCTGTCCTCTGCCGCCGACATGCGCTAATAGCGCTGCCAGCAGCCGATCCTCACGCACATATAGGAACTTCGGGCCGGACGCCTCGCGAGGCCTGGCGCTGGTGTAACCGTGACGGCACCGATATCCGGGCTGTTCGTTCACCCAACGCGAATCCAGACGGCGCGC
The DNA here is from genome assembly GCF_052068115.1 of Nonomuraea sp. ZG12. Classification (NCBI taxonomy): domain Bacteria; kingdom Bacillati; phylum Actinomycetota; class Actinomycetes; order Streptosporangiales; family Streptosporangiaceae; genus Nonomuraea; species Nonomuraea sp. ZG12. The sequence continues at coordinate 9,358 of NZ_JBQHCW010000026.1, forward strand.
GCAGAACCCGCACTTCAGTAGACCCGCGAGCAGATAGACGCGCGGACTGCCGTACTGGGTGGGTCGAGCAGCCCGGATCGCCTGCGCGGCGACGATGACTCGCGATTCCGCGCAGTCGACCACCACCCCAGCCACCGGCCCGGTGTCCCGGTAGATCTCCCGAGGCTTCAACACACAGAACTCGTTGCGATCAGCGGGCCAGGTGCATAGGGCGGGCCGCCGGTCGGCGAGGAAGACCGGGCAGCAGCAACCTCCTGCCGGATCTCCCGGGTCAGGAGTCCACTCAGCCATATCCGCCCGGTTTTCCCGAGTACTACGGCGACCTCCTCCGCAGCGGGGGCGGTGCTGGCAGGAGGTTACGGTGCGAATTCGGTGGATGGTTCGGTGGCGTAGTTCTTCCAGATCGGCGCCATGGTTTCGCGTGTCATGGGCTGCCCGGACTCGACCATGGCCTTGAGGTCGCGGAAGTACTGCACGTACAGATCCGGCGTGAAGGTGGTCAGCATGACCGCCGGGTCGTCGCCCATGTTGGCGAAGGTGTGCGGTGCGCCCGGCGGGACCGTGACCCACGTGCCGGCACCCACGTCATGGTTGTCCAGCCCTATGGTGAACCGCACGTTGCCCGAGAGTACATAGAAGCCTTCGTCGTGCTGTGCGTGGCGGTGCTGCGGAGGACCGGGAGTGTGCGGGGGAATGACGACTTCACCGATTCCCAAGCGGTGATCGGTGTTACTGCCGTCTTCGAGGATCCGGATCTGCGACGGACCGCTGGCGATGAGTTCGCCCTCGCCGGGGCCGACGATCGATACCTCAACCATGAGGAAGCCTCCTGATGTGATTGCATCTTGTGCAATCACTACCGTAGCACTGGCGACTGCACATTGTGCAGTCGCTAGACTCATGGCATGCCGCGATGGAAACCGGACGCAGTCGAGCGCCTGCAGACCGCCGCGTTGGAGCTCTTCGACGAACAGGGGTTCGAGCGCACGACGGTCGCCGAGATCGTCCAGCGGGCGGGGCTCACCCAGCGAACGTTCTTCAACCACTTCGCCGACAAGCGCGAGGTGCTGTTCGGGTTGAGCTCAGAGCTTCAGCAGGAGATCATCCGCGAGATCGCGGCCGGCGGCGACACCTTGCCACCGCTCGACGCTGTCGTGCGCGCGCTGGAAGTCGTTGCCGACAAGATGTTCGAGAATCGCCGTGCTGTGGTGACGCGCCGTTACGCTGTTATTGCCGCCAACCCGGAGTTGCAGGAGCGCGAACTCAGCAAGAACGCCGCGCTCACCGACGCCATCGCAGCCGTGCTGTACGCGCGGTGCGGCGATCCTGAAACCGCGTTCCTCGCCGCCGGTGCCGCCATGCTCGCGCAGCAGGCGGCATTCCGGAATTGGACGCGACCGGGCGAGACCCGGACCTTGCGCGATCTTCTGCCGGACGCGTTGCACTCTCTGCGCACGACCGTCAACCAGAACTCGGTCGACCCGCCCCTCCCGGCTTGACGGCATCGCCGACGCAGCGCCGTCCGCGTCGGCGACGCGAGTCGGCCTTGTCCCAGCTTGAAACATGGTCGGAGATCTCATCGCAACAGCGGGCAAGGGTCTCAAACCAAGCAACCACGATCGCCCACCCTGACGGGCGGGTCAGCGCCTGGACCGGCTGCGGGTGCGCGACGTGCTGTGTTCGCCCGGGCTGGCGCGTACGGCTTCGACATCTCCACCACGCCTTCCGTCGCCGCCGGTCATCGTGGTGTAGCGAGCGCACCAGCACGGGGTCAGTGCGTAGCGGTCAAGGTGCGCAGTTGGGCGAACGACCGGTGGATGGTGTCGCGGAGGTCGAGTTCGTCGGCGGCGTCCACCCATCGTTGGAAGGCCACGCGGTACACCGCGGAGCCGGTCTCGGCTGCCAGGCTGGCCTCCGTGTCGCCGATGCCGCGCCGTCGTAGCCCGTCGGCGACCGCGGCCGACATCTGTTCGAGTTTGATCAATTCGCGTTCCCGGAGCTCGGCGTTGGCCCTGATCACCGTGTGCCTCTGCCGGGCGAGGCCACGGTCGTGTCCGATGATGTCGGCCATGGCGTCGAGCGCCGCAGCGACGAGATCCAGCGCTGTCGCCGTGGCGGGCGCGGCCTCCAGCGCGGCCAGTGCCTTCTCCTCCAGCTCGGCCGCGGCATCGAAGAGGACCTCGCGCTTGTCGGCGAAGTGGCGGAAGAAGGTACGGGCGGTCACGCCGGCCCGGTCGGCGATGTCGGCCACCATGGTCTGCTCGAAGCCCCGTTCGAGATACAGGGCCAGCGCGGCCTCCTGCAGTCGACCACTGACTCCCGGCTCCCAACGTCCCATACGCCGAGTTTAGTGCTGCCCTGTGCCGAACCTCGTAGTGATGTCATCAGGTGACATCGCCATGCTACAGTGATGTCATCAGATGACATCACTGAGGGGTGTTCGCCATGACGACGAAACGCATCCAGTACCACCGGTACGGCGGGCCGGAGGTGCTGCGGCTGGAGGATTTCGCGCCGGCGCCGCCCGGCCCCGGTCAGGTGCTGGTCCGCGTGAAGGCGGCGGCCGCGAACCCGATGGACTGGAAGATCCGCAGCGGGGAGATGAAGGTCATGACCGGCCGGAAGTTCCCGCGCGGCGTGGGGCACGACTTCGCGGGCGTCGTGGCGGCGGTCGGCGCCGGCGTCACCCGGCTCGGCGTTGGCGACGAGGTGCTCGGCGGGACGGGCCTGAAGGCGGCGGGGGCGTTCGCCGAGATGGTCGTCGCCGAGGAGAACGCGGTCGCGTCGAAGCCGGCGAGTCTCTCCTGGGAGGAAGCCGCCGTGCTGCCCGTCGTCGGGCTCACCGCCTTCCAGGCCATGGTCGGCATCGGCGAGCTATGCGCCGGGCGCGCCGTGTTCATCCACGGCTGCCTCGGCGGAGTCGGCCGATCCGCCGCGCAGATCGCCCTGGCGCACGGCGCGTCCGTGGCGGGCAGCTGCCGCGACACCGCCATGCATGAGGCACGGGAGCTGGGTATCGACCCGGTCGTCGGATTCGACGTCGATACCAGGAAACACCCGCGGCGATTCGACGTCGTCTTCGACACCGCCGGCACGCTGCCGATCGGAAGGGCGAAAGCGTTGCTCAAGCCCGGTGGCCGCATCATCGACATCAATCCCACGCCGGCGAGGTTCCTTCGCAGCGCGCTACCGGGACCGTACCGAGTGCTGATGGGCAAAGCCAATGTCGCGGACCTCGATGCGGTCGTGCGGGCTGCCGGAGAGGGTCTACTGCGGATTCCGGTTGCCCGCTCCGTGCCGCTCGGCGAGGCGATCGCGGCGCTCACCGAGCTGGAACGGCACCGCGCACCCACGGGCGGCAAGCTCGTCATCACGACCGACTGACCATCGCATCGTTCGAAATCCCGAATCAAAAGGACAAGGCCACGTCACCGACATTCATGGCGGTGGGAATCCTTCACGGGGACACGAACATAACTGAATTCGCAGCACTTCGAGATGCCGAAGAGAAGCAGCTGCCGGACCAGGCGGAGACCGCCCATCGGGCGCGAACCTGGGTCGGACATTCACCCGAGGGAGAATAAGGTGTCAGATCGCAACCGCAGGAAGTTCCCGTTGGGGAAGGTGCTCATCTCCTTGTCCGCGGTGGGAACCGCAGTCGGCGCGTACATCGCCGACTGGAACGAGTCGCACATTTACAATCCGGCGTGGCCACCGCACGCGAAGTTCCATAACGCGCAGACCATGAGCATGGGCGTCGCGCTGTCGTTGGCGGTCCTCTATTACCTGTGGAAACCAGACCAGACGCGCGCGTCGCTGGCAACTGCCGCCATCATTGCGAGCATGTACGGCGTCACCCAACTGTCCGTCGCGTTCTATCCGGGAACAGCCAGCGTCGACCCGCCCGGTAGCGACACCTGGCCGCAGCTCATGACCACCCTGCCCAGCCTCGGGTTCGTCCTCGCCGGCTATCTGATCGAGCGCCGCCGCATCACCCGGAATTAGCACTCAAGGCAAGGTTCACGCGGCCCCGGCTCTCTGCGACACCCGCTTGCTCAGCCTCAAGATCACCACCGGCCGCGCCATCGTCGCCGTCTTCGACGGCGGGGACGACTTCTGCACCGGCCCTAGTGACTCCTCCCACCCACCCGGCGGACCGTGCGTCACCGCCCCACGCCCTCCACGTCAGGCGGGAGCGCTGTGGCAAGTAGAGCGACTTACGATCCCAGTGATGTCACCCAATGACACTCACTGGTGCAAGGTTCCGGACGACCAGTCGATCCGGGATGCCGAGACCGTCGCCACGACGCTCGTCGAGGCTCCCGGAACGCCATAGCCTCCCAGAATTTGGAGCGATGACCATGATCCTCGAAATCGCCGAGATGAGCGTAAAGCCAGGCAGCGAGAAGGAATTCGCGGAAGCGCACGCCGCGGCCAGTGAGGCGTTCGGGCCAGCCGAGGGAATGCTCTCGGCACGCCTCACCCAGGGGGTCGAGACCCCAACAAAGTTCGTACTTCTCGTGGAATGGACTGATATCGCGGCCCACGAGCGTTACCGCGACACCGAGCAGTACGCTCATTGGCGCGCGGCGATCGGCCCGTACGTCGCTGGGCCCGCTGCCGTCCAGCACACCCGCGTCGTCGCCTGACCCGAGCGGACTGGCCGGTCCGCGGAAACGACCTCTGAGCGGGCGTCGCTAGCGGAGTCCTGGCCATGACAGTCCCCCCGGCACCACAGCCATCATTCGTGATCATGCGATCCGCGTGACCAGCCGGCGGCCGATGTCCACGGCGCGAGAACGTTGACAGCTGAGTCGGCGGCTGGCTGAATGGGCGTCCGCGCCTGGAAGGAAATCCGTGCGTCTCGCTCGCCCTCTCGCCGTCACCATGCTCGTGGCCGCCGCCTTGTCCGCCCCGCAGCCCGCGCAGGCGGCCGCGTTCAAGCATCCCGGCGTCCTGGTCAGCCGCGCTCAGCTCGACTTCGTCAGAGCCAACCTCGGCAACGAACCGTGGAAGTCTGCCTGGAAGGCCCTGCAACGCAGTTCCTATGCCTCGCTGTCCTACACGGCCAAGCCCCGCGCCGTCGTGGAGTGCGGAATGTGGGGGAAGCCCGACCACGGCTGCTCGGACGAGCGTGAGGACGCCAATGCGGCCTACACCCACGCCCTGCGGTGGTACCTCACCAAGGACTCCCGCTACGCCAAGAAGGCGATCCAGATCATGGACGCCTGGTCAGCCGTGATCACCGAACACACCGGGAGCAACGCGCCGCTACAGACCGGCTTCGCGGGCGCCAACTTCTCCCGCGCCGCCGAGCTCATCAAGCACACCTACACCGGCTGGACCCGGGCCGGCCGGTTCGCCGGCAAGCTGCGCACCGTGTACCTGCCGACCTTGATCGCCGGTATGCCCAACCATCAAGGCAACTGGGAATTGATCATGACCGATGCCGCCATCGGCATCGCCGTGCACCTGGACGACCGCGCCTCCTTCAACCGAGCGGTCACGACCTGGCGCGGCAGGCTGCCCGCCTACATCTACCTCGCGACGGACGGCTCGCTGCCCAAAGCGCCACCGAACAGCAAGCACAACACCAAAGCCGAGATCATCGACTACTGGCACGGGCAGACCAAGTTCGTGAACGGCCTGGCCCAGGAGACCTGCCGTGACTTCGGGCACACCGGATGGGGGCTCGCGGCCATCTCCCACGTCGCAGAGACGGCCCGCCACCAGGGCGTGGACCTGTACGCCACGGCCAAGCACCGGCTGCGATTCGCCATGGAGTTCCACGCTCGCCTGCAACTGGGCGCGACGGTGCCACCGTGGCTGTGCGGCGGAACGGTCACCCCCGGCCTCGGACCGAACCTCGAAGTCGGCTACAACGCGCTGCACCAGCGTTTCGGATACGACATGCCCCATGCCGAGAAGTGGACGAAGCAGAAGCGCCCGGTCGGCGCCTCGCGCTTCCTGGCCTGGGAGACCCTCACCCACGCGAAGAACCCGCGCTGAGCCGCGCTGAGCCGCGATGAGTGGATCGGCCACGCCGGACTTCAACTCCGACGGCGTGGCCGACATCTTCTCGCCGGTCGCCGATCCGTGGGGCGCGTAGTGATCGGCCGGCAGCACCGCGCCGTCCGGCATGGCGATGGGCAGGTCCTTGTCCACCGTGACGGTGCGGGTCTCAGCAGGTGGCGACTTCGCCTGACGTGCCAGGACGTATCCGACGATGCTCACGACAGCTCTTCCACCAACTTGACCGCGCGATGGACGCCGCCCTCGGTGCGGATCCGCTCGCCGGTCTCGGCGGCGGCACGGGCCATGGTCCGGTCGGTGACAGCCCGGCGGATGGCGGCGGCCAGCCCGTGCGCGGTGAGGCGGCGCTGCGGTTGCGGCTCGGGGGCCACGCCGGCGGCGTGCGCGCGGGCGGCCCAGAACGGCTGGTCGGCCACGAACGGGCAGACGACCTGTGGCTTGCCGGCGGCCAGCGCGGCTCCTGTGGTGCCGCTGCCGCCGTGGTGGACGATGGCCGCCATCCTCGGGAACAGCCAGTCGTGCGGGGCTTGCTCCAGCGAGAACACCGTGTCCGGCAGGTCGCCGGTCCTCATCCCGCCCCAGCCGGACGTCAGCACGGCCCGCACCCCGGCCAGCCGTACGGCTTCGGCGACGACGCGGCCGACCCGGGCTGGATCGGTGCCCGCCATGCTGCCGAAGCCCACGTACACCGGCGGATCTCCGCCGGCCAGGAAGGCGGCCAGCTCCGGCGGCGGCGACCAGCCGGAGGCGGCGGGCAGGTACCAGAAGCCGGTGGTGTGCACCCACGCCGGATAGTCGAGCCCGGCGGGCAGCAGGTGAGCGCTGAACGCCTGCAGCACCGTGGCCGGCCCGCCGTCCGGGCGGCGCAGGATGTCGTGCCGCCCACGGCGGCGTGGCAGCCCCAGCCGTCCGGCGCGCAGCTTGTCGGCGATGCCGCCGAACGAGCGGAGCATCAGCTTGATCGGCAGGTAGGAGGCCCGGTTCAGCGCTCTGGGCACAGGCAGCGGAAGCATCGGGTTGCGGAACGCGCCGGTCGGTACCCACACCGGCTGTAACGCCGCCGGGACCGCCGGCACGCCGAGCCATTCGGCGAAGTGCTGGCCCGGCATGCCCGGCGCGTGCACCACCAGGTCGGCGCCGCCCTCCGCCGCGCCGGCCATGTCGTCGAGCACCCGCGCCATGAGCGGCTTACTGCGCCGCATGACCTGCAGCGCGACCCGCTTGCCGCGCAGCCCCCGGTAGTTGGTCTCGATGGCCTCGCGGATCTCGGGGTCGTCGATGAGCGTGTTCGGCCCGTCGTGCAGCGGCGCGAACGGCAGCCCGTACGGCTCGGCCAGCGACGCCATCGCCACCGGCGCGGCCAGGACCGGCTGGTGCCCGGCCCGATGCAGGGCCAGCGCCAGGGCGACGTACGGCTGGACGTCACCGCGCGTGCCGTGGGTCAGGATGAGCACTCTCACCGCGAACCCCGTTCCTTGCGGACCGCGTCCCACGCGTCCAGGACCCGATCATCGGCGAACAGGCCGCGGGTGAAGATCTCGATCCCGGCGCGGGAGGAACGCAGCGTCCGATCCGTCTCCGACAGGCCGCCCGACGGCAGCACCCGCGACAGGTGCTCACCGAACGCCAGCGGCGCCAGCAGCCACGTCACATAGACGGCGGCGCGAGCTCGCGGATCATCGCTCGGATGCACCCAGCCCGCCCGCACGCCCTCCTCCAGCCAGCGTTCCGTCGCCTCGACGATCTCGTCGAACAACGCCGCCGCCTCCGGCGTACCGTCCAGGAACGCGCGCCCCAGATAGAGCCGCACCGCCGAACCCGCCTCCAGCATCGCGGCCAGCCCGCTGACGTCGTCCAGATCCGCCTCGGGACCACCGCGCACCAGCTCGACCACGTACGCGTCACACGCCTTGCGCAACCCCTCCTTCGAACCGAAGTGATGCAGCACCAACGCCGCCGACACACCAGCGCGGGCCGCGATGGCCCGCACACTCACCCGGTTGACCCCCTCGGCGCCGAACAACTCCAGCGCCGCATCCCGGATCCGGGCCCGCCCGGTCAAATCACTGTCTGAACGCATGAACAGCATACTAAACAGATGTTCAACGCCATGGGAAGCCTACGCGACGGCTCGGCCAGCGAGGTCGTCTTGCCGGCACCGCCCCACCGACATCGTGGTCGCGCGGGGCTTTGACGACGAGCGCGACGTCCCGGCCTGGTTCGGTAGGGCTCGCCGGGCTCGTAAGCCCTCGCAGGAGAACGGGCAGGACTGAAGCGGTGGTGTGTGCCCTGGACACCGCACCGCGGCGCGGTGTGGCGTGGCGGGCCCAGCGCCGGCCCGGGGTCGGCGCTGGGCCGGGCTCTCAGGCCGGGTGTGAGGCCATGCTGCCGTAGGTCTTGAGGTGCTGGAACTCGCTCATGGCGGACGGCCCGCACAGCATGCCGTAGCCGCTCTGCTTCATGCCGCCCTGCTCGAAGTGTTCGGACATCGTGCCCCAGGTGTTGAACCAGATGCCGCCGAAGCGCAGGTCGCGTGCGACGCGGCGGGCCCGCCGGTCGTCGAGGGTGAACACGGAGGCGGCCAAGCCGAACTCGGTGGCGTTCGCTCGCCGGATCGCGTCGGTCTCGTCGTCGAAGACTTCGAAGGTCTGGACCGGACCGAACACTTCCTGCTGGACGATGGGGACGTCGACCCGGTCGACTTCGATCAGGGCGGGCCGGAAGAACGCGCCACCGGTCAGGTCGGGGTCGGTGACCGGGCCGCCCCGGACGATGACCTTGGCGTAGTCGGCGGCGTCCTCGACGATGCGGTCGACCCTGGCGACGCCGGCCTTGTCGATCAGCGGGCCCATGTGACTGGTGGGGTCGAGTGCGGGGCCGACCTTGACCCCTTCCAGTGCTGCCGCGAGCCGGGTGCGTAGTTCGTCGGCAATGCCGCGCTGGGCGAGGATCCGGGAGCCGGTGCAGCAGAACTCGCCGTTCATCAGGATGCTGCTCATCACGAGCGTGGGGACCACGCTGTCCAGGTCGGCGTCGTCGAAGACGATCAGCGGGGTCTTGCCGCCCAGCTCGAGTCCGAGCCGCTTGAGCGTGGGGGCGGCCGCGGCCGCGATGGCGCGCCCGACGTGCGTGCTGCCGGTGTAGCTGATCACGTCGATGTCGGGTGAGGCGACCAGCATCGGCGCCACCTCGTTACCGGACTCGGTGAGGATGTTGACGACACCGGCGGGAAGCGACGTCGTGGCGGCGACGGCCTCGGCGAACAACGCGTTGGTCAGCGCGGTCTGGCCGGGCATCTTGGCCACGGTGGTGCAGCCGGCTCCGATGGCCGGGCCCAGCGCGCGGACCAGCAGGACCACCGGGGAGTTCCACGGGACGATGATGCCCGCGACGCCTGCCGCCTCGGGGACCGAGTGGTAGTAGGACCCCGGCGTGGGCTCGGCGGCGCGCCCGGCGATCTGGACGAGCGCGGAAGCGGCGCTGTAGCGCAGCCATTCGACCGCGGTCAGCAGCTCCCAGGTCGTCTGGGCGAGCAGTTTGCCGTTCTCCTGAGCCAGCATCCGGGCGATGGCGGGCACCCGTTCGGCGAGCCGGTCGGCCAGTTCGTTCAGTGCCCGCGATCGCAGGGACGGATCGCGCGACCAGCCGGTGGTGTCGAAGGTGGAGCGAGCGGCAGCGATCGCGGCCTGCGCCTCGGCGCGGCCCGCGGAAACGTAGGCTCCGACGACCTCACCGGTGGAAGGGTCGATCGACTCGTGGACCGAGCCGGTGTCACTCCACTCGCCGTTGATGAGATTGCGGGCGGTGCTGGTGGTCGACATTGTCGTCCTCTCGATTCTTCTCAGACAGGGGTGTCGGTCAGGCGGTATGTGCCAAGGTCGTACGGCCACGGGTTCCGGCCGGGTAGTGCTTGCGCAGGTCGGAGGTCGTCATCCGGTCGAGCATCCGGTTGGGCAGGAAACGGGAGGCGCCGATGAGGAAGGTGGCCGTGGCGCCGATGGCGTACCGGGTGCGGGGCCTGCGGTCGGTCACCGCCTTGGCGATCGTCTTCGCTGCGACGTCCGCGGTCACACCGGCCTTGGTGAACGCGGCGATGTGGGAGGGCAGCGCCTGCATCAGATCGCCGTAGCGCCCGTTCTGCTCCGGCGTCATCCGGGCACCGAGCTCGCCCAAGCCGGTGGTTCCGTGGCCGGCCATCTCGGTCTTGACGCCGCCCGGCTCGACCACCACCACCCGCACGCCGTGCGGGGCCAGCTCGTTGCGCAGCGCGTCACTCATTGCTTCCATCGCGAACTTGCTGCTGGCGTACGGTCCGTAGCCGGCCATGGAGAGCTTGCCGAGCATCGAGGTGATGTTGACGACGCGGCCCTTGCTGCGTACCAGTGCGGGAAGCAGGGCCTGGGTGACGGCGACGTGGCCGAAGACATTCACCTCGAAGACGCGCCGCCATTCGCTGAGCGGCGTCACTTCGACCGGGCCGGCGCCGGGGATGCCGGCGTTGTTGACCACCGCCCGCAGCGGCCGCGGGTTCCGCTCGACGTGTGCGGCGAGCGCGGCGATGTGGTCGGGGTCGGTGATGTCGAGGATCACCGGCTCGACGCCCGGGGCGCGCAGGGGCTCACCGTCGCTGTCGCGCCGCACGCCGGCGAGGACGGCGAAGCCGCGGCGGGCCAGTTCCCGCGCGGTGGCCGCGCCCATGCCGGTTGACGCTCCGGTCACGACCACGAGTCCTTGTATTCCAGATGACGTTGTCATCTTCCCGAGTGTGGGGCACTCAGATGACGCTGTCAACTGGACCAAGTGACTTAGTCATCACATGGACGCTAGGATCGTCCGCATGACCAGCCGCGCCGAATCAGCCGCCGCCACGCGCCGCGCCCTCCTCGACGCAGCCGCTGACCTGCTTGATTCCGGTGGCCTCGACGCCGTGACGTTGCGCGCGGTGGGAGCACGCGCCGGAGTGACTCGCGGGGCGCCCTACCGGCACTTCCCCGACAAGGAGAGCCTGCTGATCGCCGTCGGGACCCAAGCCTGGGACAGACTCGGAGACCGCATGCAAGCCCTTCGCGCGGATCCGGGCCTGTCGGCCGCCGAGAAAATGCGCGATGGCCTCATCGCGCTCATCGACATCGGCCGCTCTCAGCCGCACCTCTACAAGCTCATGTTCAGCAACCCACCCGGCGACCCCGCGGCACTCGCCCGTGCCGCCCAGCGAAGCCAGACCGAGTTCCTGGCCGTCGTCGCCGACCTGGTCGGCGAGCCGGACGCCCGCCGATACGCAGCCCTGCTCATCAGCAGCGCGAACGGGATCGCCGGTCTGGAGGCCAGCGGCCAGCTCGCCGACCCCAAGTGGGGCGGCGTCTCCGCCGAAGACCTCACCGACACCCTCGTTGACATGATCGCCGGCAAGAGCCGGCACGCATGACTGCCCGGCACGCCCTGATCCGGCAGCTGCTCCGGCCGAGATCTTGGTCTGGCCTCGAATGACTGTGCGTCACCCTTGCGATGATCGCTCGCATCCGCCCGCGCCATCCCGCATCGATGGCGCGGGCAGGTGCTGAGCGATTCTCATGAGTACAGCTTGACGGTACGGATAGATCGTCACGACCTTTCCGCTGCCCGCGCGGGGGGCGTACTTCGCATTGCGCAGGAATACGGCGTGCGGCCCGCGCAGGAATGTGAAGGCGATTCCGCGCGGCACACAATACCGATGCACCAGGCCGATCAGCCGCTCCGCGTCGTCGGGACATCCTGAGAGAGCACCGGCCCTTTGCGGCCGCCTGACTCAGGACGGCACGCACACCGTCCGGAAGGGCTCGCCGGGTAGGTACTGCTCCCATTCCTGGGCGCTGAGTGTACGGCCGGCGCGAGCGCAGGCGGCGGCCACCAGGTCCGCGGGTTCGGCCACGCCCCACACCCGGAAGGTGTCGTCATCGTTCACCGTGGCCAGCACGCCATCGCCGAACGCCACCTCGGAGACCCTGCTGCGGCCGGGAAGAGCGGCGCCGACCTGTTCGTGCGTGGCCACGTCCCACAGCCGGACGCTCTTGTCGTCGCTCGCGGTGGCGAGGGTGGCGCCGTCGGCGCTGAAGGCCACCGCGGTGATCACGCCGGAGTGCCCGCCCAGGTCCCGGCCTAGCTGCTTGCGGGAGGCCAGGTCGATCAGCCGCGTTCCCGCGGTGCCGGCCACGGCCAGGGTCCTGACGTCCGGGGAGAAGGCGACGCTTCGCGCCCTGCCGATGGGCGGGCCGACCTTGACCCGGGTGGACAGCTCCCACAGCTGGGCGTTCCCCCCGGTGTCCACCACGGTCAGGTATCTGCCGTCGGGGCTGATGACCAGCTGCATGATGTGTTCGGTGTGGACGATCCGGCCGATCCGGCGATGGGTGCGCGTGTCGAAGAGCCACACCTCGGGCTTCGCATCGGTCTGCGTGTCCGGTGTGAGCGCGATGGCCACGACCCGTCCGTCCGGGCTGTAGGCCGCCGACCTGATGACGTGGCGGGGTATTCTCACCGAGCTCACCTGACGTCGGGTGGCGACATCCCACCAGGTCAGCTCGGACTCCAGCCCGATCGCCAGCGTGCCACCGTCCGGGCTCGCCACCACGGTGTTGATGTCGTGCCCCGGCTTGATGGTGAAGATGGGCGTTCGTGAGCCGAGGTCCCAGAGCCTGACCTGCCGAGCGTCGGAGGTCAGGATGCTCCGCCCATCCCCGCCGAACGTCGCAGCGCGCGCGGTGGTGCCCGCCGTGGGCAGGGGTGATCCCAGCTGCCGGTGTGTGAACGGGCTCCACAGCCACAGCCCGTCGATGCCGCCGGTGGCCAGCAGTTTCCCGTCAGGGCTGAAAGCCACGCTGTACAGGGCGATCGTGTGACTGGCGAGTTCAGGACCGAGCTCCTGGCGCGTGGCCACATCCCAGAGCCGGGCTCGGCCGCCGTCGCTCGTGGCCGCCAGGACTGCGCCGTCCGGGCTGAAGGCGACGCGGATGCCGACGATCTGCCTGTTCATGAGCGGCTTGCCGATCGGCCGCCACGTGGCGACGTTCCACAGGCGCAACGCGTGGCTGCCGGTGACCAGCAGTTTCCCGTCGGGACTGAAGGCCACGTGGCTGGTGCCGGCGGGCGAGGTGTGCGCTTCGAGCGAGGCGACCTGCCTGCGCGAGGCCACGTCCCAGACCCGGGCCTCGGTGTCGCGGGAGGAGTGGGTCGCCAGGAGCTTGCCGTCGGGGCTGAAGGCGATGGCGTTGGCTCCGGGGAGCGCGTCAACGACCTGTTCGCGCGTGGCCACGTCCCACAACCGCACCCTGTCGCCGCCCGTGGCCAGGAGCTTGCCGTCCGGGCTGAACGCGATGGTTTCGCCGCCCTTGAGCGGCTCCCCGAGCTGCTCGCGTGTGGCGACGTCCCAGATCCGCACGTCCTCGGCCACCGCCGCGACGAGCCGGCCGTCGCTGCTGAACGCCACCTCGGTGACCATCTGCTTCTGGCCGGTCAGGGAGCCGGTCGGACGGTGTGTGACGGGGTCCCGGAGTGTCACCACGCCTTCGTCCCCGTTGGTCGCGAGGACCCTGCCGTCGGGGCTGAAGGCCAGCGCGATCGCCGGGCCGGGCCGAGTGAAGACGGCGGGCTCGGCGAGGGCGTTACGGAGGCTGTGGCGGGCCTCCTTGGTCGGCGCCAGCCGCCAGGCCGTGACCGCCAGCAGGTGCCCGACCGTCGGCTCGGTGCCGACGAGCCGGACGCTCTGCGTCGCCAGTTGCCTGGACAACGCCTGCCGCTTCTGTGCCTCCGCCCGCTGCCGCTCGCTGTTGGCTTCGCCCGCGGCGTACACGGCCGAGGCCGCGCCGGCGAGAGCGACGACGAGCAACGTGACAAGCGTGACCATCGCGCCTCGCCGTACCCTCCTGGACCGGACCAGCGCCTGGCGGCTGGAGTCGAGGAAGTCACGTTCCAGCCTGGTGAGCGTCATATGGCGGCGCTCGGAGTCGGCCCAGCTCTCGACAGCCTGCAGCCGGCTGCCGCGCAGCAGGTCGCCGTCGCCGCGACCGCTGTCATCCCAGTGGCGGGCGGCCTGGCCGAGCTGCGCGACGACCGCCAGGCCCGCCTTCTCCTCGCTCACCCAACCGCGCAGGCGAGGCCACGCGCGCAGGACGGCGGGGCGGGTCAGGACCATCTGGCCGTCGCGCTCGGAAAGCACGTAGGAGAACGCCCCGAGAATCTCCTTCAGGTCCTGCCCGCCGTAATCCAGCTCGGCCACGGGCACCGGGCGGGTCATCTCCACGTCGTACTCGTCCAGGGTGAGCAGCCGTAGGAACACTCCGGGCACCAGTCGCCGCTGCACCTCCGGGAGTGCGGCGTAGGCATCCTCGGCGATCGTCCCCAATCCCGGGTCGCGGCCCTGGTCGGATGCGATCTGCCCCGCCCTCTCACTGCCCGCGCGCAACAGCCCGGCCGCCTCGCCCTGGCCGCTGACCAGGGCGAGCAGCAACTCCCGGGCCGTCGGCCGCGACTCCGGCTCCTTGGCCAGCGCCGCCGCCACCAGCGGGCGCAGCACGGGCGGTAGCTCGCTCACGTCGGGTATGACCGAAAGAACCTGGTGGATCACCGCAGCGGCGTTGTCCCCGGCGAAGGCATCCCTTCCCTGCGCGGCGAAGAGCACCACGGCGCCCCACGCGAACACGTCGCCCGGCGCGCCCGCCCGCCGCCCGCTGAACGACTCGGGCCCCATGTAGGCAGGCGTGCCGGCGATGAGCCCGGTGGACGTCAGCGACATCTCCTCAGTACGCGCGATACCGAAGTCGATCACCCGTGGGCCGTCCGGACCGAGCAGGACGTTGTCGGGCTTCAGATCGCGGTGGATCACCCCCGCCTCATGAACGGCGGCCAGCGCTGTGGCGATCGCCGTAGCCAGCCGGTGCAGGTCATCCCCCGCGAACGATCGCCCATCCCGTACGGCTGTGCGCAGGCTGGGCCCGCTGACGTACTCACTGACGATGTACGGCCGCGGGCCGGCCAGATCGGCGTCCAGAACCCGAGCCGTACAGAAAGAGGCCACCCTTCGCGCGGCCTCGACCTCCCGGGCGAACCGGTCCAGCTGCGTGCGGCCGCCGTCCGCGTGCAGGAGCTTGAGCGCCACCCGGGCGCCCTCACCGTCGTAAGCCTCGTAAACGACGCCCTGGCCCCCCTGCCCCAGGCGGCCGGCCAGCCAGTAGCCGCCGATCGTGTGCGGGTCCTCTCCCCGTAACGCACTCATGATCAATGGGACGCGCACATGCGGCGAATGGTTCGGCCGCGCGCCCGATCGATCCTCACCCGTCGTCGAGCTGCGCCGACCAGACCCTCGACACCGCCGGGGCCTGGTCGGCGCTGGTAGGGCGCCGAGACTGCTACGACAGGTTGATGAGAAGGCCGGCCGCCACGGCGGCTGTCAGGACGGGCGGCAACCGATGGGTCATCACGTCACCTCGCGTCGATCGTCTCGAACGGCAGCCGCAGCCGCAGCCGGCCGGCGATGGGGACGTTGCGGGTACGGATCTTGAGAAGTTCGTCGGCCGTCAACGCGCGGCCGTACAACCGGAACTCGTCGAGCGTGCCGAGGAACCGGTCGGCGCCGTCGAGCCGCTGGCCGACGTACAGGCCGTGGACGCCGAAATCGCGGCCGTTGGTGACCGAGCCGGGCGGCGTGGTGCCCGTCGCGACCGAGACACCGTCGACGTACATCGTGAGCCCGCGGTCGATCCGCTGTAGCGCGATGTGGTGCCAGGCCCCGTCGTTGTACGCCGACGGCGACGTCAGCGTCACGGCGGTGCCCAGGCCGGTGCCGAGGTAGGCCCGGATGCGGTTGTTCGCCGGTTCGGCCAGCAGCCGCATCTGCGGCGCCGCATTCATCCGGTACGCCCACATGATGGCGTGCGAGCCGGTGGCCGCGTTGTACCGGAACCACGTCATGACCGTGAAGTCACCGTCCTCCACGTCCACGGCGGGCGTGTACGGCACCTCGACGCCGTCGTCGACCTTGTCCAGCGCCAGGCCCTTGCCGTACCGGCCGCGGGTCAGCGTCGCGTCGCCCCGCACGTACGCGGTGTTGTCGTAGCGTGGTGACACGTCGGGGGTCGTCGGGCCCGGCACCGGTGGCGGTGGGAAGCCGTCCGGGGTGCCGTTCGGGGTCTCGAGGTGCGCCTCGTTGAATCGGGCCCAGCGGATGGTCTCGTACGGGTTGGCGGTGCCCGCCTCGTAGAGCAGCCCGGCCATGATCCCGTGGGTGGGGTCGGTGCCGATCTCGATCATGTCGGAGTAGGCCGTCGGCCCCCACCAGAAGACCTTGCCCTGGTCCCAGGTCTGCCACGTCCGCGCCTCGTCGAACGACGACCGGATCGCCATGACCTCGCGGGCGCCGGGATGCGCGACCGTGGAGATCAGGATGCGGTTACGGGCGTCACCTTCGTCGGTGGCGGTCAGCCGCAGCAGCGACGCCTGCACCTGGACCGTGGTGAATGTCGGCAGCATCTGGAAGTAGCCGTCGAAGCTCTCGCCGCCGTCGCTGGAGTAGGCGTACGCCCGCACCCCGTCCGACGCGGAGGCGACCTCGCGGGCACTGACGTAGAGCCGGCCGTCGGTCAGCTCGACCACCGTGGTCTCGGTGGGTTTGGCCCGCCCCTCGACGTCGGCGATGGTGGCACCGATCTGCCAGGTGTCACCGCCGTCGTCGCTGTAGTACAGGTGGGCGCCGAAGATCGGCAGTCGGTCGCCGTCGCTCATCTCGTGCATGGAGCTGACGATCAGCCGGCCGGCGTGCGGGCCGCGTTTGAGCTGGATGCCGTGCACCGGCCCGTTGGCGATGAACCGGTCCCACTCCGGCCGCTTGAGGTGCGGCTGTTCGCGTGGGGGGGTCCACGTCGCCCCGTGGTCGTCGCTGGTCAGCAGGTACACGTCCCGGTCGCAGGGCGGGCAGGCGCCGTAGGCGTTGCGGTTGGCCAGGATCACGATGCGGCCGGTGCGTTCGTCCACGACCGGTATCGGGTTGCCGAGGGTGTCCCCGCCGGCCTCCGCGATCCGTTGCACCGGCCCCCATGTGACGCCGCCATCGGTGGAGCGCTTCAGCACGAGGTCGATGTCGGCGTCGTCGTTGCAGGCTCGCTCCCGCCCCTCCACGATCGCCAGCAGGTCACCGTTGGCGGCTTTGACCAGGGTGGGGATGCGGTAGCAGAAGTACCCCGCCTCTCCGCGGCTGAACAGGACGTCGTCGGTGACCACCGGCTCGGCCGCCGTGGCGGCGGAGCCGGACGCCACCAGGGCGGTGGCGGCCATCAGCGCGACCACCATCGGCCTGATCATTGCGGAAAGCAGCCGGCGGGTTACCATGTCTGCTCCCGGGCGGTCTCGAAAGGCCTCACGGCGGATAACAGCCGTCGGTGACTCGGGCCGGATGCTTGTCTCGGTTTCACGTGCGATACCTCCTACTGGTCGAGGCGGACGAGGTGGACGAGGGTGAGCCGTTCGGGGAAGAGCGGCGGGAACTGAACTCCGTGCTCGGCGAGCACCCGGCCGGGCAGCGTGGTGCCGCCGGCCCACCACGGCGGGCAGGCGCGCCCGGCGAACGCCGCGACGTCCGCGGTGAGGTCCAGCGGCGTGATCCGGTAGGCCGCGTCCGGGTCGAGCCCCGGGATGCGGACCAGCCCGGTGCGGGTGAGTTCCGAGGTGGCGACGGCGACCACGGTGAACAGCGCCTCGGACCGGTCGGTGGCGACGACGCCGTGCACGTGGACGGCGGGGTCGGGGTGGTCGACCCGGACGACCCGTCCGGTGTGGAGCAGTACCTGATGCCGCTGGTGCAGCCGTACCCACTCGGCGAGGGCGGCCCGGTCGGCGGGTGCGGCCGACCGCAGATCCCACTCGATGCCGAGATGGCCGAAGAGCGCGGTGCCGGCGCGGAAGGCAAGGACGTGGGTACGCCCGGTGGTGTGCACGGACGGGGAGCCGACGTGCGAGCCGATCAGCTCGGGGGGCAGCAGCAGCCCGGTCCACCGCTCGATCTGCTGCCGTTCGAGTGCGTCGATGCAGTCGCTGGCCCAGACGCGGTCGGTCCGGTCGAGGATGCCGAGGTCCACCCGGCCTCCCCCGGACGAACACGATTCGATCTCCAGCCCGGGGTGCCTGGCCTTGAGGGTGTCGATCAGCCGGTACACCGCCAGGGTCTGCTCGCGCACCCCGGCCCGGCCGTGCGCGGCCCGCCCCGGCTCGACCAGGTCCCGGTTGTGGTCCCACTTGATGTAGTCGATGCGGTACTCGGTGACGAGCGCGTCCATCCGCGCCAGGATGTACGCGAACGCGTCCGGATGGGCCAGGTCGAGCACCTGCTGGTGGCGGGCCTCCGGCGGCAGCCGGTGACCGGCGGAGAGGATCCACTCCGGATGTGCGCGGGCCACGTCCGAGTCCACATTGACCATTTCGGGCTCGAACCACAGGCCGAACTGCATACCGAGCGCACGGAGGTGGCCGACGAAGGCGTGCAATCCGCCTGGCCACATCTGCTCGTCGACGTACCAGTCGCCCAGTCCGGCCCGGTCGTCACGGCGGTGCCGGAACCACCCGTCGTCCAGCACGAACCGCTGTGCACCCACCTCGGCGGCGAGGTCGGCGAGCTCGGTCAGCACCGCGACGTCCTGGTCGAAGTAGACGGCCTCCCAGGTGTTGAGCACCACCGGGCGGCGGGCGGACGGGTGCTGCGGGCGGGCCCGCAGGTACTCGTGGAACCGGGCGGACAGGTCGTTGAGACCACGTCCCCAGCCGCCGAAGACCCACGGTGACAGGTACGACTCGCCCGGACCGAGCGTGCCCTCGCCGGGCAGCAGCAATTCCCCGCCGCCGAGCAGGCTGTACCCGTCCGGGGTGCGCTCGGCCAGGGTTCGGTGGTTGCCGCTCCACGCGACGTGCACCCCCCAGACCTCGCCGCTCTCGAACGAGAACGCCGGTGTCCCGGCGAGCAGCAACAGCGTCGCGTCCAACCCCGTCCTCCCCCGACGGTTGTCCCGTTGGTAGGTGCCGAGGGTGAACTCGTGCCGCTGCGGCGAACGTTCCTTCAGATGCCGGCCGGAGAAGTCCAGAATCTCCCGAGCTTGGGCCGGCACCGGCAGGGCGAGCACCAAGCCGTCCAGCGTGTAAGTCCGCTCGGGATCGTGGTTGGCCAGCGCGGCACGCAGCCGCAGCAGGCCTGACGCGGTCAGCTCAAGCTCGATCCGCAGGCCCAGCCGGGCGTGCGGGTCCTCGGCGCTGACCACCAGCCGGTGCGCTACCGGGCCCGGCGTCCGCTCGGACTCGACATCGGTCACGGTGAACTTCGCCGAGAAGTCCCGCCCGTCGCGGTGCCCCGACAGCCCCGGCGTACCCAGCCAACCGGCGGACTGTTCGGGCAGTACCGCGACGGGGACGACCGAGTCGACAGGTCCGCGCACGACCGGCGGGATGGAGGCCGCAGCCAGCGCCGCCAAGCTGTCGCGGTCGAGGTCACCGAGGTCCGCGCCCCAGTACACGACCCGCGGCAGGCCACCGCCCCCCGTGTCGACGATCACCGAGACGCCACCGGCACGTAAGTGCGCCGGCCCGTCGACATCCGTCACCGATGCGACCATGTCGTCGCTCACCTCTCTCACCGTTACCTGGTCGACCACAACGCGCTGCGGGACGGGCGAAAAGCGCACCGTCCGGTAGGCGCGGTCACCAGACGTCGTCTCGCACAGGCAGGGGGTCGGCGGTCATCGCCATGCGGTCGACCATCCGTTGCAGCATGTCGGTCTTGGCCGTCAGGTACGCCGGGTCGTCCCACCGGTTGACGTGCTCGCCCGGGTCGTCTTCGAGGTCGTACAGCTCGCCGCGGACACCGTCGCCGCTACCGTGGTACGCGACGATCTTGTGCCTTTCCGAACGGACCATGGTGGCGTACGTCCGCCGGCCGCGGTGCGGGCCGCCGGCGTTGTAGAACTCGCTGTAAACGTCGTCACGGTGCTC
The DNA here is from genome assembly GCF_052068115.1 of Nonomuraea sp. ZG12. NCBI lineage: Bacteria > Bacillati > Actinomycetota > Actinomycetes > Streptosporangiales > Streptosporangiaceae > Nonomuraea > Nonomuraea sp. ZG12. The sequence continues at coordinate 29,389 of NZ_JBQHCW010000026.1, forward strand.
GGCGACCCTGTTGTCGATCAACGGCAACAGTGATCGGCCCTGGATGCCCGGCTCCGGCTCCGCGCCCACCGCTTCCAGCACGGTCGGGGCCACGTCGACGAGCTCGACCAGGCCGCTCACCCGTCGCCCGGCCGGCAGTCGACGGGGCCAGTTCAGGATGAGCGGGACGCGCACGGCCGGGTCGTAGAAGTACGGGCCCTTGAGATAGATGCCGTGGTCACCGAGCATCTCGCCGTGGTCGGCGTGGAAGATGACGATCGTGTCCTCGCGCTGGCCGGTGCGTTCGAGCGCGTCGAGGATGCGGCCGATCTGCCGGTCGAGCAGGTCGATCATCGCCCAGTACGCGGCGCGGATCAGCCGGTGCTCTCGTTCGCCCATGTCGGCATGGACGAAGGTGCGCGCGGCGCTGTGCCCGCCGGCGTAGTGGTCCTGCTGGAGCAGCGGCTTGTCGTCGAGCTCGCCAGGCTGGAAACGTGGGAGCGGAATGTCGTCCAGCCGGTCGAGATATCGCTCGAGCAGGTCCTTGGGCGGGTCGAACGGGTGGTGCGGATCGTAGAAGTTGACCGACAGCAGCCATGGCTGCGGGAAGCCGGCCATCGTCTCGACGAACTCCGTGGCGGTCCCCGCGCACCAGGTCGTGTGCTGGTGCTGCTCGTCCAGGCCGATCTGGACATGCTCCGTTTCCGGATGGGCCTGCCGGGTGAACGCGACACCGCGGGCGCGCAGCCAGTTGCTGTACGCGTTGGTCGGCCAGTCCATCGCCGCCTGCGCGGCGTTCGGCGGCGGCTGGTGCGACCAGCTGAACCAGCTGTAGCCGTCGTCGACGCGGCTTTCCACCGGACGATCCGGGCGAGGGTGGGCGGCCCGGATGTGTAACTTCCCGACCAGGCCGCAGGTGTAGCCGGCATCGGCCAGGATCCGGGGGATCAGCCTCTCATCGGGCGGGATGGACCCGCCGTTCTGGCGGGCGCGGGTGGTGCGCGGGTAGCGGCCGGTCAGGAAGCTCGCCCGCGACGGGGTGCACACCGGACTCTGCGCATAGGCGTGCTCGAACATCACTCCCTCGCCGGCCAACCGGTCCAGGTTCGGCGTCTCGACGAACGGATTGCCGAAGCAGCCCACGGTGTCGAAGCGCTGCTGGTCGGCGCAGAGCCAGAGAATGTTCGGACGCTTGGTCACTGGTTCTCGTCAGGACGGGAGGGCGCCAGCGGCTCGAGCCGATGACGGATGTAGCTGAAGTGGGCGACCATCGCATCGGACATCCCCTCGCCGGCGGCGAGCGCCGTGACGATGTCCTGGTGCACGCGCGCGGGATGGCCGGGCTCGCCGGGAAGCGAGTCGAACAGCCGGTGGAAGAGCTCCCAGAACAGGTCGATGAGCGACGACACCAGCCCGTTGCCGAGTGGCTGATAGAGCCGCTCGTGGAACGCCTTGTCGAGGTCGCCGAGGGGCTCGCCGGACAGTTCCCTGCGCTCCATCTCGTCGGCGAGTTCCCTCAGGTCGTCGAGGTCGGCGGGCGTCAGGCACTTGGAGACCATCTCGATGAGGCCGACTTCGAGCGCCTCGCGCACGACGAGCACCTCATACAACGATGCGCCACCGATGGCGACCTGGTACGGAAGCTGCTCCAGGATCGGCCGGAACGAGAACTCGCTCACGAACAGTCCCCGCCCGGACACCGCGTTGATCACGCCCAGCGCCTGCAGGCTTCGCGTCGCTTCGCGCAACGAGATCCGGCTGATCCCGAGGCTCTCCGCAAGCTTCGCCTCCGACGGCAGCGGGTCTCCCGGACGCAGGTCGTGTTCATCGATGTACTCGCGCAACCGTTGCTGCGCCAACCGGAACGTTTCCCCGTGAACTGGCCTCATGATCTGTAAGCTAACAGCTAGCTGCTAGCAGTTCAATAACACGGCTGTGACCTATTGTTCATGCGTCTGACGCACGCTACGTTCCCTTCCATGCGTCGTACGCTTGTTGATGCGCCCAACACCTCGGCCCTTGCCCGAGGGCTGCACGTGCTGCGGGAGCTCGTGGACGAGGGTGCGCCCCTGACCGCAACGGAGATCGCCCGGCGGATCGGCGTGCACCAGAGCTCGGTGTCCCGGATCCTCGCCACGCTGACGGAGGTGGGATACGTCCGAAAGACCCCGGATCGACGGTTCGCGCCGGACTTCGGGGTGCTGTCACTGATGTCCGCGACCACCTGGTTCCCGCTGATCCGCAAGCCGCGGGCGGCGATGGAGGAGATCTCCTCCGCCCACCCGGGGCTCGACGTCACGCTGTGTGTCCTGTGGCGCGGAGAGATGGTCTACTTCCTGCGGACCGGCACCGGCATCGGCACCGTCGACTTCGGGGCGGGCTTCCCGGTCCACCTCTCGGCCCCCGGGCTGCGGATGCTCGTCGACCTGCCCGAAGACGAGGCGCTGAACGTCCTCCGGCAATCTCGTAACCGGTACGGCTGGCCCGGCACCGCAGCGGTGCCGGCGACCGAGGAGGAAGTCCTCGCCTTCGCCCGCGCCAACGTCGAGCACGACGTGCTCGTGTTGCCGGAGTGGGGGTTCGCCGAGATGGTCGGCGCCGCGATCCCCATCAAGACCGACGAGGACCACCCCGTGGCACTCGCACTCACCGGCGACATCCGCATCGCCGACCCACCGACCTTGCGACTGTGGCTGCACGATGCCCGCCGCGTCGTCGAAGCCAGCCTCGCCGCGCGTTGAAGCACCCGTGCTCCCGAGGTCCCCCATCCCTCCCCGAATCGCGCGTCCCGCAAAAGGATCGCGCGTCCCGTAAAAGGAGCCTGATGTGATCGGCACACCCTTCTCCCGGCGTACCGCCCTGAAAGCGGCCGCCGGCGCCGCCGGAATCGCCGTCCTCGCCGCCTGCGGCAAGGACGGCGGCAGCACCTCCGCAACCGGCGTAACCCTCAGCGTGTGGGGCGGCGTCCCGCCCGAGAGCGGCCCGAACGCCATGATCGAGGCCTTCCAGAAGCAACACCCCGACATCAAGGTCACCTACACCCGGTACGTCAACGACGAACAGGGCAAACTCAAGCTCGACACATCGCTGCAGGGTGGCGTGCCGATCGACGTGTTCTTCTCGTACGACAACCCGACCCTCGGCAAGCGGGTCCAGGCAGGGCTGACCGTCGACCTCACCGACCGGGTCAAGAAGGACTCCGGCCTGGCGCAGTTCGGGCCGGACGCGTCCCCGGCGGCGAACCTCGTGTACGACGGCAAGATCTACTCTGTGCCGGCCCAGAAGGCGCCGTCGTTGATCTTCGCCAACGACAAGATGCTGTCAGAGGCCGGCGTCACCATCCCCGACGGCTGGGACATCGACGAATACCGCGAGGTGGCGAAGAAGCTCAGCAAGGCCGACACGGTGTTCGGGACGTTCAGCACGCCGCCGATCCACCGGTACACCCTGGGCCCGGACTACTACTACAGCGAGGATGGCAAGTCCTCGTCGTTCGGCGATCCGGTGTGGCGGCGATACTTCGAGCTCGCCCTGGCGATGCAGGCCGAAGGCAGTGCGCTGCCGCGGCGGACGATCATCTCCGAGAAGCTGCAGACCTTCAGCCACGGACCGCTGCTGACCGGCCGGGTGGCGATGCTGCCGTCGCAGGTGTTCGCACTGCGCTACATCAGCGACCTCAAGGAGTTCCCGCACGACTTCAAGGTCCGCGCCCTGCCGAACCCCGCGCCCGTCAAGGGCCAGGAGTTCTGGAACGACGGCCCGATCGGTGACCACATCTCGATCAGCGCCAAGTCCAAGCAGCAGGACGCGGCGTGGTCGTTCGTGCAGTTCTGGATGCTCAACAGCAACCTCATGACCAGGGGCGGCCGGCTGCCGTCGATCCTCGACCCGAGCAAGCGGTCCCAGGCGATCGCGGACCTGCTCGGCCCGGAACGTGACAAGCTGTACGACGTCGCGTCGTTCGAGAAGGTGCTCTTCGGGACCGAGTACAAATACCCCATCGACACCATCACCACGGCGTCCAACCAGGTCGACACCATCTACAAGAAGCTCTACGACCAGGTGCTGCTCGGCCAGATCACGGTCGACCAGATGGTGGCACAGGCGACCAAGGAGGCCGACGCCGCCATCAAGGCGGCGGGGTGAGCGCCGACGCTCCCGGTGTGAGCGGCCGGCACGGCCGAGTCGGCTGGCTGTTCATCGCCCCCAACCTGTTCGGCTTCCTGAGTTTCACCCTGCTGCCGCTGCTGGCGGCGATCGCCATCGCGTTCACCAGCTGGAACGTGGTGTCCGGCTACTCCGGCCTCACCTTCGTCGGTCTGGCGAACTTCGCGGAGGCGCTCAGGGACGGCGCGCTGTGGGCCGCTGTCGGCCGCACGCTGTTCTATGCGGGCATCGCGGTTCCCGTGACCATGATGGGCGGCCTGGGCCTGGCGATGCTCCTCAACCGCGACATCGTCGGCCGCACACTCCTGCGGGTGTTGTTCTTCCTGCCGCACGTGGTGACCTCGGTCGCGATCGGCCTGGTGTGGCTGCTGCTGCTCAACCCCGACAGCGGTCCGGTCAACGCCGGGCTGCGGGCGATCGGCCTCGACTCCCCACCGGACTGGCTGGTCTCCCAGATCTGGGGGCTGCCGTCGCTGGTGATGATCGCCGTGTGGTCGGCCGTCGGCTACAACGCCGTCATCTACCTGTCGGCGCTGCAGGCCGTGCCGGCCGACCTGTACGAGGCGGCGGCGATAGACGGCGCCGGCGCGCTGCGGCGGTTCGTCACGGTGACCTGGCCGGCATTGATGCCCACCACCACGTTCTTGGCGATCACGATGACGATCGGCCAGTCGCAGGGCTTCGGCCTGATCGCGTTCCTGACCCAGGGCGGGCCGGGCGAAGCGACGACGACCGTGTCGTACTACATGTACCAGCAAGGATTCCAGTTCTACCGGTTCGGCTACGCCGCCGCCGTAGGCATGATCAGCTTCGCCGGGGTCCTGCTGCTGACGGCATTCTTCTGGCGGTTCCAAAGGGGACGAGGACTGTACACGTGAGCACTCTGCAGACGGCGGGTGTGCGCCGCCGGTGGCGGCGCCGCGGCGGCAAGCTGGGCGCCTCGCTGCTGGCGTGGGCGCTGGCGGCGCTGTTCGTGGTGCCGTTCCTATGGATGCTGTCGTCGTCGCTCAAACGCAACATCGACGTGTTCACGCTGCCCATCAGGTGGATCCCCGACCCGGTGCACTGGGCCAACTACGCCGACGTGTGGATCGGCGAGAAGTCGATGGTCACCTACTACGTCAACTCGCTGATCGTGACGCTGACCGGCGTGGTGGGGGACCTGACGACGTCGGCGATGGCCGGCTACGCGTTCGCCCGGCTGAAGTTCCGCGGCCGGGACAAGATCTTCCTGCTGTACCTGGCGACGTCGATCATTCCGGCGCAACTGTTGCTCGTCCCCCGGTTCCTGTTCTTCCAGCAGCTCGGCCTGTACGACACGCTGTGGGCGTTGATCCTGCCAGGTGTGTTCACCGTGTACGGCACGTTCCTGCTGCGCCAGGCGTTCGCCGCGGCGCCGGACGCGCTCGGCGAGGCCGGCCGGATCGACGGCGCCAACGAATGGCAGGTGTTCTGGCGGGTGTACCTGCCGCTGGTGCGGCCGATGCTGGCGGCGCTGGCCATCGTCAGCTTCGTCAGCACCTGGAACGACTACGAGACCCCGCTGGTGATGCTGACCACCCCGAGCAACTTCACCATCCCGCTGGGCCTGACGACCTTCGCGGACTCCGAGGGCGGCATCTCCGCCGGACTCGCGATGGCCGCGGCGGTGTCGGCACTGGTACCGGTCGCCACGGCGTTCGTGATCTTCCAGCGCCAGTTCGTGGAAGCGCTGGCCCATTCCGGGATCAAGTAAAGCCACAGATAGGACAGCTCATGCGACACGAGGTCGTGACCTCGGACATCACGGTCGTCGGCGGCGGGCTCGCCGGGGTGTGCGCGGCGATCGCCGCCGCGCGCCTCGGCCGCCGGGTCGCGCTGGTCACCAACCGACCGGTGCTGGGCGGCAACTCCAGCAGCGAGGTACGGGTGTGGGTGTGCGGCGCCACCGGCCACGGCGTGCACCACTTCGCCCGCGAAGGCGGTGTCATGGGGGAGCTGCTGGTCGAAAACCAGTACCGCAACCCGGAAGGCAACCCGTACTACTGGGATCTGGTGGTGCTCGACGCGGTCCGCGCCGAGCCGAACATCACGCTGTTCCTCAACACCGACGTCCGCGAGGTCGCCGCCGGCGGCCCCGGCGACGCCCGCCGCATCGACTCGGTGACCGGCTGGATGATGGGCTCGGAGCGGCTGATCAGGTTCGACAGCCCGCTGTACCTCGACTGCACCGGCGACGGCCTGGTAGGCCACCTCGCCGAGGCGAGGTACCGGATCGGCCGGGAGGCCCGATCGGAGTACGGCGAGCCGTGGGCGCCCGAGACCGCCGACGACATCACCCTCGGCAGCACGCTGCTGTTCTACACGAAGGACACCGGCGAACCGACGCAGTATGTGCCGCCGAGCTTCGCCAAGGACATCACCACCACGCCGATCCCCGAACATCGGATCATCCGGGCCGGCGACAACGGCTGCGCGTACTGGTGGATCGAGTGGGGCGGCGAGCTCGACACGGTGCACGACAACGACCGCATCCGCGACGAACTGTGGTCGGTCATCTACGGCATCTGGGACTACATCAAGAACCACGGCAACTTCGACGCCGACACGATGAGCCTGGAATGGGTCGGTGCGTTGCCCGGCAAACGGGAGTACCGCCGGTTCGTCGGCGACCACACCCTCACCCAGCACGACATCATCGACCAGGTCGAGTTCGACGACCGGGTCGCCTTCGGCGGCTGGTCGATCGACCTGCACCCGCCCGGCGGCATGTACGCCACCGAAGCCGGCTCGAAGCACCTGTACTCCACCGGCGTGTACCACGTGCCGTACCGCAGCCTTTACTCCGTGAACTGCACGAACATGCTGATGGCGGGCCGCGACATCTCCGCCAGCCACGTCGCGTTCGGCTCCACCCGGGTGATGGCCACGTGCGGCACCCTCGGGGAGGCCGCCGGCACCGCCGCCGCGTTGTGCGTCCAGCGCGGGCTCGACCCGCGGGAGCTGAGCGAGCGTCACAGCGGCGACCTGGTGCAGACGCTGCTGCGGCAGGACGGCTCGATCGTCGGCCTGGCCGCGCACGACCCGGCCGACCTGGCCGTCGCCGCGTCCGTGACCGCGTCGTCGTACATCCGGTCGCCGGCGTTGCGGCCCAACGGCGAGACCCTGGAGCTGACCAGCGACGTCGCGGTCGTGGTGCCGGCCGGGCCGCTGCTGGACTCGGTGTCGCTGCTGCTCAGTGGCGACGGCGAGGTGACCGTCGAGGTATGCGTCGGCGACCGCGGCCAGAACTACGTACCGGCTCGGCGACTGGCGTCAGCGACCGCCACCGTCGCCGGTGACCGGCCGCAGTGGGTGCGCTTCGTCCTGGCCGGGCAGCCGATCAAGCTGCCCGAGGGCCTGCCGGTGATCGTTGTCCTGCGCAGCGTTCCGGGGGTGACCGTGCACCTGGCGGACAACACGGTCCCGGGCGTGCTGGCACTGATCAACCAGCCGGGCAAACGGTCACCGGACGCCCAGATGCCGCTCGGGTCGCAGCAGGTGCTGGCCTGGCGGTCCATCCCGCTGCACCGCCGTACGCCGGCGATCCGGCTCAGCCCCGACACCGACGCGCTCGCGCCCGCCCGGGTGCTCGACGGCTACCAACGGCCCTATGGCAGCGGCCCGCACCTGTGGTGCTCCGACCCGGCCGACGACGAGCCGTGGCTGCGACTGGACTGGCCGCAGGCGACCACGGTGCGCCACATCGACGTGATCTTCGACGACGACGTCCACGAAGACCTCATCAACCTGCACCACCACCGCACCCCCGGCCGCGAGATGCCCACCCTGGTCCGCGACTACGTCATCGAAACCGCCGGACCTGACGGCGGCTGGGTCGAGCAGCACGTCGAGACCGGCAACCGCCGCCGCCACCGCGTCCACGACCTGACCGAGGCGGTCACCACCACCGCGGTACGGCTACGTCTCACCGCCACCAACGGTGCCCCGTCCGCACACGTGATCTCCCTTCGCGTGTACGCGTGACGGCTCGCTCCCGGTGGCATCACATCCACGCAGCCCATGGCGCCCTTACCGACCAGCAGGTCTCCCGATGAACACCCTCCCCGGCAAGGCTCTGCGGTCCATCCACGCGAGCGATTCGGTCCTCACCTGGGCCGGTGCGATCGAGGTCGAGCACGCGGCGGGCTGGTCACGGGGCTGGCGGCTGCCGCGCAGCCGGCTTCGCCTCTTCCCCGGCGAGCGGCTGCGCGGCCATGCCCGGGCGCAGGCGGGTGTCCGGATCACGTTCGGCACCGACGCGACCGTGCTCCGCGGGCAATGCCTGTCAGCCGACGGCATCGGCCCGGTCGACCTCGTGGTCCACGAGACACTCCTCGACGCCCCCGTAGCCTCGGACGGGTCCTTTCACTTCGCCGAACTGCCGGCCGGCGAGAAGATCATGGAAATCTGGTTGCCTCACGGCGGCGATTTCCGGCTGGTGGAGCTGGCCGTCGACGAGTCGGCGCGGACCTGGGTGGCCCCGGCCACGCCTCGCCCACGGCTCATCACCTACGGCAGCTCGATCACCCAGTGCCGCGCGGCCGCGTCGCCGACGCGAACCTGGCCCGCCCTGGTCGCGCGTGGCCTCGGCATGGATCTGACCTGTCTCGGGTTCGACGGTGAGTGCCACCTTGACCCGATGATCGCCCGCTTGATCCGGGACGGTCCCGCCGAGGTGATCATCACCTGCCTCGGCATCAACGTCTACGGCGCCGGTACGTTCACCAAACGCTCGTACCTGCCCGCGGTCCTGGGGTTCGTCAGTACGATCCGGGACGGCCACCCCCGGGTGCCCATCCTGGTCATGTCGCCGATCTTCTCACCCAGCCGCGAGGAGCAGGCCGGGCCGGCCGGGATGAGCCTGGCCGAGATGCGTGCCGACATCGCCGAGGCCGTGCGCCTGTTGCGCGAACACGGCGACGCGGATGTGCACCTGGTCGACGGGCTCGACGTGTTCGGCCCCGCCCAGGAGCACCTACTGCCGGACGGCCTGCACCCGAACGCAGAGGGCTACGCCCACATGGCCACCTCGATCACACCGCTCGTACGCGCACACCTTCCGAACGACCAAGCCTGAACGACGTACCGCCCTCAAGGACAGGCGCGGGCACCGCCACTCAGGTGGGTATCACGACCTGATAGTCCGGGAGTTCTTCCGCCTGCTCCTCGCTGATCCGTTCGGCGCCCTCGGGGATGTCGGTCCGGGAGAAGAAGATCCCCCGGTTGCAGGTGGAGCACCAGAAAAGAGGGCGTCCCTTTTCCGGCTGTCCGGCGTCCACCACGAACATCAGATGAAGGCAGCGCTCACCGCAGCCCGCACATGCCTGTGTGTGAACGGCTGAAGGGTTGTCGTACGCCTTGTCATACTCGGCCTCCCACAGGGCGTAGGAGCCGGCCGCCGCTCCGGTCATTGCTCCATTGATTCATGGTTTCTCATGGGACGGCCTGACGTCGGCGAGTGCGCGGAGGTCATGACTCCATGCCGGCCAGGTCGAGGTGGGCCAGCCGGTCGGGGTCGGACAAGATGTCGATCGTGGCGATCTTGCCGTCGGAGATGGTGAAGCTCATGACGGAGATCAGCTGGTCGTCGATGGTGTTGACCAGGCCGGCGAGGCCGTTGACGAGCGCTGGGTGGGTGGCGGCGCTGGTGGCCATGCGCCGGAAGGTGTCGGCCTGTCCGGCCACGGCCGCGGCGCCGCGGATGACCTTCATGCCGTTGGTGAGCACCCCGCCGTCGGCGCGCAGCACCACGTCGGGGTCGAGGATGGAGACCAGCGCCTCGAAGTCGCCGCCACGCGCGGCGGTCAGGAACGCGTTCACCACCCGGCGCTGATCGGCCAGGTCGGGGTCGGGGTTCGGGGCCGCGCCGCGGACCCGCCGGCGGGCCCTGCTGGCGAGCTTCTTGGCCGTGGCCGGGGTGCGGTCCACGATGGGCGCGATCTGGTCGAACGGCAGGCCGAACATGTCGTGCAGCACGAACGCCAGCCGTTCGGCCGGGGTCAGCGATCCCAGCACCACGAGCAGCGCCAGCCCTACCGAGTCGGCCAGCAGGACTTCCTGCTCCGGATCGGTGACGTCCGCACGGCTGACCACCGGATCCGGCAGGCGGTCCGCCAGCGACTCCTCGCGCCGGGCCTTGCGGGTGCGGAGCAGGTCCAGGCAGACCCGGCCGACCACAGTGGTCAGCCAGCCGCCCAGGTTGTCGATGTCACCGGAGTTCGAGCGCGCCAGCCGGAGCCATGCCTCCTGGACCGCGTCCTCGGCCTCGCTCAGCGAGCCGAGCATCCGGTAAGCGACCGCCCGCAGATGGGGGCGATGCCCCTCGAACTGGACAGCCAGCAAGTCATGGGGTGCCACGGTCGCGTTCCTCTCCTTCGACTACGTCATACCGCTGACGTATCGAACCAGTGAAAGGTGACCGCGAAACGCACCGGTCACCTGTTCCCCCCGCGCCAGCCGTCATGCCGGCGACCGACACGGACCGACACGTACGACAGGTTGCTGACGACGATGAGTGGCACGGATGTTCACGGGACGGTGGCGGATGGCTTCGAGCAGGTGCGTGAGGCGTTCGCCGCGACGGTGGGCTGGTTCAGCCTGCTGACCCCGGACCAGAATCCCCTGCCCGCGCAGCTCGCCGACGGCATCGGCAAGAATCCGTCACCTCCACCCGGGGCGATCCGTCATAGCAGCGAAACACCGTACAGAAAGGACCCCATCACCATGACCACCACCGAGAACCGCCAGTCGCGCCTCCCCAACCCCGCCGTGCTCGTCCCCGAGCTCAAGGACATCGGCGGCGCCCTGTACAGGGCGACCGGGAACGGCACGATCCCGCGGACCACCATCAGCTTGGTCCAGCTTCGCGCCGGGCAGATCGCCGGCAGCACGTACCTGACGGTCCTGCACACCGGCAACCTCCGCGAGGCCGGCGCGAGCGAGGAGAGCATCAGCGCCGTGGTCTCCTGGCGGGACGCGCCCCACTTCACCGACGCCGAACGGGTCGCGCTGGAACTGGTCGAATCCGTCCTGACCCCGAACCCGGCGGGCGAGCGCGTCTCCGACGAGCTGTACGCCAGGGCGTCGCGGCACTACGACGACAAGGCGCTCGCCACGCTCATCATGGCGATCGGCCAGGTCTGCTTCTTCCTCCCGCTGGCCCTCATCGGCAAGCCGCTGCCCGGTGTGTCCCCGGCCGAGCAGTGGACGAAGTAGCGGCCACCAGGGAATCTCGCTCAGGGTGAGGACACGCAGCCTGTGCCTCACCCTGGGCACCGCCTGATGCCCCGGTTCGGACATCACGAGATCAGGCCGTAGTGCTGACGGCGCAGGTGTCGACTCCCGCGCTGGGGGAATCGAAGGGCCGGGCGAGAAGGGTCGTCATTGTTTCTCGCCCAGTGCACCACCGAGACAGGCCGTCCAGGTTTACAGTGCCTCCAGCCAAGGGAGCACGATGAAGTTTGGGATACTGGGCCCGCTTACGGTGTGGCGAGAGGATCAGCAGGTCGATCTCGGCACGCCCAAGGTGCGGGTGCTGTTAGCGGTTCTGCTGTGCCAAGCGGGTAACCCTGTCTCGGAAGATCAACTAGCCGTGGCCCTGTGGGGGGACACCCCGCCGAAGAGCGCCACCAAGAATGTGCAGACCTACGTCCACCGGCTCCGGCGGCACCTGGGTGACCCGGCTCGCGTCGTGCGGCAGGGCGCCGGCTATCTGGTGCCGATGATCCAGGACGAGCTGGATGCGGCGAGGTTCGAGGGTCTGGCCCGATCAGGGCAGGCGCTGGAGGCTGCCGGTGAGCCGGAGGAGGCGACGCACTGGCTGCGCGAGGCGCTGAATCTGTGGCGCGGGCCCGCGTTCGTCGGTATGACCGATGTCCCGATGCTGGCCGCGGAGGCCGCGCGGCTGGACGAGGTCCGCCTGTCGGTCCTGCAGTCGCGGATCGCCGTGGATCTGAGGCTGGGACGCCATACCGGGCTGCTGGGCGAGCTGACCGCGCTCATCAGCGAGTATCCCCTGCGGGAGCGGCTGCGCGCGCAGTTGATGCTGGCGCTGTACCGCTGCGGCCGGCGGGCGGACGCGCTCGCCGAATACGCGCGTGCCCGCAAGACCCTGGTCGAGGAGACCGGTCTGGACCCGGCCGAAGAGCTGCACGACTTGCACCAGCGAATCCTCACCCAGGATCCCTCACTCGACCTCGTTCCTCACGTCAGGACGACGGGCTCTGCTGCGAGGCCGGGCCCGTACACGCACGTCTATCGTCCGCGCCGGTCGGACGAACCGGGCATCGAGCCGAGCAGGACAGTGCGGCACCCGCACCCGCACCCACGTGCCCGGTCCGGCGACCGTCCCGTCCATGCCACGGCCCTCACCCCCGCCGAGTTGCCGCCGGACATCGCGGATTTCACGGGCAGGGAATGCGAGGTGGCGGATCTCACCGAGGTCATCACCCAGCCACGGCCGGGCACCGTCGCCATGGCCAGCATCGCGGGTCTGGGAGGCCTGGGTAAGACCACGCTCGCCGTGCACGTCGCGCACCGGGTCGTGGATCGCTTTCCCGACGGCCAGCTCTATGCGGACCTGCGCGGCGTCTCCGCCGAGCCTGCCCGCCCGGAGGACGTGCTCAGCCGGTTCCTGTTCGCGCTGGGCATCAGCGCCACCGGCATACCCGAATCCCTGGAAGAACGCGTGGCGCTGTACCGGAGTTGCCTGGCCGGACGCAGAATTCTCATCCTGCTCGACAATGTCGCCGGGGAGGAGCAGGTGCGGCCGCTCCTGCCGGGGGCCCCCGGCACGGCCGTGCTCCTCACCGGACGTGTCCGGCTGGTCGGTCTCGAAGGCGCGAGCCTGCTGGAACTCGACGTCCTGCCGTCGGCCCAGGCCATGCACCTGCTGGGCAGGATCGCCGGCGACGAACGCGTCCGGGACGACCCGGAAGCGGCTCTGGAGATCACCCGGTTGTGCGGCCGGGTCCCGCTGGCGGTCCGCATCTCGGCGGCCAGGCTCCTCGGCAGAAAGCAGTGGAGTCTGTCCCACCTCGCCGGCGTCCTCGGGGAGGAGCGGCACCGGCTGGACGAGCTTGTGGCGGGCGACCTCGACATCCGCGCGGGCTTCGAGATGAGCTACCGGACGCTTCCGGCGGGCGCGCAGCGGGCCTTCCGGCTGGCCGGGCTGCTCGACGCGCCCGATTTCGCCTCGTGGGCGGTGGCGGCCCTCCTGGACGTGCCGGAGCGGCAGGCGGAACGCGAGATCGAAAGCCTGGTCGACGCTCATCTGCTGAACCTCACCGGGACGGACGAGACGGGCAGGCTCAGGTATCGGTTCCACGACCTGATCCGGTTGTACGCGCGTGAGCGGGCGCAGCGCGAGGATCCCGAACCCGAGCGCCAGGCCGCGCTCCAGCGGGCCCTGGGTGCGTGGCTGGCGCTGGCGGAGGTCGCGGCGGCGCACGTCCCTGGCCCCTGCTACGCACCCATGCACAGCAGTGCGCCGCGCTGGCGGCTGCCCGCGGCGGTCTCCGGCCCGTTGCTGGCCGACCCGATGGCCTGGTTCGGCGCGGAGTACGCCGCGCTGATGGCGGGAGTCGCCCAAGCGTGCGAGGCGCGCCTGACCCAACTCGCCTGGGACCTCGCGGGGTCCACCGAGACCTACCTCAACGTGCGCGGCTTGTACGACGGCTGGCAGCGCATGCACGAGCAGGCGCTCGCGCTCTGCCGGGAGAGCGGCGACAAGCGCGGCGAGGCCGTGCTGATGCGCGGCCTCCTGGAGGTCACCACCTGGAGCTCACCGGCGGGCCCCGGACCGGCGATGACGCGGATGCGGGCCGACGCCTCGCAGCTCCTCGACCTGTTCACCATGCTGGACGATCCGGTCGGGATGGCCGACGCCCTGGCGACCCTGGCCTGGAGCATGACGGCCGACGGGAACGGTGGCGCACAAGCGCTCGCCCTGGCGGAGCGCGCTCTGCGCCTGGCCGCCGACGCGGGCTACCTCGGCGGCCAGGCGCGGGCCTATCACGTGATGGCGATCATCCACGGCGAGGACGACCCTCAAGCGGCGCTCACGGTCCTGGAGCAGGCGACGAAGGTGGCCGAGGTGCTCGGCAACGCTCACTACACCACGACGATCACCCAGTTCCTCGGCGCGGCGAAATCGTTCTGCGGTGACATCACGGGCGGCCAGGAGCTGCTGGAGAGCTCCTTGGAGATGGCACGGCGGTTGAACTACCGCTATCTGGAGACGTTCTCGCTGCTCTACCTGTCGAAGCTGTTCGTCGCGGTCGGGGACGAGCGGGCCAGGGCGACCGCCGAACTGACGCTGGCCCACAGCGAGAACGGCAACTTCGGCCATTATCTCGCCGACGCGCTCAGCGTTCTCGGGCAGCTGAACCTGGCCGAGGGAGACCTGCCCGCCGCCATCGCCACCCTCGAACGCTCGGTCCAGGTGTGGCGGACCCGCGGCTCGATCCCCTACCTGGCGCGGACGCTCCGCGCCCTCGGCGACGCCCACTGCGCCGCCGGCGACCACCGCACGGCCAAAGCCGTCTGGGAAGAGGCCCGCGAACTCTTCCGCGAGATCTCGCACGAGAATGGCATGAGAACGCTGGACGCCCGGCTCGCGGGACCCACTCTCTGACCGTCCCCGCCGACGCGACCGGCCGTTTCCGGGGCGTCGCGGTCGATGCCTGGCCTAAAACCATTTGAACGAGTGAGTACTCGCTCATTAGAGTGAGTCGCATGACCAGAAGGCGAAGGGTGCCGGCCATGGCACCAGAAGACCGCCGTGCCGCGCTCATCGCCGCCACGCTCCCCTTGCTGCGCGAGCACGGCACCGCGGTGAGCACCCGGCAGATCGCCGAGGCCGCGGGCGTGGCCGAGGGAACGATCTTCGGGGTCTTCCCCGACAAGGCCTCGCTGCTCCGGGCGGCACTGATGAGCGCGTTCGACCCACAACCGGCGGTGGACGCGCTGGCGGCCATCGACACGCGGATCGAGCTGCGCGCACGGCTGCGCGAGGCGGTCACGATGTTGCGGGCGGGAATGAACGCCAACATCAACCTCATCGCCGCGCCCAGGGAGCTGATGGCCGAAGACGCCGAATTCCGCGAGCGGATGATGGACAGCCGGCGTCGCATGTCGGCCGGGCTCGCCCTTCTGGTCGAGCCCGATCGCGACCGGCTGCGCCGCTCTCCCGAGGCCACGGCGCAGCTGCTGCTCATGCTGATCGCGGTGAGCGTGCACCGTGACCTCGGCCAGGGCGGCGAGTTCGGAGACATGGACGACGAGGAGATCGTCTCCGTTCTGCTCGACGGGCTGCTCGTGCGACCCTCCTCGATCCCTCCCACAGAAAGCCCCTCGTGATGCTGCTCCGCCTTCTGCGGGCCCAGCTCAGGCCGTACGGGAAAGAGATCACGCTCGTCGTCCTCTTCCAGTTCGTCCAGACCCTGGCCACGCTCTATCTCCCCACACTGAACGCCGACATCATCGACGACGGCGTCGTCAAGGGCGACACCGGTTACATCACCCGCATCGGGCTGGTGATGCTCGGTGTGACGCTCATCCAGATCGCCTGCTCGTTCGTGGCCGTCTACTACAGCGCCCTGATCTCGATGGCGCTGGGCAGGGACCTGCGGGCCGCGATCTTCCACCGGGTACAGGACTTCTCCGCCCAGGAGGTCAACAGGTTCGGCGCGCCGTCGCTGATCACCCGTACCACCAATGACGTTCAGCAGGTCCAGGTGCTCGTGCTGATGGCGTTCACGATGATGGTGGCCGCGCCGATCATGTGCGTCGGCGGCATCGTGCTGGCGCTGCGCCAGGACGTGGCGCTGTCGTCGCTGCTGCTCGTCGCGCTGCCCGTGATGATCCTCGTCGTGGGCGTGATCGTGGTGCGGATGCGCCCGCACTTCCGCGCGATGCAGGAGCGCATCGACCGGATCAACCAGGTGTTACGCGAGCAGATCACCGGCATCCGGGTGATCAGGGCCTTCGTTCGCGACAGGCACGAGCGCGAGCGCTTCGCCGTGGCCAACGAGCAGCTGACCGATGTGTCGCTGCGGGTCGGGCGGCTGATGGCGCTGATGTTCCCCGCGGTCATGCTGGTGGTGAACGTGTCCAGTGTCGCCGTGGTCTGGTTCGGCGGCCACCGCATCGCCGACGGATCCATGCAGGTCGGCGCGCTGACCGCGGTCATCTCCTACCTGATGCAGATTCTCATGTCGGTGATGATGGCGATGTTCATGTTCATGATGATCCCGAGGGCCGAGGTCTGCGCCGAGCGCATCGAGGAAGTGCTCGACTCCGAGCCGACCGTCCACCCGCCGGCGACCCCCGTCATCCCGGACAGACGCCTCGGCGAGCTGGAGTTGCGCTCCGTGGACTTCCGTTACCCGGGCGCCGAGGAGCCGGTGTTGTCCGAGGTGAGCTTCGTGGCGCGGCCTGGCCGTACCACCGCGATCATCGGCAGCACGGGCAGCGGCAAGACGACGCTGCTCAACCTCATCCCCCGCCTGTTCGACGCGACCGAGGGCGAGGTGCTGGTCGACGGCGTCAACGTACGCGATCTCGATCCGGCCGTGCTCTCCCGGGCGGTCGGCCTGGTCCCGCAGTCGCCCTACCTCTTCTCCGGCACCGTCGCCTCCAACCTGAGGTACGGCAGGCCGGACGCGACCGACGAGGAGCTGTGGCAGGCCCTGGAGGTGGCCCAGGCCCGTGAGTTCGTCGAGGAGATGCCCGGTGGTCTGGACGAGCCGATCTCCCAGGGCGGCACGAACGTCTCCGGTGGTCAGCGCCAGCGCCTGGCCATCGCCAGGACCCTGGTGCACCGGCCCGAGATCTACCTGTTCGACGACTCCTTCTCCGCCCTCGACTACGCCACCGACGCCCGGCTGCGCGCCGCGCTGGCAGCGGAGATGACCGACGCCACGCTCGTCATCGTGGCCCAGCGCGTGAACACGATCCGCGACGCCGACCGCATCCTCGTGCTCGACGACGGCCGCGTGGTCGGCTCCGGTGACCACGCCGAGCTCATGACCACCTGCCCGACATATCGCGAGATCGTGCTGTCCCAGCTCACCGAACAGGAGGCCGCAGCATGACCACCCAGGCGCCCCCGCGCCGTCCTCAGGGCGGTATCGGCCCGGGCGCGATGATGTCCGGACCCGCCGAGAAGGCACTCGACTTCGGCGGTTCACTCCGCCGCCTGCTGCTCCTGCTGCGTCCCGAGCGCGCGCTGCTGATCGTCGTCCTGGCCTTCGGTACGGCCAGCGTCGCGCTGACCGTGACGGGCCCCAAGCTCCTCGGTCACGCCACGGACCTGATCTTCGCCGGCATCATCGGAGCCCGGCTGCCCGCGGGGAGCACCAAGGAGCAGGCCGTGGCGGGGCTGCGCGCCGACGGCCAGGGCACCTTCGCCGACATGGTGTCGTCGATGAGCGTGGTGCCCGGCCGCGGCATCGACTTCACCGCGCTGGCCCAGGTGCTGGGCTGGGTGCTGGCGATCTACCTGCTCGCGGCGCTGCTCGGGATCATGCAGTTCCGGCTGACCACGACCATCGTGCAGCGGGCGGCGTCCCGGCTGCGCGAGCGGATCGAGGCCAAGCTGGCGCGGCTGCCGCTGAGCCACTTCGACGGCCAGTCACGCGGTGAGATCCTCAGCCGCGCCACCAACGACACCGACAACATCGCGCAGACGCTGCAGCAGACGATGAGCCAGCTCATCTCGTCGGTGCTGACGGTCGTGGCGGTGCTGGCGGTGATGTTCTGGATCTCGCCGCTCCTGGCGCTCATCGCGCTGGTCACGGTGCCGCTGTCGATCTACGTCACCGCGGTCATCGGCAAGCGGTCGCAGCCGCAGTTCATCGAGCAGTGGGCGACGACGGGCAAGCTCAACGGCCATATCGAGGAGATGTACGGCGGGCACACGCTGGTGAAGGTGTTCGGCAGGCAGCAGGAGGCCGCCGTGACCTTCGCCGAGCACAACCAGGCCCTGTTCACCTCCAGCTTCCGCGCCCAGTTCATCTCCGGCCTCATCCAGCCGGCGATGATGTTCATCGGCAACCTCAACTATGTGCTGGTCGCCGTGGTGGGCGGGCTCAAGGTGGCCTCGGGCTCGATCTCGCTGGGCGACGTGCAGGCCTTCATCCAGTACTCCCGCCAGTTCAGCCAGCCACTGACCCAGGTGGCCGGCATGGCGAACCTGGTGCAGTCGGGCGTCGCCTCGGCCGAGCGGGTCTTCGAGCTGCTGGAGGCTCCGGAGCAGTCACCGGAGCCCGCCGAACCCGCGCGGCCGGCGCAGGTCAGGGGCCGGGTGGCGTTCGAGAACGTGTCCTTCCGCTACGCGCCGGACCGGCCGCTGATCGAGGACCTGTCGCTGACCGTGGAGCCCGGCCAGACCGTCGCCATCGTCGGCCCCACGGGGGCGGGCAAGACAACGCTGGTCAACCTCATCATGCGCTTCTACGAGGTGACCGGCGGCCGCATCACCCTCGACGGCGTCGACATCGCCGAGATGTCCAGGGAAGAGCTGCGCGCCAACCTCGGCATCGTGCTGCAGGACACCTGGCTGTTCGGCGGCACGATCGCGGAGAACATCGGCTACGGCGCGGAAGGCGCCACGCTCGAACGGATCGAGGCCGCCGCGGCGGCCGCCCACGTGGACCGCATCGCGCACACGCTGCCCGACGGCTACGACACGGTGATCGACGAGGAGGGCGCGACCGTCAGCGCGGGCGAGAAGCAGCTGATCACGATCGCCCGGGCGTTCCTGTCCGAGCCGGCGATCCTGATCCTGGACGAGGCGACCAGCTCGGTCGACACCCGGACCGAGGTGCTCATCCAGCAGGCGATGAGCTCGCTACGCGAGGGCCGCACCAGCTTCGTCATCGCCCACCGGCTGTCCACGATCCGCGACGCCAGCCTGATCCTGGTCATGGAGAACGGGCGGATCGTCGAGCAGGGCACGCACGAGTCGCTGCTGGCCTCGGGCGGCGCCTACGCCCGGCTGCACGCCGCCCAGTTCACCCAGCCCGTGGCCGAGGTGGACTAGCGCCCGTACCACGCCACGGCGCGTGTCCGGTACGGGTGGAGTACGGACAGCGCCGTGCCAGTGGCGATCCCTAACGTTCGGAGCAAGCCGCCATGACCTGTACGGGCCCGCGGCCGACAGCCGTGGACGTGCGGCAACGCCTGACTTTGCCATTCCCACATTCCTCGAAAGCGACAGGCCGCCAGGGGTTGCGAGTCTCGCCGATTCCACGACGACAGGAATCTCCACCATGAGAGGAAGCACGTGAAACCCAGAATCATGACGTTGCTCGTGGCCTTCGTCGTCTCGATCTCCGGTGCCGTCTTCGTGGCCGCGCCGCCGGCGTCCGCCGACGGGTTGAGCAACCCGAGCGGCACCCTCACCGTCGAATGCCCGGGTGCCAAGGCCTTCATTCAGGTCGACTGGAAGGCCGGCGACAGGGTGACCGTTCGCTGGCGTCTCGAGGACACCGGCACGGCGACCGCCATCTCTCCGGTGCTGCGGATCCAGGCCCACGACGCCGACCACGACGGGGCGCCCTTCATCTTCCCCAGCGGCGAGCCGCACTTCGTCCTCAGAGGCGGCAACGGCCACCACGAGGTCGGGCTCAAGTCCGACTGGAACCCCGACAACATCCCCAACATCAACCACCTCAGGGTGCAGGTCCAGAACGGGACGACCGATCAGGGAACCCACTGCACCGAGGTTCGGGAGATCTACAACTGGACCATGATCGGCCACAAGAACGCCATGGGCAAGCGCGGCATACCCTACGTCCTCGGGGGTGAGGACACCCCGGAGCGTCCGGGCCTCGACTGCTCAGGCTTGGTCATGGCCTCCTACAACCCGATCGGCAACTTCCCCGGCTGGCCGGTCCGCCGCGCCGTCGACATGTGGAACTGGGCCAAGGACCACCAGACCCCGTCGAAGTTCTACGCCAAGTCGGTCGACTACGCGGACCTCAAGGTCGGTGACCTGATCTTCTACAAGACGACCGACGAAGCGGTCGGCCACGTCTCCTTCTGGGAGGGGGACGGAAACGTCCTCGACGCACTCGAGCCGGGCACCGAGGTCTCGGTCCATCCCGAAGGCGGTCTCCGCAACGTCCGCGTCGACGCCTTCCGCATCCTCGGTGTCGCGACCGTCCCCACCGGATGACATCGCTCCTGGATATCCAGGCCGCGACCGGGACATCTAGGACAGACGACTACTGATCCCCCAGCAGATACGCATGACACGGACCCCAACGTGCTTCCGCCGCACGCTGGGGTTCGTGGCGTCTCCTGGCCTAGGATCGTCTGGTGTCCCGGAGATCGCGGATCAACGGTCTGCTCACTCGGTGTGGGCGCGAGTGAGGGAGACGAGCTTCGGCGGGCTGCTTCGAGCCCATCGCCTCCGAGCCGGACTGACGCAACGGCAACTCGCCGAGCGGGCGGGCGTGAGCGCGGGCACGATCCGCGATCTGGAACAGGGCCGGACGAGAAGCCCGAAGCGGGACTCGGTCCAGGCCATCGCCGCCGCACTCGGGGTGAGCGGGCCCGACGTCGAGCGACTGCACGCCGCCGCCGCCGAGACCCATCGCGCCCAGCGCGCCGACGCCGGTCCGGTCCGTGGCGGCTCGCTGCGCATCCGTGTGCTCGGTCCGATCGAGGTCTGGCACGGCGATGTCCAGGCATCCCTCGGCTCCGACCTGCAACGCACGCTGCTCGCGCGGCTCGCGCTCGGCGCCGGTGCGGCGGTCGGCCAGAACGAGCTGATCGACCTGCTGTGGCAGCACGGCGAAACCCAGCACCCGGTGAGCCTGCTGCATACGCTCGTCGCCAGGTTACGGCGGCTGCTGGACGCAGACGGCGTGCTCCTCGGCGGTCAGACCGGCTACCGGCTCGCGGTCACCGCCGACCAGCTGGACCTGCTCGCGTTCCGCGACCTCACCACACGGGCGGCGTATGACACACCGGAGGAGGCGTTCGGCCGGCTCGCCGAAGCCATCGCGCTGTGGCGCGGTGAGATCGGCGCGGAGCGGGTGGCGTCGAGTCCGCTGTACACCGCGCTGGCCACCGAGTACGCCACCACCGTCCAGACGTTCGCCACGCTGGCGCGCGATCTCGGCAAGCCGGAACGGGCCCTGAAACCGGTGCGGGAGCTGGCGAATCGGCGCGAGCTGGACGAGCCGCTGCACGTCGAGCTGATCCTGACCCTGGCCGCGAGCGGCCGGCAGGCGGAGGCGCTCGCGGCGTACGACCGGATCCGGTCCGCACTCGCCGACCAGCTCGGCATCGACCCCGGCGACCGGCTGCGGTCCGCCCAGCTGGCGGTGCTCCGGCAGCAGGAGCGGCGCGGCCGACGGACAAGAGGGCGGACCGCGATCCAGCAGGCGCCCGCCGCGCCGCCGGACTTCGTCGGCAGAGCGGACGAAATGGCCAGGATCGAGGCCGCGCTCGCCAGGACGGGCCAGGAGTCCGGACCGGCCTCGTCCAGAATCGTGCTGATCGACGGCATCGCCGGAGTCGGTAAGACCGCTCTCGCGCTCGCCACCGCGCACCGGTTGCGCGCGCAGTATCCCGACGGTCAGCTCTACGCCGACCTGCGCGGCACCACCGCGACCGCACT
The DNA here is from genome assembly GCF_052068115.1 of Nonomuraea sp. ZG12. NCBI lineage: Bacteria > Bacillati > Actinomycetota > Actinomycetes > Streptosporangiales > Streptosporangiaceae > Nonomuraea > Nonomuraea sp. ZG12. The sequence goes on from NZ_JBQHCW010000026.1 coordinate 51,188, forward strand.
CGAACCGATGCTGGTGCTCGGCCGGTTCCTGCGCGCCCTCGGCGTGCCGAGCAGGCGGATCGGGACCGACGAGACCGAGGCGGCCGCGTTGTTCCGCAGTGAGCTCGCCGACCGGCGGATGCTGGTGCTGCTGGACAACGCGCATGACGCCGACCAGGCCCGGCCGCTGCTGCCAGGTGCGGGCGGCAGCGACCTGATCGTGACCAGCCGGCGCAGGATGCTCGGCCTCGCCGGTGCGTGCGCCGTCCATCTCGAACCGCTCAACCGGGAGGAGTCGATCACCCTGATCGCCGCGACCGCGGGATCACATCGGATCGACGCCGATCCCGACGCGGCCGGCGAGCTCGCCGAGGCGTGCGCACGGCTGCCGCTCGCGCTGCGCATCGCGAGCGCGCGACTGGCCACCCGGCAGGCGTGGACCATCGCCGACCTGACCCGTCGGCTGCACGACGACAACCGCAGACTCACCGAGCTGTCCACCGGCGAGTCGAGCGTGCTCACCAGTTTCCAGCTCAGCTACGCCGATCTGAGCGCAGCCGCCCAGCGCGCGTTCCGGCTGTGCAGCCTGCACCCCGGTGACGACTTCGGCGCCGACAGCACCGGGGTCCTGCTGGCGATGCCGCCGACCGACGCCGACCGCGTGCTGGAGGACCTGCTCGAGACCAACATGCTGATGCAGTACGCGACGGACCGCTACCGGTTCCACGACCTGCTGGGCCTGTACGCCCGGCGGCTGCTCGCCGATGACGCCGAGGGCGAAAGCGCGCGCTCCCGGCTGTACACCTGGTACACCGACGCGGTGACGGCCGCGATGGAGTGGGTGTACCCGCAGCTCGTACGGCTCGACACGCATGCGGAGCGGGACACGTTCTTCGCCACCGAGGCCGACGCGCTCGCCTGGCTGGACGCCGAGCTGCCCGCGCTGGTCGCCGTCGTCAGGCACACGGCCGAGTCCGCCGACCGCGCGCTGTCCTGGCGGATCACCGACCAGCTCCGCGGCTACTTCCTGATCCGCCGGCACATCGACGGCTGGCTGCCCGCGGCGGAAGTCGGTCTGGACGCGGCCGCCAGAGCCGGCGACGACGTCGCGCGGACCGCGATGCTGATCAGCCGTGGCCAGGCGCTGTGGTCGGTCGGCCGGGACGAGGAGGCGCTGTCCGACTGCCTGGCCGGTGAACAGCTGGCGGTCACCACGGGCTGGACGACCGCCGCAGCGTACCTGTCCCATTCCATCGGATGGCTCTATCTGGAGCAGGGCAAGCTCGCCGACGCGGAGGAGTGGCTGCACCGCGCGCTTGAGCTGACCGAGAACGACCGGCTCGGCCACGTGCGGGCGGTCGCGCTCAACGGGCTCGGGGTGATGCGGCTGTGCCAGGGCGAGCTGCGGGACGCCGCCGAGCTGCTCAAAGCGGCCCTGGAGATCAACGAGGCGACCGGCCGGGAGACGTCGGCGCTGGCCAACCGGGGCAATCTGGCGAGCGCGTTACGGCAGCTCGGAGCGCCGGCGCGCGCCGCCGACCTGCTCACCGACGTGCTCGCGGCGTACCGGAAGAGGTCGAACCTGCGCGGCGAGCTGTCCACCTTGGACGAGTTGAGCCAGGTGCACAGACAGCGCGGGAACGCCGCCACCGCGCTGGAGGTGGCCAGGCGAGCGCACGACATGGCGATCGCGGTCCACGACAGGAAGGCCACGGCGCAGACCGCGGCCACCGCGGCGCAGGCGTACCTCGCGCTCGGCGACGCGACGGCCGCCGCCCAGTGGTTCGAGCGCTGCGTGACGATCGCGCACAACACCTACCCCTACGTGGAGGCACGGGCGCTGGTCGGCCTCGCCACCGCCCGGCTCGCCGCCGGTGACCCGGCCTCGGCGAGCTACAACGCCGAGCAGGCCGTGGCGATCGCCGGATCCTGCGGTTTCCGCCTGCTCGAAAGGCAGGCCCTGACCGCGCTGCACGCGTCCAGACGATAGGGGCCACGGGCGCGATCGGGGAGGGCCGACCCGCACGCTCGTCCTGCATGAGGGGACGCGACTCGTCATGATCGATTCGGCGGTCATGTCAGCAGCCACAGGAGTCGGCGAGAGGCGGGGCGGTCAGATCGTCCACCGGCCGGCGGATCAAGCCGTCCTCCGTCCGCACCGGAAAGCCTTCGCGCACCCAGTACTCGTAGCCGCCGATCATCTCCTTGACCTGGTAGCCGAGTTCGGCGAACTCGAGAGCCGCCCGGGTGGCGCCGTTACAGCCGGGCCCCCAGCAGTAGGTGACGACGGCGGTGCCGGGCGGGATGACCTCCGCCGCCCGAGCGGCGATCTCCCGGGTCGGCAGGTGCACAGCGCCGGGCAGGTGCCCCTGCTGCCATGCCTCGACGCCGCGCGAATCGACCACGACGAGCCCGGGCGCACCGGTCTCCAGGTCGGCATGGACGTCGCTGACATCGGCTTCGAAGGTCAGCCGCGCGGCGAAGTGGGCGGCGGCCGCCGCCGGCGCGGCCGGAGGGGTTGAGAGGACGACCGAGATCACGTTTGTCATGTCCACGATCCTGGTCATGGCCACCGGCCGGCACCAGTGTCGGGAACGACGTCCCCCGCTAAGATCCCGCCATCTGTCACGTTGCGTAGATGACGCTGTTTGCTAAGTTTCCGCCATGCATCCACCAGCGCGGCGCGGCCCGAGCGTGTCCGTCCTGGCCTACGACGGCATGTCGGTCTTCGAGACCGGCATCGTCACCGAGGTGTTCGGCCTGCCCCGGCCGGAGTTCGACGTCGCCTGGTACGACCTCACCATGTGTGCCGAGGATCCCGGCCCGCTACGCGTCATCGGCGGCGCGAGCCTGTACACGCCACACGGCCTGGACGCGTTCGCGACGGCGCAGACCGTGATCGTGCCCGGCGTGTCCGACATCACGGCAGACCCGTCGCCCGAGCTGGTCGCCGCGCTGCGCCAGGCCCATCGCCGGGGTGCGCGCATCATGTCGATCTGCTCGGGAGCATTCGCCCTCGCCGGCGCCGGACTGCTGGACGGCCGCCGGGCCACGACCCATTGGCGCTACGCCGACCAACTGCGCCGGCGCCATCCCGGCGTCGACGTCGACCCCGGCGTCCTCTACATCGACAACGGGGACGTGCTCACCAGCGCCGGCAGCGCCGCCGGCCTGGATCTGTGCCTGCACATCGTTCGACGGGACTTCGGGGCCGCGATCGCCAACGCGGTCGCCCGGCGGCTGGTGATCCAACCACACCGCGATGGCGGTCAGGCACAGTTCATCGAGGCTCCCATGTCCGCCCACTCCGACGACGACCGGGTCGCGCGGAGCATGGCATGGGCGCTGGCGAACCTCCCGAGTCCCATCACGGTGGACGCGCTCGCCCGGCAGGCGCGCATGTCGGCCCGCACCTACCTGCGGCACTTCACCCGCTCGACCGGCACCACACCGATCCGGTGGCTGATCGACCAACGGATCCAGGCAAGCCTGGCTCTGCTGGAGACCACCGGCACGCCGATCGAGGAGATCGCCAGGACGGTCGGCTTCGACACCGCGGTCACCTACCGCCACCACTTTGCCCAGGCGATGCGGACCTCGCCGTCCGCCTACCGCCGCGCCTTCCACTTGGGTTCAGGGAGATCTGCGCCGGCCACTAACTAGACGATACGGTCCGTCTTGACTCAGCGAAGAGGAGTGGGTACTGTCACGTCTCAAGGCGAGACGAACCGTCTCGTATAAGGTAGGCAACCCATCGGAGTCCTGCATATGCGCACCCCGGAAACCGTCCCTTCCCGCACCTGGTTCATCACGGGAGCCAGCCGCGGCCTGGGCCGTGCGTTCGCTCTCGCCGCGCTGGAGCGCGGCGATCACGTGGCCGCCGCCGCCCGCACCATCACCCGACAGGACTTCGACGACCGGTACGGCGATCGGCTGCTCGCCCTTCCGCTGGACGTGACCGACCGCGACGCGGTGTTCACCGCCGTGAACACCGCCGTGGAGCACTTCGGCCGGCTCGACATCGTGGTGAACAATGCCGGGACCATGTCCTCGGGCATGATCGAGGAGTTCACCGAAGCCGAGGCGCGCGCCCAGCTGGAGGTCAATCTCTTCGGGGCGATGTGGGTCTGCCAGGCCGTCCTGCCGCAGCTGCGCGCCCAGCGCTCCGGCCACATCGTGCAGGTCTCCAGCATCGCGGCCCTGGGCGGCTTCCCGAGCACCGGGATGTACAGCGCGAGCAAGTTCGCGCTGGAGGGCATGAGCGAGGCGCTGGCGATGGAAGCCGCCACGTTCGGCGTCAAGCTCAGCATCGTCCAGCCCGGCGGCTACTGGACCGACCTGTACACCAGCATGACCACCACGTCGCCTTCGGCGCAGTACGGCCCGCTGCGCGCCGAGCTGGAAAAGCAGTGGGCCGAGGGCTCGATCGACAGCGAACCGCGGCTGGCCGCCGAGGCGCTGCTGAAGCTGGTCGACAGCGACGACCCGCCGCTGCGGCTGCTGCTCGGCAGCATGGTCTACGACCTGGCCTTCGACATCTCCCGGCGGCGGATGGCGACCTGGGCCGCCTGGGAGCAGGTCAGCCGCGCCGCCGAACACGCCGTACCCGCCCCCGGAACCGACGGATGAACGTCCTCGCGGCCGGACTCGTGGACGAGGTGGCGATGGACGTGGTGCCGGTGGTGTTCGGGTCGGGCAAACGCTACTTCGGCAGCATCGACGGGCAGCATCTTCTGGAGGATCCCCACGTGGTCATCCAGGGCGAACGGGTGCTGCATCTGAGGTTCAAGATACGCCGCTAGCCGCGCGCACGGTGCGGGCCGGCGGCCAGCGCCTTCAGCTGCGGCATGATGTCGGCCAACCCCACTTCGACGCGGCTGTACACCTCGCCGTTGAGGACGACGGTGCCGTCGAAGTCACCCGCGTTGGCGTAGAAGCCGACCGGCGCGGTCGCGGCCTGGAAGAAGCCGAAGAGCGGCCGGAGCGCGTGCTCGATGACGAGCGCGTGCCGATCGCTTCCCCCGGTGGCCACCAGGATGACGGGCTTGTTGGCGAGGCCGTACTGGTCGACCAGGTCGAAGAAGTGCTTGAACATTCCGGAGTACGACGCCCGGAACACCGGTGTCGCCGCGATGACCACGTCGGCTTCTTCGACCAGACGGATCTGGTGTTCGACCTCGGGCGGCACATCCTCGCGCACGGTGGCTCCGGCGAAGCTCGGCCCGAGCCGGTAGACATCGATTTGATGGAGTTCGACCGGCAGGGATTCGCTGAGCCGGGACGTGACGAGGCCGGCGAGCCCCATGGTCTTCGACCGCTCGTTGGGGCTGCCGTTGACGACGACGACTCTCAGGGGGTGGCTCATGCCAGGCTCCCGGCGGTGCGGGACAGCTCACGCCGCATCACCGGCGCGACCTCGGCCCCGAGACGTTCGATGGCGGCGAGGTGGTCCCGGTGCGGCATGTGTCCGTAGCCGAGATGGAAGACGGCTCGGGTCACCCCGTACACCTCGTGGTAGGTCATCAACTTGTCGATGATCTCCTGTGGACTTCCCACGAGCAGCCCGCCGCCCGGCGTGGCCTGCGCGTCGAAGGCGCGTCGCGGCAGGTCGAATCCGGCTCCGCGCTGGTGGTTGTTCTCGCGCATACCTACGGTGAAATACGGATACATCGTGTCTCGAGCGCCCTGGCTGGTCGCGCCGACGTAGCCGTGGGCGGTGATGCTGACCCGCGCGTTCGCCGCCGGATGGCCGGCGGCCTCGAACGCCTCGCGGTACTTCGCCACCCCGTCGGCGAACTGGCCGATCGGCCCCAGCACCAGACCGAGTGCCAGGGGCAGGCCCAGTGAGCCCGCTCGGACGGCAGAGGCGGGGGTGCCTCCGCTGCCGATCCAGATCGGCAGCTCGCCGACCGGCCGGGGCGCGATGTCGAGTCCGGTGAGGTCGCGAGTGTACGGCCCGCCACGCCAGACCGGGGGGTTGCCGCCGCGGATCGCGAGAAGGGCGTCGAGCTTCTCCCGGTACAGGTCCGCGTAGTCGGCCGTGTCGTAACCGAACAACGGGAACGACTCGCTGAAGGAGCCTCGACCGGCGATGATCTCGGCTCGGCCGCCGGAGAGCAGATCCAGGGTCGCGAAGTTCTGGAAGACCCGGACGGGGTCTTCCGAGCTCAGCACGGTCACGCCGCTGGTCAGGCGGATGCGTTTCGTCCGGGCGGCTATCGCCGCCAGGATGACCGGCGGGGCCGACGCGACGAAATCAGATCGGTGATGCTCGCCGACACCGTAAAGGTCCAGACCGGCTTCGTCAGCGACGACCGCCTGCTCCACGATCTCGGCCATGCGGTCGCGTGGTGACATCGGCTTGCCGGTCCTGAGGTCGGGACTGATCTCGCCGAAGGTGATGATCCCGACTTCGAATGGATGGGTCATTTCCGTCCTCGAATGCGAATCTGGGAGGCGACCGCCCCCGGCGGACAGTGACATGTCAGACCGGCTTGGTGGCGGCGATCTCGAACTCCAGCGTGACCTTTTCGCCGATCAGGACGCCGCCGGTCTCCAGGGCGGCGTTCCAGGTGATGCCGTAGTCCTTGCGGTTGATGACCGCAGAGCCTTCGAAGCCGATGCGGTGGTTGCCGAACGGGTCCAGAACCCCGCCCTGGAATTCGAACGGCACGGTGATGGAGTTCGTGATGCCCTTGATGGTCAGGTCGCCGGTCAGCTCCACCGTCTGCTCGCCGGTGACCCGGACTCCGGTGGAGACGAAGGTGATCTCCGGGAACTGGTCCATCGCCAGGAAGTCGCTGCCGCGCAGGTGCTCGTCACGCTGCCCGTTGTGGGTGTCGATGCTGGCGACCTTGATGGTGACGCGCGCGGTGGTCCTGTCGCGATCCCCCGCGTCGATGCGCACGCCGCCCTCGAACTCGTTGAACTGGCCGCGGACCTTGGTCACCATCGCGTGCCGGGCGACGAACCCGAGCCGGGTGTGGGCGGTGTCGAGAACGTAGTCGCCGGAGAGGTCGGACAGGTTGGTCGTTGCCGTGGTGCTGGTCACGTCGCTGCTCCTGAGATCCGTGAGCGCCACCCTTTTGGTGACGCATCACCTACATGACATGGAACATACATGACGTGTCACGCACCCTGCTACACTGCCCGTGTGGCTGTGACGAACGACATACCGTGGCTGAACGATGACGAGCAGCACATGTGGCGCCAATGGATGGCCCTCAACGCGGAGCTTCTGGCGACGCTCAACCGCGAGATGCAGGCCGACGCCGGGCTGTCGAACCCGGACTTCCAGGTGCTAGTCGTGCTCACCGAATCCGCCGAAGGACGCATCCGGATCACCGATCTGGCGAAATCGCTGCAGTGGGAGCGCAGCCGGGTGTCACACCACGTCGCGCGGATGGAGAAACGCGACCTGGTGTCCCGGCTCGGCTGCCCGGAGGACGGTCGTGGCGCCTTCGTCCGCATCACCGAGGCGGGGCGGGCGGCCATCGAGCATGCCGCGCCCGGTCACGTACGCGCCGTACGACATCTGGTTTTCGACGCGCTCACCACGGAAGAGGTGTCTCAGCTCGACGAGATCTTCCACCGCCTGCGGTCCCGCGCCGGCCTGTCAACCGAATGAACCGCCAGGGCGGCGACGAGGAGCGCCAGCAGCGGGAGGAGGAGCAACGTGAGCACGGTTCCCGTCGAGCCATCCGCCGTCGCCCTGCCGTGCAGGAGGAGACCGACTGCGGCGCTGCCCGCCAACGAGCCGAACTGGAGCACGGTGCCGAGCACCCCGGAAGCGGTGCCTGCCACGTTCGGCGTGACCTGGCGCAGCGCGATGCCGGTCAGCGGAGTGAAGAGCATCGAGTTGCCCGCACCGACGACCACCATCGACGCGATGATGCCGCCCCACGTCACCCCGTCTCCCAGGGACAGCGCCAGCGACGCCATGCCGACGGCTGATAAGGCGAGCCCGGCCAGCAGCAGCCTTTTCGGGTCGACGCGGTCCGACAGCCGGCCGACGAAGGGCGCCAGGAGCATCGAGGTGAGTGAGGCAGGTGCGATGAGCGCCCCTGTTGCCAACGGGGCGAGCCTGAGCTCGTCCTGAAGGACGAAGGACAGGATGAGGGTGAAGCTCAAGACGCTCATGGAGACGGACGCGCCCGCCAGGGTCATGAGCGCATAGTTGCGGTCACGGAAGAGCGCGAACGGTATCAGCGGCTCAGCGTGCTGCTTCCTGCTCTGCTGACGCACGAAGCAGCACATCAGGACGATCGCGCAGCAGGCGGTCGCCACGATCCAGCCGTTCCAGCGATTGGCGCTTCCCTGCGTCATGACCAGCACCGCGCAGAGCAGGGCGGGCGACAGGAGCAGCACCCCTATCGGATCCAGCCGGCGGACCTTCCCGGAGCGGAGATCGGGGATGAGCACCAGGGCGAGGAGCAGGAGCGACAGGCCGATGGGGACATTGATGAAGAAGACCGCCCTCCAGTCGTAGACGTGGACCAGCAGCCCGCCTATCACCGGCCCCGCGACCGCGGCACCTGCCCCGGCGGCCCCTCTGACGCCCAGGGCGGTGCCGCGTCGCTCAGGGGGAAAGACCACCATGATCAGCGCCAGGACCTGCGGCAGCAGAAGCGCCGCGCCCAGCCCCTGGAACGCTCGCGCCCCGATGAGCTGCCAAGGACTCTGTGCCAGGCCGCACATCAGACTGAAGACGGTGAACACCGCGAGCCCGCAGACGAACACGCGTTTCTGGCCCAGCACGTCGCCCAGGCGGCCCGTGGTGATGAGGCTGACGGCCACCATCAGCACGTAGGCGTTCACCGCCCACAGCCCTTCCGGCACGGTGGCGCCGAGGTCTCGGATGATGCTCGGGAGTGCCACCACGAGGACCGTCATGTCCAACTGCGCCATGAAGTAGCCACCCACGAGCAAGGGGAGGATCGCCCGGCTCCGCACGCCTTTCCCGGCGCCCGGGGCAGTCGGGCTCATCCGGCCGTGGCTTTCACCCAGACGGCTGGGGGCACCTTGTTGGTTCTGTCCACCCGATGGAGCTGTGACACCCTCTCTATCGCGATCGCCTGAGGATGCTGCCGCAGCACCGTCCGAAAGCGCGTGAACTCCTTCATCAGCGCCGCCCGCAGGAGCGTGACGCTCGCCGTGCCGACGTACTTCACGGTGACGGCGCTCACCGCCATCCGGGCATCGCTCAGCCCGGCCAGCTCCAGCTGGGCTTCCCGTACTCCTCGCACCTGGTGGACGACGTCCAGGACCTCTCCGATGCCGAAGGTCGCCCCGTAGAACTTGACCGCGTCGTCGGCCCGCCCGAGCACCCTCAACCCGTCCGGACGGCCGCAGCGGCACTCAGCGGGGGCGATGCGATCGCCCAGCCGGTAGCGCACGACCGGGGCCGTCCAGCCGGATCCGATCCGCGTCAGCAGCGCGCCCCGGTCGTCCGGCTCGATGAGCTGATCCGGCATCAGGTGCAGGGTGGTCAGATCGCAGTCGGGCGTGTTCGTCGCGATCACATAGGTCTCCACCGAGCCGTAGTTGCCCCAGAATCGGGCTTGGGGGAACGCCTCCCGGACCATGTCCACGTTGCTCTGGTTCCATGGTTCGGCCATCCAGATGATGGTTTCGATCGGGAGACTCGTCGCCGTGTCGAGCACGGCCCGGGCGAGATCCGCCAGGCCGGTCGGCGTACCGGCGACCGCGTTGACGCCGACCTGCGCGAAGGTCTGCGGCCATCGTCCCGCTTCCTGTGGGGGCAGCGGCCCGTGGGGGATGACGGTGCAGTGGCTGCGCTCGGCGAGCCGGTGCATGTAGTAGTGCGAGGCCCACAGTCGGCCCGCGTTGAAGAGGTTCAGCAGGACATCCCCTCGGGCCAGGGGTCGCCACTCTTCCAGCAGCCGATCGATGGCCTGGTGGTAGGGGACGAAGGTGAGTTTGGGCGCGCCGGTCGTGCCACCGCTGGACATGAGCATCGCGCCGCTGTCACCTGCCATCGCCCGGGTCATGTCCAGCACGTCGGCCGGCCCGGTCACGTCGAGATCCGCCAGGCCGGTCGCCGACTCCGGCGCTCCTGCGCCGCGGGCGTGGCTCATCACCTCGTCTGTCGCGATCCGGCCTATCACGAGAGCCGTTCCGCCTTCCCGATCCAGGCGGCGTGCTCCCGTGCGTACGTCCGGAACCGGGCTTCGACGATGCCGCGGGCTATCGCCGCCTGCTCGGTGTTCTGGCTGAATCCCACCGCGCCGTCAGGTTCGATCTCCGACAGCCAGAACCGGTCGCCGTCGATGATGAAGTCGAGCGTGAAGTACGGCAGCCGGAGCTTGTCGGCCACATAGGAGACGGTTTCGTCCAGTTCCGGCAGCGACTGCAGATATTCCCTCTCGTGACGGGCGCCGCTGGCCTTGGTGGCCATGAGGCAATAGCCGTCCTTCGAGCCCCGGAGAATGGTGTGCGGCTTTCCGTCGATGACGAAGATCCTGCATTCCCCGACATTCTCGAAGTACGGCTGCACCACCAGGGCGGTGTCGGAGCCACCTGCCAAGCCGATGACGCCGCGCAGGTCGTGGATGTTCTGCACGACGCTCACGCCCAGCCCCATCCCCCAGTAAGCAGGCTTGACGATCAGCGGGTACGCGAGGTTGCTCAGCGCCGCGTCGTAGTGGCAGGTCGCCCCGGAGCGTCCGGTGCCCAGCCTGACCGTCGGCAGCGGGGCCACCGGGCTGCCGCTCAGGAACACCATCGTGGCCAGCTTGTCGCGCCCGATGTACGCGATCCTCGGTGGGATCGGCAGGTAGAAGCCCGCCTGCTCAAGAACGCTGTACAACGTCACCTGGCCGCAGGCGTCCTGGGTCTGGTGCGGAAGTATGTAGAAATGCGTGACGAAGATCGTGTCCTCGGGCGTCACCCGTTCCCCGTTGAGGAAGAACCGCACGTCGTCGATCCGGGTGGCGTCGACGGCGATCTCCTCCGGTTGGTGCAGGGACATCTCCAGCCCGAGGCCCTTCGCGACCTCTTGGTAGTGGCCCCAGACGTTGTCGTGCTCCAGACGACGCTGCGTGGCCGTACCCCGATCGGGATAGATCCAGCACAGCCGACGCGCCGAGTTCACGCTGATGTCATCCATGTTCGCCAGGCCTTCCCGCGCTGAATTTCCGGAGTTCGGAGACGAATTTCTCGGTTTCCTCGACGAAGGGGAGATGGCCGCTGTCGGCGAAGGTGACGAGCGTGGCGTCGGCCATCGCGTCCGCCATCCACTTGCCGATGTCCGTGGGGAAGATCTGGCTCTTCGCCCCATGCATCAGCAAGGTCGGAACGGTGATCCCGGTGATCTGCGTCCGCCAGTCCTGGGCCAGGGCGTCTGTCCAGAGCGCCTGCAACGCGGTCGCCGTGCAGCGTTTCGACTCGGCGATGAGCCCGTTCAGCAGGTCCTGGTCGGGTTCCGTGCCGACCGCGAAGCAGTTGCGGACCAAGCCCTCCAGAAAGGAATCGCGCTCCGCCACGACGCTCCGTCCCACGTCGCGGGCGCCCGCGCGGTCGAGGCCGCCGAAGGCGGCGTGTTCCCAGCCGTCCTCGGACAGGAGGCGGGGCGACATCTCTATCGACACCAGCCTCGACACCCGGTCGGCTCCGAACCGGTGGAGATAGGAGTAGGCGACGCCGGCGCCCAGCGACCATCCGATCAGCGTGATCCCGTGCAGGTCTCGACGCTCGATGAGGTCGTGCACCTCCTCTGCCGCCTCGCCGATCGTCCAGTCCGGAGGAGCCGGCGGGCTCGCCCCGTGGCCGCGCAGGTCCATGGTGATGACGTCGTGGTCGGTGCGCAGGTCGGCCACGGCCCGGTCGAAGTAGCGGGCGGTCATCCCCCACCCGGGCACGATCACCATGGTTCCGGTGGCTTCGCGCCGCGAGCGGCGTACGAGGGGGCCTGACGCCACTCGTTCGCGCAGCAGCGCCTTGTCGGGCTTCCCCACAGCGGTGTACGGAACGGCGTCCACGATGTGGATGTCCCCCACGAGCCCGTGGTGGTCCAGCCGGCTCCCGATGGAGGCGACGGCGTCCGCGTCCGGCACATCTAGGGGTCGAGCGACCACCAGGACGTTCTCGTCGTACGCTCCCGGCCGGGTGGCGAGGCTGACGGATTCGGCCACCGGACAGTTCGCGACCAGGTCCGCATCGAGCATGGGAGTGCAGATGGGACCGTGCGAGGAGCGCAGTGTCTCCGATGCCCGGCCGAGGATCCGGTACCGTCCGTCGCCATCGCGGCGGGCGATGTCGCCGGTCCAGTACTCTCCGTTGCGAAAAGTACGCGCGTGGGCATCGAGATCGTTCAGGTATCCCTCGCTCGTCCAGGGCGAACGCAGCACCAGCTCCCCGATGTCGGCTGTGCCCGGGGAGAGAGGCACCAGCCGGGCGCCGACCCCCGGCACCAGGGGCATGGCCCCCTCGTCCTGGACGACGTCGTCCAGATTGACGGCCGCCAGGCCGAATTCGGTGGAGCCGAAGAGCTGACGGATGCGCACACCGAGTATGTCGGCGCAGTCGCGGACGACCGCCGGGCTGAGATAGGTACCGCCGCAGAACGGCAGCCGCAGACTCGTCAGATCGGGGCACGCCCCGGCACGGGCCGCCTGGACGAGCTGCTCATAGTGACGGGGCAGGGCGCTCATCACGGTGGCTCCGCAGGCGGACAGGTGCGTGAGGAGTTCGTACGGGGTCGACTCGACGTCGGCCAGCACCAGCTCCGCGCCTGCGAGCAGGGCGGCGAACAGGTGCAGGTCGGTGGCGTGGGCGACGTCCAGCGTGTGCCGGCAGAAGAACACGTCGGTGTCGCGCGGTCCCGTGTGCGCGATCCATCGCTGCCGCTCGGCGAGGAACTTGTCCTGCCGCCAGGACATGAGCTTGGGGAATCCCGTCGAGCCCGAGGTCCACAGGTATCGGAACACTCCCGGGGATGGGCGGTGCGGTTCCCCGTACGGCAGCGGATCGGCGGCCGAAAGCTCGTCCAGGCCCACGTGGGGGATGGCGGCGCGGAGCTCCAACCTGCTCCCGTCCACCACCATGAGGGTGGCTCGGGTGAGAGCGAGGGCGGTTTCGACATCGCCCTGGCCGAACTCGCGGATCATCGGCACGTAGGAAGCGCCGATCCGGGCCGTCGCCAGGATGAGTGCCACGTAGCCGGGGCTGTTGCCCAGCGAAGTGGCGATGGTGTGCCCTTCTCGTACGCCTGCCCGCCGGAGGCCGCCCGCGATTCCGCCGACGAGGGCTAGCAGTTTCGCGTAGCTGATGACGGCGCCGTCGGCCGTCCGGACCGCGCACTTGTCCAGCCGAGCCGACGCGGCTGAGTGGAAGGCGTCGTAGAGCACGGTCACGCCCGGGTCCAGCCGGCGTACGTGGCGAAGCGCCAGTTCTTGACCAGGCAGTCGACCTGGTCGAATCCGGCCTGCCGTAGCCAGCGAAGCTGGGTTTCCAGGTCGGCGCAGATGTCGTGCTTCATGCGTTCGCGTCCGGCGGCCCACTCGTCCGGCGGGGTCTCGGAGTCGAGGACATGCCTTTCGTGCTGAGTGTCGTACAGCGACTCCAGCGACGGGAATGGGGCGAGAATCTGCTCGACATTGACGAAGACGCCCCCGGGCTGGAGCACGTCCCTGATGCGCCCGAACAGGCGCCGCTTCTCCTCGTGCGGAAGGTGGTGAATCGCCAGCGCTGACACGACGGCGCCGAAGGGGCCGCCCTCCAGCGTCCCGGTCAGATCGGCGATGCGCGTCGTGACGAGGTCGTCGCCGGCGAAGCGGGCTCGGGCCTGGTCGAGCATGTCGTCGGAATGGTCGACCAGGGTCAGCCGCGCCTGCGGCAACCGCCGCCGGAGGGTGGCACTGAGCAGTCCGGTACCGGCGCCGAGATCCAGGATGCCGGCATCGGACGCCACACTGGCGGCGACCGCTTCGGCCGCGCCGGCGTAGAGCAGATCGAACGAGGGAATGAGCTGCCTGCGTAACGCGTCGTAGGTCTTCGGGTTCCAGAGGTCCGTGCGTGTCGTGGCCTTGATCATGTGATCTCCTCACGGGTGAGGTTTACTGCTGCTCCATGGCCAGGGGCTCCGCCCGGCCACGGTCGCGACCCACGGCTCACCCATGAGCCGATGGTGAGGGCCATCCGCATGCGAGACCCTCACGTTCCGCCCGATCCGCCGCCAACCTGCCGCTTCCTTCCGCACGACGGCAGCTTCTCCACCAGGGCTTGACGAACCTGACATGGCGTCCTGCTGTGCCCGGTGCCCGATCCGGAGGAGCTCGCCCCGGGCGGCCGCTGGGCCGCGCCGGTGCGCTGGGCGCTGCTCGACTGCCCGGACGAGGTACGCCTCCACCGGCTGCAGGAGCGCGGCGCGCCGCGGGAATGGATCGAGCATTCTCACGTGGGCGCGCACCAGCGGATGACCGAGCCAGGCGGGCTCTGCCGGCCGCCGGTGCGCGGGGAAAGGTGTCGCTACGCGCGTAGCGTGCGTGCCCACGGGGCGTCGACGGCGGCGGCGTCGATCGCCACCACGACATTGCTGAGCAGGGCGTCCGCGAAGTAGCGGCGGATCTGCTCGTCGGAGGCGCCGGAGACGGCGCGGATGTACTCGATCTGCTTGGCGTAGCACTGGCGCACCGCCTCGCCGATGACCGGCTCACCCGCGCAGCCCTGGGCGTGCATGAGGATCATCAGCACGTCACGGTCGGCGATGACCTGGTCGTACGAGGCGGTCAGGGCTCGCAGGACCACCTCCGGGTCGGTGCTCCGCACCGACGCCGCCGCGGCGGCCACGGACTCCCGCAGGCGGTTCGAGCAGTAGTCGACCAGGGCCGCGAACAGCGTCTCCTTGTCCTTGAACAGCCGGTACAGGTATCCCTGCGAGATGCCCGCGGCCTTGGCCACGTCCATCGTCGAGGTCCCGTAGTAGCCGCGCGCGGCGAACGACTTGATCGCCGTGCGCATGACCGTGGCCCGGCGCTCCTCGGCGGTGGAACGCTGCCGTGTCCTGGTTTCCATGGAAGTAATCAACCACATCCCGCAGGGGCGTCAAACCGCCTGGTCCGTTCCGGCCCCCGACGGGGGCCGGCGGTGACCTACGCCTTCAGTCGCTGAACGCCGACACCATGTCGTCAGTGCCGCCGCCGAGGGCCTCGATGGCCACCTGCGGGTTCCAGAAGTCGACGTAGCGGCTGAACCTGCCGTCCTTCGTCTCCACCACGGAGATGTAGGTCTGGTTGTAGGGCCGGCCGGTCGCCAGGGCGACGCCCTCGCTCTTGAGCTCGGCGATGACCAGCGAGGGGTCCACGGTCTCGTGGAAGCGCAGGTCGGTGAACTCGACGCGGAAGTTCTCGGAGAAGCTCCTCAGGTGCCCGCGCAGCTCCTGCCTGCCCACGATCCGGGCCGGGTAGCCCTTCGGTGCGTAGGGGAACTCCAGCACCCCGTCCTCGGTGAACAGCTCCCCCCACTCGGCGATCCGCCCGGCGGCCAGGTGGTCCAGGTGGTTCCTGAACGTCTGCTGCGCGGCAGCCCGGACGCTGTCGGTGCTCTGCGGTGTGGAGACGGTGTCGCTCATGTCTGAACCTTCCCTGATGTATACAAGCGGTTGACCACTTTATTAAATGGGCAGCATGCACGCCGATCAAGCCAGTCGTACAGCTGAACTAGATGTAAGTAATAGACCACTTCCATCTGAGCGTCAAGCGCCCAAGACCGGCCGCACGTGGATGCGCTACCGCCCCATAAGATCCCCCGTACGTCATAGCCGCACAGGCGCCACCCACGCCGTCGGGAACGCCAGCCGAGCGAAATGGACTGCCATGGACAGGCCCAACCCCACGAACATGATCGGGTACGCGATCCTCGGCAAGGACGGCAGACTCGGGGGCGGCAAGGGGCGACCCAGCGTCCTCTGGTGGATCGTCTTCACGCTGTGCGTGCTCTTCTTCCTGGCCACGCTGCTCCCCGGGGTGCTCACCCTGGTGTCCTGGCACACCGGGGAAGGGCGGGCCGACGTCTCGGGCGGGCTGCTCGGCGTGATCAACAACCCGTATGTGTTCAGCTGGATCGGCATGCTCCTGATGTGCGCGATGTGGATCCTGGAGTACACCCGGCGCGGGTCGATCGGGGTGTCGAAACAGCAGCGGGGCAAGAAGGGGCCTGAAGGGAGCTTTCAGTCGGAGATCCGGCTGCTGTCCACGCCGATGCACCTGGCGTGGTTCGTCGGGCTCGCGGTGCTGGCCGGGGCGCTGCTCGGCCTGCCCTGGACCCTGGACTGGGACTCCGACATCTTCTTCTCCTGGTTCCTGTGGGGCGCGATCATCACGCCGGTGAACGGCGCCGTCCTCGGCTCACTGGTCAAGAAGACCTTCTACGCCCGCTGGTACCGGCGGCAGGCGGCCAAGAGCCCGGGCGGGCGTGTCATCCGCAGGGCGCAGCCGTTCTGGCGCTCGTTCTCCTACGGGTGGCGGCTCGACCTGTGGATCTGCGGGGCCGCGATGCTCATGATCGTGGCCGGCGCGCTCATCTGGGGAATGATGGCGTACCTCCCGGCCGGCGACTTCGGCGATGCCGAGGACGTCCAGGAGGCGACCGCCGTCATGACCGTGCTGCTGTCGGTCGGCGTGCCGGCGATGGCGTTCGGCCTGTGGGCGTGCACGCAGTTCTGGCGCAGCGGCGAGGACATCAGGACGGGCGAGTCGGCCACGTGATGCGTCGCGGTGAGCCGGTCAGCCGAGGGCGTGGTCGAGGTTGAAAGCGGCGCTGATGAGGGCCAGGTGGGTGATCGCCTGGGGGAAGTTACCGAGTTGCTCGCCGGTGTGGCCGATCTCCTCGGCGTACAGGCCCAGGTGGTTGGCGTACGTCAGCATCTTCTCGAAGGCCAGGCGGGCGTCGTCGAGGCGGCCGGCGCGGGCGAGTGCTTCGACGTACCAGAACGAGCAGATCGAGAACGTGCCCTCCATGCCCTGCAGCCCGTCGGGGCTGCGTTCGGGGTCGTAGCGGTACACCAGCGAGTCGGAGACGAGTTGGTCGCCGAGCGCGTCGAGGGTGGACAGCCACTTGGGGTCGGTCGGTGAGACGAACTTGGCCAGCGGCATCATCAGCACGGAGGCGTCCAGGACGTCGTCGTCGAAGTGCTGGACGAACGCCTGAAGGTCGGCCGACCAGCCACGCCGCATGATCTGGCGGTAGATCGCGTCGCGGCACTCGCGCCAGCGGCGCATGTCGGCGGGCAGGCCACGCTGGGTGGCCACCCGCATGGCGCGTTCGATGGCGACCCAGCACATCAGCCGCGAGTACACGAAGTCCTTGCGCCCGCCACGGGTCTCCCAGATGCCCTCGTCCGGCCGGTCCCAGTTCTCGCAGACCCAGTCCACCAGCCTGCACAGCTGGTCCCAGCGGTCGCTGGCGATGGGCTCGCCCCATTTGTTGTAGAGGTAGATGGAGTCGATGAGCGCGCCGTAGATGTCGAGCTGGAGTTGCTCGGCGGCGCCGTTCCCGATCCGGACCGGCGAAGATCCACGGTAGCCCGCCAGGTGGCTCAGCTCCTGTTCGGGCAGGTCCCGGCGGCCGTCGATGCCGTACATGATCTGCAGGGGCCCGGTGCGGCCGCCGTCGTCGAGCGGGACGCGTTCGGACAGGAAGCCCATGAACGCCTCCGCCTCCTCGGTGAACCCGAGCCTCAGCAGGGCGTACACGCAGAACGCGGCGTCGCGGATCCACACGTACCGGTAGTCCCAGTTGCGCTCGCCGTGCATCTGCTCGGGCAGGCTGGTCGTAGGGGCGGCGACGATCCCGCCGGTCGGCGCGTACGTGAGGAGCTTCAGCGTGAGCGCGGAGCGGTGGACCACCTCCCGCCAGCGCCCGCGGTACCGGGAGGCGGACAGCCAGTGCCGCCAGTAACTGACCGTGGCGGCGAACTCGCTCTCGGCCTCGGAGATCGGGCAGCCGCGCGGCTCCACGCCGGGGCCGACGTGATCGAGGGCGAAGACCGCGAACTCTCCCTCGTGCAGTTTGAACCACGCGCGCACGTCCTGGCCGTCGGTCTCCAGCGGAACGCTCGCGGTCAGCGCCAGGGTGAGCGACGGCGACGCGAACGTCGCGCGTTCTCCCGCCAGGTGTACGGTGTGCGCCTGCCTGGCGTAGTCGAAGCGGGGCGCCATCTGGGCGCGGAAGGGCAGCGCACCGCGTACGCAGGACACCCGGCGGATCATCCGGTGCCGGTCGGCCTCGCGCGAGTTCTCCGGGATGGGCATGTAGTCCTGGATCTCCCCCACGCCGTCCTCGGCGAAGAACCGGGTGATGAGCACGTTGGTGTCGGGGAAGTAGAACTGCTTGGTCCTGGCCGGCGTGTCGGCGGTCAGCTCGAACGAGCCGCCCTTGTCGGCGTCCAGCAGCGAGGCGAACACGCTCGGCGAGTCGAAGCGCGGACAGCAGTACCAGTCGATCGTGCCGTTGGTCCCGACGAGCGCGACGGTCCTCAGGTCGCCGATCAGCCCGTGCTCCCCGATCGGGAGGTATCGGGACTCGTCATGCCTGTCACCAGCCATCATTCCTGCCCCCTCCATGCCTCAAGGTACGCAGACGCAGCATTCGTCAGGCTCTGCACCCCGTCAAGGGAGCACAGATCTTCACGGCTCCCGTACGGTTCCGATGACGCCGGTGTTCACATCAGGTAGCGCAGCCACAGGTACGGCGCGCAGAGCGAGACGGTGACGACCGTGACGACGAGCCCGTACTTCGTGAACTCCCAGAAGCTGATCGGCGTGCGGTTGCGGGCGGCGATGCCGATGACGACCACGTTGGCCGCCGCGCCGACGGCGGTGGCGTTGCCGCCCAGGTCGGCGCCGAAGGCCAGCGCCCACCACAGCACCTGCGCGTCGGCGTTGCCCCCGTTGGCTTCGACGAGCTCGGCCACGATGGGGCTCATCGTGGCGACATAGGGGATGTTGTCCACGATGGCCGACAAGCCGGCCGATGCCCCGAGCAGCACCATCGTCGTCAGCCCGAGCTGTCCCTCGGTGGCGTCCACGGCCAGGCGCGAGATCTGGCCGATGACGCCGGTCTCCACCAGGGCGCCGACCATGACGAACAGCCCGGCGAAGAACACCAGCGTGGGCCATTCGACCTCGGCGATGGCCTCCTGCGTGGTGACCTTGGTGGCGGCCACCAGGATGCCGGCGCCGAGGATCGCCACGATGGAGGGCTCGTAGTGCAGCACCGGGTGCAGCACGAAGGCGACCATCACCAGGGCGAGCACGGCCAGGCTCTGCCAGAGCAGCCGCCAGTCGGCGATCGCCTCGCGCTCGTTGAGCTCCATGATGCCGGCGGCGCGTTCGGGGTCGTAGCGGAAGGCCTTGCGGAACATGATCCGGCAGAGCCCGATGAAGACGATCATCAGGATCACCACCATCGGCGCCATGTGCACGAGGAAGTCGTTGAACGACAGCCCGCCCCTGCTGGCGATGATGATGTTGGGCGGGTCGCCGACCAGGGTGGCGGCGCCGCCGATGTTGGAGGCCATGGCCTCGGCGATGAGGAACGGCACCACGGGCAGCGTCAGCCGCTCGCAGACCAGGAAGGTCACGGGGACGATCAGCAGCACGGTGGTGACGTTGTCGAGCAGCGCGGAGGCGAGCGCGGTGATGACGACCAGCAGCACCATCAGCCGGTACGGCTTGCCGCGGGCCCGTTTGGCGGCCCAGATGGCGAGATATTCGAAGATGCCGGTCTGCTTGAGCACACCGACGATCACCATCATGCCGAGCAGCAGGAAGATGACGTTCCAGTCGATGCCGGTCTCTTCGGAGAAGAACGCGGCGCCGGCGTCGGTGGCGTGGATCAGCAGCATGATGCCCGCGCCACCGAGCGCGGCGGCGACGCGGTGGATCTTCTCGGTGGCGATCAGCGCGTACGCGCCGAGGAACACCGCCACCGACAGCCAGGCGAGAGCCGTCACGCGGACAGCGCCCGGTCCATGAGCGCCTGCAGGGTGACCGCTCCCTCCAGCCCTCGCTCGCCCACCACGGCGACCAGCGGGCTGTGGGTGCGGGCCATCAGCGCCGCGATCTCCAGCACGGTGGCGTCCGGGTCGGTGACCGGCAGCTCGCGCTTCTCCCGTGGCAGTGCCTCGCGTACGGTGCGGTCGGCCAGCACCCGCAGGAAGGTGTCGGCGTGTGCCTCGTCGATGACCCGGGCCAGCGCCGGGTCGTCCTGGCAGTAGCCGGGGACGGCCAGCCGCAGCACTTGCGTGCCCGGCAGGATGGAGGAGGGCATGCCGTCGCCGTCCACGACGATCAGGCCGGGCAGGTCCTGGTCGGCCAGCAGGCGGGCCGCCTCCGCCACCGGGGTGTCGAGGGTGACGGTCGGAAAGGGTACGAGTAGATCGCGAGCGCGCATGGCGGTCCTTCAGGGGTCGACGACAGAGCTGCCGACCAGACTTCCCGGCTCACCTGCGGTCAGGCTATCAACTCAGGGTTTCCTGGCCACCCCGCAGACCGCGCTCACCACGGTCGGCGGCTCGTCCCAGCGGTCCAGGGGCGGATGCCACTCCGGCGTCGGCACCACGCCGGGCGCCACCAGGTCGAGACCGGCCAGGAAGCCACCCACCTGCTCGGGGCTGCGCAACTGGTAGGTGTTGGCGGCGCTCTTGTTGTAGGTGGAGACGGCCTGCACCAGCGCGGGGTTGGTGTTCACGCCGTCGCTCAGGGCCAGGAAACTGCCGGAGGCCAGCGGGCTCATCAGCCGGTCGATGATCCCCTTGGGGTCGTCGTCATCGGTGACCTGGCCCGCGATGCTGAGCATCATGACCGCGACGGGCTGGGAGAAGTCGAGCGTCCTGGCGGCCCCGTCGAGGATCGCTTCCGGGTTGCGGACGTCCGCGTCGAGGTAGTCGGTGGCGCCGTCGGGGGTGCTGGTGAGCAGCGCGCGGGCGTGCACCAGCACGATGGGGTCGTTGTCCACGTAGACGACCCGGGACTCCGGCGCGAGGCGCTGCGCCAGCTCGTGCGTGTTGTCGGCCGTGGGCAGGCCGGTGCCGATGTCGAGGAACTGCCGGATGCCCGCCTCGCTCACCAGGTAGTTAACCGCGCGGGCGAGGAACTCGCGCTGCAGGCGGGCGACCATCACGAAGTCGGGGAACACGCGGAGCAAGGTCTCGCCGACCTCGCGATCGACGGCGAAATGGTCCTTCCCGCCCAGCAGGAAGTCCCATACCCGGGCGGAGTGCGGCACGGTCGTGTCGACCCGAGCCCAGGCCGGCTCGGCGGGATTGTCGCTCATGTTCAGGATCGGTCCAGTCCCTAGGATGCGGACGATTTTTTGACGCTATAACAACATAAGTACCTCCTCTATCGTACGTACCGGTCATCCGGTTTTAGGGGGAATGACACGGGCAGACCGGAGCGCATGCTTCAGCTGGACGAGACGATCTTCCTCATGCTCGAAGGCTACGGCTGGCTGCCCGGCCTCCGGCGGCGCACCTCCCGGCCGGTCGTGCACACCCGCCTGATGGGCCGGCGCACGGCGGGATTGTGCGGCCCCGAGGCGGCGCGCTTCTTCTACGACGAGACGCACATCGAGCGGCACACCGCCCTGCCCGGCCTGGTCAAGAGCACCCTCGTCGGGCAGGGAGCGGTGCACACCCTCGACGGCGCCGCCCACCGCGCGCGCAAGGCGATGTTCATGTCACTGCTGACCGGCGAGGGCGTGCCCGGCCTGGTGGCGCACACCACCGAGGCATGGGACGAGGCGGCCGGCTCGTGGGGGCGCGTCGTGCTCTTCGACGAGGCGGCCAAGGTCCTGACCCGCGGCGTGTGCCGGTGGACCGGCATCCCGCTGGACCCGGCCGAGGTGCCGGATCTGGCCTTCGACCTGGTCGCCATGGTCGACGGGTTCGGCAGCGGCGGGCCCCGGAACTGGCGGGCCCGGCTCGCCCGCGAGCGCCGCGAGATATGGCTGGCCGACCTGGTGCGGCGGGTACGTGCCGGCGAGGTGATCGCGACGGCCGGATCGGCGCTCGACGTGGTCGTCCGCCACCACTACCTCGACGGCGAGCCGCTGGACCCGCGCGTGGCAGCGGTGGAGCTGCTCAACATCCTCCGCCCGACCGTGGCGGTGTGCTGGTACGTGACCTTCGCGGCGCACGCCATGCACCGGTGGCCGCACCTGCGCGCCGTGCTGCGCGCGGGCGACGCGGACTACGCCGAGGCGTTCGCGCAGGAGGTGCGCCGGTTCTACCCCTTCGCGCCGTTCGTGGGCGGCCGGGCGGTCAAGGATCTGTCCTGGCAGGGGGAGCGCATCGCGGCGGGCAGCCTGGTGCTGCTCGACGTCTACGGCCAGAACCACGATCCCGGCCTGTGGGAGCAGCCCTACGCCTTCGAGCCGCAGCGCTTCGTCGACCGCCGGATCGGCGCCTTCGACCTGATCCCGCAGGGCGGCGGCGACCCGGACACCGGCCATCGCTGCCCCGGCGAGGACATCACCGTCGCGCTGCTGCGGGCCCTGGCGGTGCGGCTGGCCCGGCTCGACCACGACGTCCCCGACCAGGACCTGACCATCTCCCTGCGGCGCATCCCGGCCCGCCTGGCGAGCGGGTTCGTGCTGGCCGCCGCCCGCCCCGCCGTGCTGGAGAGCCGCGCCTCGTCACTCCCCGGGTGAGCGGCCCCAGGCCATGTTGATCTCACTCTGGAAGTGCGCGTACCCGGCGCGGTGGAAGGCGCGGGCCATCGGGACGTTCCCGGCGTCCGTGGCCGCCCGGATGCGCGGCACGTCCTGGGCGGCGAGGATCCGCGTGCCCTCGGCGAGCAGGTCGCCGATGTGGCCCTGGCCACGGTGGGCCGGCAGGACGCCGATGTAGGCGATGATCGGGTTGTAGTTGTTGCGTGCCGGGATGACGAACCCCACGGGATCACCGTCGCGGGTGGTCGCGATCCGCCACCAGTCGCGCGGGCTGCGGTAGTGCGCCAGCTCGTCGTCGTACTGCTCGGCCGCCGCCCGGGCGGCGGGCATTCGGGTCAGGTCGGCCCGGCTGTGGGCGTCGAGGGTGCCCTCCAGGACGAGGGTCATCAGCTCGACGAGTTCGCCGCGGTCGCCGACCGGCCGGAAGCTCAGGCGTCCGCTCGGCTCGGGCACCGGCGTCCCGGGCCGCCACTCGAAGCGCAGCCGGTCGACGAGGAGCTCGGCGCCGGCGCGTTCGAGGACGGTCATGCGGTCCTCGACGACCTGCCTGTCCGCCTCGTCCTCGCGCCACCCCGGAGGGATGAACCGGGCGTACTCGGGCGGCTGGGCACCGGCCGGCAGCACCGCCGCCGTCGCGGTGCTGAGCAGCAGGGAGGCGACGTCGAGCAGCTCCGGTGACCGGGCGGCGTCGTCCAGGTCCAGCGTGTCCAGGACGGCCGGCGGGGCGTCCGGGCGCGGCGCCCACCAGGCCAGCCTGGCGACGAGGCGCTCGCCACGCAGCGCCACCCACATCCACTCGGGCCGCCGTCGGCCGGCGTCGAGATCGTCGGCCAGCTCGTCGTTGAGCACGTACGGCAGGCGGCAGAACAGCTCAAGCTCTTCGCGTCCGGCGATGGGCCGCACGATCAGGTCATTCTTCGTCAAAGCTCTCCTTCAGGCGAACAAGCCTGCGGAGTGTAGCCGGGGTCAGCCCGGCCGGTCGCCCTGTTTTCCCTGGCCTCGGGCGGCCCTGCCCCGGGCGGCCCGCGTCCATGTCTCGTATATCCCGGAGGCGAGCGCGACCAGCACCAGGACGATCAGCAGGTTGCGGCCGTAGTCCAGGGGGAGGATCGACGAGTTGTCCGCCCGCCTGCCCAGCGCGAGCACCGTCGGCAGCGTCGCGAGCGTCACCAGCCCGGCCACGACCAGACCCGCCCGCACCGGGCCGCCCGCCCTGCGCACGACCACTCCGGCCAGCAGGACGACCGGCACCAGGACGGCGTCATGCGCCACCAGGACGCCGCCGGCCCACAGCGCCCAGCCGACCGGGTCGATGTCCTGGACCAGCCCGGTGAGGCCGAGCGCGACGAAAGCGCCGCCGATCGCGTAACCCAGCCACCTCATGACACCCTCACCGTCGTGACCCACTTGGTCTGCATGACCCCCGGCCGGTTCGGGGCGATCAGCCGCACCGGATGGCCGTGGTCGGGATCGAGCACCTGCCCGTTGATCCTCAGGGCGAGCAGGGTCAGCGGATCCTGCCAGTGCGGTGGCCGGACCTCGCTGACGCGGTAGGAGCCGCCCCGTTCGAGGGACTCCACGCTCACGAACGCCTCGGACGAGCCGCCCGCACTCTCGATGAGGTCCCGCAGCCGCACCCCCGTCCACTCGCACTCCACGCTCCAGCCCTCCACACACGCGATCGGCAGCCGCACGGTGTGCTGCGGCAGCCGCACCAGCTCGGCGTAGGTGAAGGACAGCTCTCGTCGTACGGCGCCCGTCACGACCAGCCGGTACGCCGGGTCGTCGATCAGCTCGGTCACCCCGGCCGCGACCGCCGACCTGTTGACCGGCACGCCCTGCGGGCCGACGCCCGGGTTGCGCGGGGCCAGCAGGGCCAGCCGTTCCAGCGGCGTGACCGCCTCCCCCACGGTGAGCACGACGGTCAGGCCGGAGGCCGCCGCCACGGTGTGCAGGAAGCGCCGCCGGCCCGGATCCTCCACACGCGTCCACAGGTGCCGCCGGACCTTGGCCCACTCGTTGACGACGTGCACGATGAGCGCGCCGTACACGATGTAGGCCGTCCAGTAGTGCGCCTGGAGGAAGCCGAACGGGTAGGGATAGTAGTAGGCGATGTTGAACAGCCCCGAGACCAGCTGGAACAGCGCCCCCGCCACCAGGAGGAGCACGAACAACCGCTCGGCGGCGTGGCCGGCGGAACGCAGCGGCGGCCACTGCCACAGCTTGGGGTAGACCGTCCAGAGCTTGGCCAGCAGCAGCGGGACCGTGGCGATGCCGCCGATGACGTGCAGGCCCTGGGTGACCCTGTAGAGGTTGACCGGCCGGGACGGCCACAGCAGCCAGGCCGGCGGATGCTGGGTGAAGTGGCTGAACAAGCCGGTCGCGAAGGCGACGGTGAAGCTGACGCCCAGCCAGATGCCGAGCTTCGCCGCGACCCCCTCCGATCTCAGGCGGCTGGTGAACCGGGTGGGGAGGGTCTTGAGCAGGCGGCTGGCGAACCGGGCGGAAGGAGACTGAAGGATCATGGTCGCGCTCCTGCTGGTGTGACGGTGGGAGAGTCGTGGAAACGGCGCACGGCCCAACCGGCCACGACGACCAGCGCGGCCACGGTGTAGGCCAGTGTCGCCGGGCCGAACAGGTAGCTGACGGCCCCGGCCAGCGCCACGCCCAGCCACTCCCACCGGCCGTCCAGCGCGACCAGCGCCACCACCAGCAGCGCGTACCAGGAGTATTCGGGCGTCAGCAGCAGCAGGAGCGAGCCGGTCACCACCAGTGCGCCGGCCCAGGGCCGATCCGGATCTCCCCGGCGGAGCACGTACAGGATGATCAGGCCGAGCAGCAGGATCGCCGCGTACGGCGCCCAGGCGTCCGGCAGCACCAGCCGCAGCACGGCGTACCGCTCCCGGGCCGACGGCGCCTCGTACCCTTCCTCCTGGAAGTAGCCGAACAGGTAGCCGAGGACCGAAGCGTTCGAGGTGAGCACGTAGGGCAGGTAGGCCAGCGTGACGACCGCCCCGGCGGGCAGCAGGACCGCCAGGATCCGCCGCCAGTGGACCCCGTCCCGCAGCACCCCCGACAGCGCGCCGGGCAGCGTGACGCCGGGCAGCAGCTTGGCCGCGACGGCCGCGCCGAGCAGCGCCCCCGGGCCGCGCACCACGCAGAAGGCGAGCACCACCAGCAGCACGCCCAGCATGTCGACGTGCGCGTTGTTCACCGCCTCGGCGGGCACGGCCGGGCACCACGCCCAGTAGGCGGCGGTGCGCGCGCCCGCCCACCGGCACAGGGCCAGCAGCACCGCGATCGCCATCAGCGCGCCGCCGAGCTGCAGGACCTTGTGCCGGGAGCCGTCGGGCGACAGCCAGTGCACCACCAGGAAGTACGCCTCGGCGAGCGGCGGGTAGATCGTGTGCACGGCGGGCCGGTTGATCCGGGTGCACACCCCTTCGGCGACCTTGGCCCGGTCGGGCGCGTCGCAGTCGCCGGGGAAGAGCCAGCCGTCGCGCAGCGCGCCGAGCGCCGGGTCGGCGGGCGGATGGTCGTACGGCGAGACGCCGGCCGCCTGCACCCGGCCGTCCCACGCGTACCGGTAGGAGTCGGTGCTGGTGCTCGGCGGGGCGACCAGGCCGGTGGCCGTCACGGCGATGCCGCCCGCCACGACCAGGACGGTGAGCCGGCGCGCGGGCAGCTTCCTGGCCAGCCACAGCGCGACGGCGAACAGCGCCCACCCGGCCAGATACCAGCGCAGCAGATCGGGGCGCCCGAACGCCATCCGCACGAGGACGGCGACGAGGCCCAGGAGGGTCGCGCCGAGAAGTGCCGTATGCCTGCTCACGCGCTGGAGCCTGGCATCTTTCGCCCGCCGGGTGACCGGTCAGGCGGGCATCGTCCGCACTCCGTAAGAAGTGCGCACCCGGACCGTCCTGGAGCCGCCCCCGCGATCCGCCAGCCTGCCGAACACCAGCGTGAGCGCCGGGCCGGTGACGACGCCGGTCAGGAGCGGATCGGCGCGGAGGACCTCGCCGACCGGCCGCCGCCAGGTGACGGTCAGCTCGTTCAGCTCGCGCCGGGGGTCCGACACGGTGACGGTGGCCGTGCCGTCGCGCCGCTCGTGGACGAGGACGGCGCACGGCGCGGACGCGGTGACATCGCCGGCCGACCCGGCCTGCCAGAAGTTGACCGCCGTGATGCCGAGTGACGGGATGTGCACGCCCTGCTGCCGGGCGGTGTTGGCGAGCACCCGCGACCAGCCGGGGTCGGCGGCGCGGGCGCGGGTCAGCGCCGGGCCGGCGTTCGGCAGCAGCGTGTAGGCGTACCCGGCCGAGACCGGGTCGGTGCCGTGGTCGAGCCAGAGCGTCACCCGGTCGCGGCCGCGCAGCGTGCGCAGCCCATGGACGAGGTAGCCGCCGTGACCTTCGAGGTGCGCCCAGCCGGGCCCGGTGGTGAGGGGCGCGTCCGTCCGCCGGACGTCCACGACGGTCTCGACCGGGACGCCGTCCGCGCCGGTGATGCCCGCGCCCAGGCAGACGACGGCGTCATCGAGGAAGAACCAGGACTTGACGGCCTCCAGCGTGCTTTCCAGGCCGTACAGATGCTGGCCGACCGTCGCGTACGTGCCGTCGGTCGCGCCGCCGACCCAGCGGGCGGGCGGGCACACGCCGCCCCAGGCCTCGCCGGCGCCGTCGGGCAGCCGCTTGGTGGAGACGGTCGTGCCCGGCAGGCGGTAGGGGTCGGCGGTGTGCCAGAACCCGTCGGAGTAGTGGTCGCCGTGGCCCTCGCCCCACCAGTAGAGCATCCCCGCGCCGGTGTGCCAGCCGCGCAGGTTCTCGCCGTTGCCGTGCTCGTAGTGAGCGATCCGGTGCGAGGCCATGCTGAGGGCCGCGCACCAGCCCGGCCTGCGGTGCACGGCGCGGGCGCTCATCGGCAGCAGCCGGTGCCCCACGGGCTCGCCCGCCACGGGGATCGCGCCGTCGCCGAGGATCGCCGCGAACCGGCCCGTCCGCTGGTACGCGCCCCGCACGGCCCAGCCCTTGACCATGGGCAGCCAGCGAGCCCGCTCGGCCGCCGAGGCGGTCTCCGAGAGCAACAGGATCGCGGCGGCGAGCCGCCGTCCCCTGACCCGGTCGCCGTCCGCCTGCCTGCTGACGCCACGGCCGCTGACCAGGTCCATGCAGAGGCCGTCGTGCACGAACGGCGCGAACGACCGCTCGACGCTGTCGTAGACGTGCTGCCGGTCCGGGTCGGTGATCTGCCAGGGCGAGCCGCGCAGCACCGCGAACAGGACGGCCAGGCCGTGCAGCATCACCGCCCCGTAACCGCCCTGGTAGGGGACGGTGCTGTGCTGGATGAACGAGCCGTCCCGGTAGAGGCCGTCGCCTTCGGAGACGTACCGGAAGACGGGGGACAGCGCGGCGGCGGCCAACGCGGCCTTGTCCTGATCGGGCCCGATCAGGGCGCGCAGCAGCATCACCGTGCACAGGTCCACCCGGTTGGCGCCGGTGCTGGTGCCGTCGTAGCCGATCAGGCGGCGCTCCGGCACGAAGTGGTCCACCGCCTCCGCGAGCGCCGCCCGCTGCCGGTCCGTCAGGTGCGGGCCTATCAGCACGGCCGCGTCGAGCAGCCTCGTCGGGACGCCGATCTCCCAGTGCCACCAGTTGCCGTCGGCGTCCGCGCCGGCGGTGTAGACCTGCCGCCGGTAGTGGTCGACGCCGGTGGCGACGGCCGTGGCCAGCCGCGCGTCCCCGGTCATGGCGTACGCCCGAGCCATGGTCAGCAGCCTGGCCGGGGTCTCGGTGAAGGACGGGAACGGCAGATCGGGCCAGAGTGACCCGGCGGCGGGAGCCATGCCGTCACGGTGCCGGGCCGCGGCCCGCAGCCCGGCTCGGCTCTCGTCGACCGTCACCTCGCGCCACCGCTGGCGCAGCGGCCCCAGCAGGGGCGTGGGATCCGGGGACGGCGGGTCCTTCCGCACCGGGAACACCACTCCGGCCGTGGCCAGGCCGCCGAGCAGCAGCATGGATCGCCTGGAGTATCGCGGCACACCGGCATTATCACGCGGGCGGGGCGTACGTGGCGGAAGTAGTCTGGCGGACACGTTCGCCGGGCCTCTGGCGCGGCGCCCAAGGCTGTGGACGGGGGCAGGATGACCACGGAAGAACGCATCGAACGGGCCAGGGTGCTCTACGAACAGGCCGTCTTCGGCGGTGACGTCGACGCGCTCACGGCGGCCGAGCGCGACCTGGACGCGGTCGAGGCCGATCTCGCGCTGGCCCGGGGCCGGCTGGCGCACGCGCGGTTCCTCGCCGGGACGGAGACGGATCCGCACGAGCTGGCGCTGTTCGAGCGGGCGGCCGGGCTCTACCGGGCGCTCAACGACATGCGGGGCGAGGGCGAGGCCCTGTTCTGGGCGGGCCTGGTGCACCAGGTGGTGCGGAGCGAGCATGCCGCCGCCGTGCCGGTGCTCGAACGCTCCTACGAGCTGGCGGCGGTGGCCGGTGACAAGCTGACGATGTCCTACGCGCTGCGGCACCTGGGCATCGCCGAGCACCTGGCCGGCCGGTTGGGTCCGGCGCGGGAGCGGCTGGAGGAGTCGGTGCGGCTCCGCCGGGAGATCGGGTTCCTGCCCGGCGTCGCCGCGAACCTGATCGGGCTGGCGCACATCGCCGCCGCCGAGGGACATCGTCAGGAGGCGCTGGAGCTGCTCGCCGAGGCCGGGTCCATCGCCGAGGCGGCCGGCGCCAAGGGGGTCATGCGCTGGGTGGCGGAGGCGCGCGAGCAGCTGTAGGGCGGTCAGGCCTCCAGATAGTGCAGGACGGCGGTGACCCTGCGGTCCACGCGGTCGGTCGGCGACAGGTCGAGCTTGGCGAAGATGCTGCGGATGTGCTTGTGCACCGCGCCCTCCGTCACCACCAGCCGCTCGGCGATGGCGGTGTTGCCGAGCCCCTCGGCCATGAGGGCGAGCACCTCGCGCTCGCGGGCGGTCAGCCGGTCGATCGGCCCGTCGCGGCGGCGGGTGAAGAGCTGCGCCACCACCTCGGGGTCGATGGCGGTGCCGCCCGCCGCCACCCGCTCCAGCGCCTCGACGAACTCCTCGACCCTGCCGACGCGCTCCTTCAGCATGTACCCGAGGCCGCCGGCCCCGCCGGCGAGCAGCTCGGTGGCGAAGGCCTCCTCCACGTACGCCGACAGCACGAGCACGGCCAGGCTCGGGTGCAGGCGTCTGGCCTCGACCGCGGCCCTGATCCCCTCGTCGGTGTGCGTCGGCGGCATGCGCACGTCCACCACCGCCACGTCGGGGCGGTAGGCGGTCACCGCCGACATGAAGGTCGTCGCGTCCGGCACCGCGGCGGCGACCTCGTATCCCTCACCGGTCAGCAGCAGCGCGAGTCCCTCGCGTAGCAGTGCGTCGTCCTCGGCGATCACGACACGCAAGGCAGCTCCACTTCGATCATCGTCGGCCCGTTCGGCGGGCTGGTCAGTTTGAGCGATCCGTCATGTGCTTCCACGCGACGGCGGATCCCGGCGAGACCGGAGCCGTCGCCCTCGTGCGCGCCGCCCCTGCCGTCGTCCTCCACCGCGATGCGGAGCGTATCGCCATACATGGCGACTTTGACCCGTACGTGCTGGGCGCCGCTGTGCTTGGAGACGTTCGTCAGGGCCTCGGCGACGGTGAAGTAGGCGGTCGCCTCCACCGACAGCGGCAGCGTGGCGGCGCCCAGCTCGCCGACCGTCAGCGCGCAGGGCACGGCGCAGCCCGAGGCGAGGGCGCTGAGCGCGCCCGACAGGCCCCGATCCTCCAGGATGGGCGGCAGGATTCCGCGTACGACGCCGCGCAGCTCCTGCAGGCCCTGCTCGGCGGCGCTCTGGGCGCGCTCCAGCGCGGGGCCCGCCTGCGCCGGGTCGCGGGCGAGGGCGCGCCTGGCCGCGGCGACCAGGACGACCACCGCGACGAGCCTGTTCTGCGCGCCGTCGTGCAGCGAGCGCTCGATCCGGCGCAGCTCGGCCGCGTGCGCGCGCAGGGCGCCCGCCCGGGTGGCGGTGATCCGCGCGAGGCGCTCCGACAGGTCGACCGAGGGGTGCGGGGTGAGCAGGCGCCGCCCGGGGAGGGCCTGCAGGCGGGCCATCCGAGGGCCGAGCAGGATGACGATCGCCAGCCAGACCAGGCTCACCAGGGAGGTGGCGATCGCGCCGGACCAGGTGCTCACCGGGATGCCGAACCCGGTGGTCATGTCGTTCGTCGGGAGCAGCTTCCAGTACAGGGGGAAGGTGGCGTCGCGCACCGCCATGATCGGCAGGGACAGGCCGAGCACGCCGAGCACCAGGCCGGACGGCACGTGAATGAACAGCCAGAGCAGGTCCCGCCGGGTCGCGGGGTCGCGGCGGGCGGCGCGGAGCGTGGTCCGCCAGCCCGCGTCGGGGAGGGCGGCCGGGTAGGGGCTCACCACGGGTTCGCCCCAGCGGCTCAGCCTGGCCCGCTCCTTGTCGGCGACCAGCCTGGTCAGCGTCAGCATCGAGGGCAGCAGCGGCAGCCCGATCCCAATGAGGCAGGCGGCTCCGACGAGACCCCAGCAGAGCGCGGCGAACAGCGCGAGCACGGCGGTGCCGAGGCCGCCCACGAGACGGTCGAGGGCCTCGAAGGCGTCACGAATCATCACCGACACTGTACGGAGCACGTGCGGGGGCGTCATTCCAGCCAGCCCTACCACCGAGTGGGTAGATGGCAGGATTTATCCGTCAATCGCTGCTCTATACCGTTTTTGGGATGAACGACCTCATGAGCAGCGAAGCAGACCAGGACAGCGCCGCCGAGTCCCGCGCATCCGGTGGACCGGCCGTGCGCATACTCCTGTGGGTCCTCCTCGTCGTCTTCTCAGCGATCAACCTGACCGCCAACACCGTCGAGGGCTGGAGCATGCTGGCCGGTCTGCCGTCAGCAATCGTCGTCGTCGGCTGCGCCGCGGCCCTCGTGGCCCACCACGTCAAGCAGCGCCGCCGGTGAGCTCTTCTCGGCCCTCGCCCTTCGCACGCTCCGGAATGGTCGCGGCCCGTCCGGGTAGCCGCCGTTGATGCGGCTCCGGAACTGGACGGCGAGGCGTTCCTACGGTGACGGCGGGCTGGGGGCGCGGCTCACGGTCGCTTCCCTCACGATCGCGCTCGTCATGATCCCGTTCATGCTGCTGCTCGTCCTGGCCAAGCTGCCGCTGAACCCGCTGGACGCGAGCGTGGCCAGGGACCTGCACCGGTACGCGCTGGCCAATCCCGACGTGACCCGGCTGCTCATCGTCTGGACCGACGTGTTCGGACCGCTCACCTGGCGGGTCGTGGTCGTCGCGGCGGCGGTCTGGCTGTGGGTCCGGGGCGCCCGCCGGGTCGCGATCTGGGCGACCACCACGATCGCCGTGGGCGGGCTGCTCGGCCTCGCGCTCAAGATGATCGTCTCGCGGGCCAGGCCCAGCCTGCCCGACCCCGTGGCACTGGCGCCTGGCGAGGCCTTCCCCTCCGGCCACGCGCTGACCGTCACCCTCGGCACCGGTGTGCTGGTCCTGCTCATCCTGCCCCGGCTGCCGGCCTGGGGCCGGCTGCTGACCTGGGT
Organism: Nonomuraea sp. ZG12; assembly: GCF_052068115.1. NCBI lineage: Bacteria > Bacillati > Actinomycetota > Actinomycetes > Streptosporangiales > Streptosporangiaceae > Nonomuraea > Nonomuraea sp. ZG12. The sequence continues at coordinate 83,448 of NZ_JBQHCW010000026.1, forward strand.
CATCGCCTGGTTCCTGGTGGTGTCGGTCGCCTACACCAGGGTCGCGCTCGGCGTGCACTGGGTCAGCGACGTCGTCGCCGGGGTCATGCTCGGCGTGGCGGTGCTCGCCGGCACCGTGGCGGCGTTCGAGACCTGGCGGCGCGAGCAGGGCCGCAAACCCCTGACACCGCCCATCGAGGGAGTGATGCGAACGACCCGTAAGGAACCTGATCCACGCCACTACGCGGGATGACCCGGAATATCTCTTTACGGCATAAGCTATTCTGTCGACGGACGATAGTTTACGGCGTATGGAGTTGCGATGCCCACGGCGACACTGCATGACGGAAGCACCATCGACATCGAGGTGCACGGCACCGGCCCGACCCTGCTGCTGCCCGTCAACCCCCGGCCCGTCGAGGGACCGCAGGCGGACGAGATGCGCAAGGTGGGAGCGGATCCGGCGCTCGGCCGCTCGCTCATCGACGGGCTCAGCGGCCAGCTGCGGGTGGCCGCCTTCGACTACGAGGGACATGTGCTGGCCGAACCGAAGCCCGGCACCCTGACCCCCGCCAACCTCGCCGCCGACCTCCTGGCCGTGGCCGACGCCGTGGGAGCCGAGCGGTTCGCGTACTACGGCTACTCCTGGCTCGGGCTCGGCGGGCTCCAGCTCGCGATCCGCACCGACCGCCTGTCCGCCCTGGTCATGGGCGGCTTCCCACCGATCGACGGGCCGTACGAGGAAATGCTCCGCGTGACTGCGGCGACGCACGCGATGGCCACCGCGCCTACCGCGACCGCCACCGGCGGCGGCGACGGCGGCGCGAAAGCCGATGCCGGGTGGGGGGACAGTGGTGAGATCGACTGGTCGTCGGTGGAGATGACGATGTCGCCGGCGCAGACCCAGCAGTTCCTCACCCTGTACGAGGCGCTGCGCGACTTCGACGACGTCGCGGCCCAGCCCCGGGTCACCTGCCCGCGCCTGTGCGTCGCGGGCTCGGCGGACCAGATCGACTACGAGGAGCGGTGGGGCGGCGTGCGGGTGGACATCGGCGGGCCGCTCGTGCGCCGGCGGGCGGAGCTCGAACGGCTCGGCTGGGACGTGGCGGTGCTGGACGGACTCGACCACATGCGGGCCATGCAGGCCGAGCACGTCCTGCCGATCCTGCGCCCGTGGCTCGCCGCGCACGTGTGAACACCTGTCGTGGGGAAGAACGGACAACCATGCAGACCTTCCTGCCATTTCCGGACTTCGCCCGTTCGGCGGAGGTGCTCGACCCGTTGCGCCTGGGCAAGCAGCGGGTCGAGGCGCTGCAGGTGCTGCGCGCGCTGACCGTTCCCGGATACGGCTGGCGGCACCATCCCGTGGTGAAGATGTGGGCCGGATATGAGGAGGCGCTGGTGCGGTACGGCCTGGAGGTGTGCCGTCACTGGTGCTCGACCGGCCGCGCCGACACCTGCGCCGACTCGATGTCGCGCGAGCTGGCCGAGCACTGCGGTCACGTGACCGTACGCTCCCAGCCGGAGCTGGCGGGTGCGGGCGAGCTGCCCGCCTGGCTCGGCGAACCCGCCCTGCACCTCAGCCACCGCTCGGCCCTGCTCCGCAAGGCCCCCGACCACTACCGCCCCCTGTTCGGCCAGGAGGAGCCGGACGACCTCGACTACGTCTGGCCCGCCTCCGACCGCCGACCGGCCTGCATGCCTGACGGCTAGGCTGCCGCGGCCGTTCTTTCTGCCGTCTCCTATACGACTTCGAAGTTGGCCATCATCGCCATGTCCTCGTGTTCGAGGTTGTGGCAGTGGAAGACGTAGCGGCCGCGATAGCCGGTGAACCGGGTGACGATCTCCACGGTCTGGGCGTCGCGCAGTTCGACGGTGTCCTTCCACTCGGGCGGCCCCGGCGGGCGCTTCCCGTTCACCGACAACACCTGGAAGTGCGCCAGGTGCAGGTGCACGGGGTGGGCGACGTCGCTGGTCAGCCGCCAGACCTCGGTGTCGCCCAGCTTGGGCCTGGCGTCCGTCCGCGCCGGGTCGAACGGCTTGCCGTTGATCAGCCAGCCGGTGCCGCCGTGCATGCTGCCGCCGGTGAACTCGAAGTCCCGGGTGGCGGCGGCCTCAGCAGGGTCCAGCCGCTCGACCGTGGACAGCCGGGCGGGAACGGCCGAGTCGTCGCGGGCGTCACGGTCGACGACGAACCTCATCACCCTGGCCTGCGGCCCCTCACCCGCCAGGTTGCGCAGCTCCACCCCGTGGCCGATCGGGTAGGCCGAGAAGTCGGCGACCACGTCCACCCGCTCCCCGGGGGCGAGCCGTACCTGACGGACCGTGACGGGCACCGGCAGCAACCCGCCGTCGCTGCCGATCCGGATGAGCGGCCCGCCCGTGGACAGCTCGTACGCACGAGCGTTGGAGGCGTTGAGCAGCCGCAGCCGGTAGCGGGCGCGCGCCACCCGCAGCTCCGGCCAGGGCGCGCCGTTGACCAGGATGACGTCGCCGAGCACCCCGCCCATGTAGGGCTCGCGGGCGCCCGGTCTGTCCGGGTAACTGGGGTAGGGCATGGTGCCGTCCTCGGCGAAGGATCGGTCACAGATCATCAGCGGGAGGTCCCGGTCGCCCGCAGGCAGCGGCAACGCCTCCTCCTCGGCGTCCCGTACCAGGAAGAAGCCCGCCAGCCCGCGCCACACCTGCGGCCCGGTGTGGTCCATGCGGTGGTCGTGGTACCAGAGCGTGGCCGCGCGCTGGTCGAGCGGGAAGTCGTAGTCCCGCCGCTCCCCTGGCCGCACCAGGTCGGTCGGGTAGCCGTCGGACTCCGGCGGGGTGCGCCCGCCGTGCAGGTGCAGGACCGTCGGCACCTCCAGCTCGTTGGCCAAGCGCACCACTGTCCTGCGACCGCTGCGCGCCTCGATGGTCGGGCCGGGGAACCGCCCGCCGTACCCCCAGATCCGGGTACGCAGGCCGGGCAGGATCTCCACGTCGGCGGGGCGCGGGGCGAGGTCGTAGTAGTCGACGCCGCTCAGGGTGCGCGCCGGCTCGGCGACCTCGGGCAGTGGCAGTGACACCCTGTACGGCTTCGGCAGCGGCGCGGTGCTGGGCAGGAGCTGCGGCTGCGGGGTGCCTTCGAGCAGCGAGCAGCCGGGCAGCCCGGCGGCGGCGACCGCGCCGAGGCCGAGCAGGCCCAGCGCCCGCCTTCTCGTCAGCGTCATGCGACCGCGGGGCCACGGCTCGGCATGGCCCGGATGAGCTGCGCCACGGTGCCCCCGAAGATCGCCACGCCGAGCGGCAGGTGCAGCACCTTCATGCCGGTCTCCCCGAGGATCGCGGTGATCGCGGTGACCGCCAGCAGGAGGACCGCGCCGGGGACGAAGGCGGCCGAGCCGCGGCCCGGCCGCCACACGAGGATCGACAGCAGGACGTGCGCCGCCCCGATGCCCGCCAGGACGAGGCCGGAGGCGACGTGCAGGGTACGACCGTCGGCGGAGGACAGCAGCATGCCGGCCGTGACCGACTGGAACAGGGCGGCGGCGACGTGCAGGGCCATCACGGCGCGCAGCGCTGGGAGGAGGTTCATCACGGTGCCTTTCGAACGACGTGCCCGCATATTTCGTCACATCGTCGTCGGCGGGGGTGGTCGCGGTCGTCGTGCCTGGGGTGACTCCTGTGGCTACGGCGGGGGGAGCAGGTTCCGGCTGACTACCGCGCTGGGAGTAGGCGGTTGATCCGACCACGGGCCGATGCGGGCGGACCAGGGTCGGCCGTACTGTGCGGGCATGGGCTTCGAACAGGGGCGGCTCCCGAACGCCACCGACGTGGTGCTCGCGGCGACCGTCGCGGCCGTGCTGCTGGCCGGTGCGCTCGCCACGCCGGTCATGCGGCCCCTGGACCATGCGGCCGTTCTGGTCGGCTCGCTGGCGCTGGTGGCCTGGCGCTGGTCGCCGCTGCTGGCGCTGGCCGTCAGCACGGTCTGCATGCTTTTCTACGCGGGAAGTGCGACTCCCGGCCCGCCGGCGGCCTTCCCGGTGCTGATCAGTGTGTTCGCCTCGGTCAGGGCGGGGCATCGGGTGCTCGCCGCGGCCGCCGCCGTCGTCTTCCTGGGCGGCACCCTGGCCGCCCAGCTGGCCGCGCCGGCCGCCAAGTCCCCTCAGGAGATCATCCAGGGCACGACGCTGCTGCTCGGCTGGTTCATCGCCGCAGGGGTGACGGCGACCGTGACCAAGCACCGGCAGGCCTACCTGCGGCAGGCGGAGGCGCGGGCCGCCGAGGCCGAGCGCACCCGTGAGGAGGTCGCGCGCCGCCGGGCGGGCGAGGAGCGGCTGCGCATCGCCAGGGAGCTGCACGACTCGCTCACCCACAGCATCTCCATCATCAAGGTGCAGGCCGGGGTGGCCGTGCACCTCGCCCGCAAGCGCGGCGAGGAGGTGCCCGCCGCCCTGCTCGCCATCCAGGAGGCCAGCGGCGACGCCATCCGGGAGCTGCGCGCGACCCTGGAGGTGCTGCGCGACTCCGACGGCGAGCCGCCGGGCAGCGGCCTGGACCGGCTCGACGACCTGGTGGACCGGGCACGCTCGACCGGCCTGCCCGCCACCGTCACGATCACCGGGGAGCAGCAGAGCCTGCCCACAGATGTCGACCGCGCCGCCTACCGGATCGTCCAGGAGGCGCTCACCAACGTCGGCAGGCACGCCGGCCAGGCGTCCGCGCTGGTGCGCATCGACTACCGCCCGGACGAGCTGGTCGTGCAGGTCGACGACGACGGCCACGCCCACCCGGACCGGCCCCCGGTTCCCGGAGTCGGACTGCTCGGCATGCGCGAGCGCGTCACCGCGCTCGGCGGCAGGTTACGCGCCGAGCCCCGCCCCGAAGGCGGCTTCACCATACGCGCCGAACTTCCCGTGAAAGGCCCATCGTGATCAGCGTCCTCATCGTGGACGACCAGGCGCTCATCCGTGGCGGCTTCCGCGCCCTGCTGGAGGCCGAGGACGACATCGAGGTCGTCGCCGAGGCGGCCGACGGCGAGCAGGCCCTCGCCCTCGCCCGGGCCCACCGGCCCGACGTCGCGCTGGTCGACGTACAGATGCCGGTGCTGGACGGCATCGAGACCACCCGGCGGATCGCGGCCGACGAGCGGCTGAGCGGCGTCCACGTCGTGATCCTCACCAACTACGGGCTGGACGAATACGTCTTCAACGCGCTGCGGGCCGGGGCGTGCGGCTTCATGGTCAAGGACACCGAGCCCTCCGACCTGCTGCAGGGCGTCCGGGTCGCGGCCAGGGGCGACGCGCTGCTCTCCCCCTCCATCACCCGCCGCCTGATCGGCGCATACGTCGCCCACCGGCCGGAGCCCACCCCCGAAGGCCTCGACGTGCTGACCAACCGCGAGCGTGAGGTGACGGCGCTGGTGGCCAGGGGGCTGTCCAACGACGAGATCGCCGCCCAGATGGTGATCAGCCCGATGACGGCCAAGACACACGTAAGCCGAGCCATGACCAAACTGCACGCCAGAGACCGCGCCCAACTGGTCGTCTTCGCCTACGAGTCAGGCCTCGTCACCCCTCACCGCACCATCTGAGCGAGGTCACCAGGAGGTGGCGGGGGAGCCGGCGTGATGTAGGTCGGGTATCCCACCGGAAGCATGCCAGCACGCCGTCCAAAGGCCGGGCCTTGTCAGCACGCCGTCCCAAGCCGGGCTTTGTCAGCACGCTGTCCGAGGGTGGGCTTTGCCAGCACGCCGTCCTAGGCCGGAGTTGGTCAGCTTGTCGTCCAGGGGCGGAGTTTGTTGGGGTTGAGGATTGCCCAGATGTGCTTGATTCGGTTGTCGGCGATGTCGAAGGCCAGGACTGACACGGTGACGCCGTCGAGTTGGGCCACCAGGCCGGGCTGGCCGTTGACCGTGCGCTCCACGATCTCCACGTTGGGTGTCTCGCCGGCTCGGTCGGCGAAGAAGCGGGCGATCTGCTCGGCGCCTTGGACCGGGTGGAGCACGGCTGTGGCGTGGCCGCCGCCGTCGCCGGTCGCCGTGGCGTCGGGGTCGAGGAGGCCGATGAGGGCGTGGATGTCCCCGGCCTGCCATGCCTGCTTGAAGGCTCTGACCAGGTCGGCGCGCTGGGCCGCCGGAGTCGCCGGAGTCTGTGAGTCGCGGATGCGGCGGCGGGCCGAGGAGGCCAGTTTGCGGCAGGCCGCCGGGGTTCGGCCGACGATCTCCGCTACTTCGGCGAAGGAGTAGCGGAAGACGTCGTGCAGGATGAAGGCGACGCGCTCGGCCGGGGTCATCGATTCGAGCACGACGAGGAAGGCCATGTTGACCGACTCGTCGAGGGTGACCCGGTCCGCCGGGTCGGCCGTGCCACCACCCGGCCGACCGCTGATCCACTCCGTACGGTCGGGCAGCGGCTCCGGGATCCATTCGCCCACGTAGCGCTCCCGCCGGGCCCGTGCCGAGCCGAGCAGGTCGAGGCAGATGCGCCCGGCGACCTTCGTCAGCCAGCCGCCGGGGGACTCGATGGCCTCCCGCTGCTGCGGGGACATGGCGTACCACCGGGCGTAGGTCTCCTGGACGACGTCCTCGGCATCGGCCAGGGAGCCCAGGAGCCGGTAGGCGAGGTTGATCAGCTGACGCCGCTCGCTCAGTCCCGCCGACTTGGATCGGATGGTCATGGTGTCGCCGACTCCCTCGGTCGCATCTGCCCTCACCAGTCCGACGAAACAGCGTACGAAAGTGTGAGGTTCGCTGGTCGCGACCTGTCGGCGAGTGGCGGGCGTTGTGGTCGCCTCACCTTTCGAGGGGCTGTGTCGTCGTACTGCTGACACGAACGCTGAGAAAGCTGCTGACACGAACCCTGAGGGAAGGAAACGATCATGGAACCTGTGAACGTCGCGATCATTTACTACAGTGCCACAGGCACCGTGCACACCCTGGCGCAGGCCGTCGCCGAAGGCGCGGAGAAGGCCGGGGCGCGCGTGCGACTGCGCCGGGTCGCCGAGCTGGCCCCGCCTGAGGCGATCAGCGCCAATCCGGCCTGGGCCCAGCATTTGCAGGAAACGGCGGATGTCGCCGAGGCCGGCCATGACGACCTGAGCTGGGCCGACGCGGTGCTGTTCGGCACCCCCACCCGGTTCGGCAATCCGGCCAGCCAGCTCCGGGCGTTCATCGACACGACCGGTCCCCTGTGGTTCCAGGGCAAGCTCGCGGACAAGGTGTACTCGGCTTTCACCGCCTCCAACACCGCCCACGGCGGGCAGGAATCCACCCTTCTGGCACTGGGGAACACGTTCTACCACTGGGGCGGCATCATCGTGCCTCCCGGCTACACCGATCCCGTCCAGTTCCAGTCGGGCAATCCGTACGGCACCTCCCACGTGGCGGGCGACGGCCCGCCCAGCGAGGTGGCCTTGCAGGCGGCCCGCCACCAGGCCCGCCGCGTCGTCGACACCACGGCCTCACTCAAAGCCGGCCGCGCGGCCTGACCTGACCTGGGCCGCGCCGCCTCACCCCACTCAACTCACCGCCTGACCAACCTGGCCGCGCACCGCCTGACCAGCCTGGCGGTGCCATCAGACAACCCGGCCGCCACCAGACCAACCCGGCCGTGCCACCTGACCCCATCGCCCCACCCCGGCCACACCACCTGACCTCGCCCGGAACACGTGCCGCACATCCAGATGGTGGCACCAGGTCAAATGATCGGAAATGAGCAGCTTCAGGTGATGCGCGGCATACCGTGAGATGCGATTGTGAGCCCATGGGCATCATCTCGCGCGGCTTCCGTGGCCGCCGGACAGAGGGTGGGGACCGGCTGCCACCCGGCCAGTATCTGGAGCACGGCTTCCCCGTGCTGTCCGCAGGGCCGACTCCTCGTGTTCCGCTGGACCGGTGGGAGTTCACCATCGACACCGAGACGGAGCAGACCCACCGCTGGACCTGGCAGGAGCTGACGGCGCTGCCGGTCGAGACGCCGACGGTGGACATCCACTGCGTCACCAAGTGGAGCAAGTTCGACACGAACTGGGAGGGCGTCTCGCTGGACGTGCTCTTCGAGAACGTGGAGACGAGCGTCGAGTACGCGCAGGTCTACTCCTACGGCGGCTACACCACCAACCTGCCGCTGGAGGACCTGCTCGACGGCAAGGCGTGGATCGCCTACCGCTATGACGGCGAGGAGCTGCAGCCCAGCCACGGCGGCCCGGCCCGGCTGCTGGTGCCGCACCTCTACTTCTGGAAGTCGGCCAAGTGGGTGCGCGGCATCCGGCTGACGAACGAGGACTGGCCGGGCTTCTGGGAGACCGCCGGCTACCACAACTACGGCGACCCGTGGCGCGAGCAGCGCTACGAGGGCGACTGAATGCGCCGGCTGATCTGGCTGGCGGCGACGCTGGTGAAGGTCCGCGAGGAGACGGCGACGGCACGCACGCTGGTCTTCGACGCCCCGGGCTGGCCCGGCCACCTGCCGGGGCAGCACCTGGACGTCCGGCTGACCGCCGACGACGGCTACAGCACCCAGCGCAGTTACTCCCTGGCCGCGCCCGCGGAAGGCGAGCGGATCGAGCTCACCGTGGAGCTGGTGGACGACGGCGAGGTCTCGCCGTACCTCACCGAGGTCCTTCAGGTGGGCGACCAGGTGGAGGTCCGCGGGCCGGTCGGCGGCTGGTTCGTGTGGCGGCCGGAGAGCCGCGCGCCGGTGCTGCTGGTCGGCGGCGGGTCGGGGATCGTCCCGCTGATGGCGATGGTCCGGGCTCGCCGGCTGGCGGGCAGCCGGACGCCGTTCAGGCTGCTCTACTCGCTGCGCGACCCCGGCCGCCGCTACTACGCGGACGAGCTGCGCCGCCCCGAACCGGGGCTGGACATCACCTACCTCTACACCAGGACCGCGCCGGAGGACTGGCCGCGCAAGGCCGGCCGGGTCATGCGCGACGACCTGGCGGAGAACGGCTGGCCCGCCAGCTTCGAGCCCGACTGTTACGTCTGCGGCCCGACCGGCTTCGTCGAGGTCGCGGCCGACATGCTGATCGATCTCGGGCACGCGCCCGACCATGTCCGTACCGAACGCTTCGGCCCCAGCGGAGGCTGACCATGACCATCGAACACCTCGACGGCAACGCCCTGGCGGGCCCGCTCGGCGAGATCTTCGCCTTCGACGCGACCACGGCCGTCGGCAAGTGCGCGAACTGCGGGCTGACCGGGCCGCTCGCCGCACTGCGCGTGTACGGCCCCAGCCCCGGGCTGGTGGCTCGCTGCCCCGGCTGCGAGGAGGTGGTGATGCGGCTGGTACGCGGGCCCGGCGCGGCCTGGCTCGACATGCGCGGCACGGTCTCCCTACGGGTTCCGCTTCCGGATTGAGCACGGGGAGCGCGCCGATCTAACGGACCTCACATGCCCGGTGGCCTGGCTTAAGTACACTCGACCGGCCGGATTCCGCAGAGGCCGAGGGCGGCTGCCCGATGGTCTCGTCACCATTTGGGAGTTACGTGAGCAGCGGGCTCGTCGATGCGCCGCCATCTCCGTCGAGCACGCCGCCGAAGCGCGCGCGCCGCTGGCTCCGCTGGCTGATCGTGAGCGTGGTGACGGTCGTGCTGCTGATCGCCGGCGCCGGGGTCGGCCTGTTCCTGAAGCTGACCGGCAACCTGAAGCACGAGGACGTGGCCGGCGATCTCGGCGCCGCCCGCCCGGCCAAGGTGGCGAGCACCGCCATGAACGTGCTGATCGTCGGCTCCGACCAGCGTGACGGCAAGAACGCGAGGTACGGCCACCGCATCGACGGCGAGCGCACCGACACGATCATGCTCGCGCACCTGTCGTCCAAGCGCGACAACGCGATGGTGATCAGCTTCCCGCGTGACTCGATGGTCCAGCTGCCGGCCTGCCGCGCGAAGCACGGCCTGCCCGGTCAGCAGCCCCACCTCGGCATGATCAACGAGTCGTTCAACACCGGGGGCATCGCCTGCACCTGGAAGACCGTCGAGACGCTCACCGGGATCCACATCGACCACTTCGTCAAGGTGGACTTCACCGGCTTCAAAGGCATCGTGGACGCCGTCGGCGGCGTCGAGGTCTGCCTGCCGCAGCGCGTCGACGACGACAAGGCGATGCTCCACCTGCGCGCCGGACGGCAGACGCTCAACGGCGAGCAGTCGCTCGGTTACGTGCGGGCCCGCTACAGCTTCGGCGACGGCTCCGACATCGGCCGGATCCAGCGTCAGCAGATGTTCGTCGCCTCGATGGTGAAGAAGGTGATGAGCGGCCAGACGCTCACCGACCCGGCCCGCCTGCTGAGCATCCTCGACGCGGGCACCAAGGCCGTCACCACCGACCCCGAGCTGACCACGGGGGTCATGAAGGACCTGGCCCTGAGCCTCCAGGGGCTGAGCGCCGGGCGGATCCACTTCATCACCACACCGTGGCACTATTCGGTCAGCCAGCCGGGCCGGGTGGAGTGGGTGCAACCTCAGGCGAACCGGCTCTTCGACATCGTCGCCACGGACGCCGAGCCGGCCGGCGTCAAGGGCGGGCAGACCAAGGTGCCGAGGTCGAAGGTGCAGGTGGAGCTGCGCAACGGCACCTACCGCAGCGGCCTCGGCAGGCAGGTCGCCGCCTCGCTGGAGCAGCGCGGCTACCACATCACCAAGATCGGCGACACGGCGCGGAAACCGTACAGGAAATCAATGATCATGTACGGTCCGAACGGCGAGACGCGCGTGCCGACGCTCGCCAAGGATCTGCTGGCGGCCTCGCCCAAGCTGGCCGGCGAGGCGCGGACCTCGCGGCTGGTGCTGGTGATCGGCGACGACTGGCGAGGGCTGAAGGCGCTGCACCCCGCCGACAGCGACGCGCTGAAGGGCTTCGACGCCACCCACGACACCTGCGCCGGCTGAGCCATTCGTCGCATCGCACGTGAGCGGCGACGCGAGTCACCGATCCAGGCAGCACTACGAAGTGACGACATGTTCGCTCTGGGTAGTCACTCTCTCGCCCGCTACCGCCTACGCCGCAAGGCAGGGTGATAGCCGGATCTCGGGAAGGGTGACACCCACGGCCCCCGTCGGCACGAACCTCCTGATCATGGATCAGGCAGACCACCGGCGTTCGCATATGGACATCCTTTCGCGGCACGGGCCTTCGCCAATCTGCGGTCCCGTGCTGTACAGGCCAGGCGCAGGGCCACCGAGCGAAGGGCTTCGGCGGGACGGCTCGAAAGGTGGGCGCCGGGCGCCCCTGCCGTATGTCGACTACAGCAGAGAGCACCCGGCGCCGCGAGGGACTCAGGACTGCCAGTCGCCGAACATCTCGAAGAAGTTCTTACCGGTGACCTTGGCTCCCTGGTAGGTGCCTTCGAAGGCGGCGGTGGCCTCCAGGCGCCCGTTGCCTCCGAGGATGATTTCCTGACCGCGTTTGCCGGTGACGTGCACCTTCAGACGGGTCTTCAGCGCCGGGATGTTGACGGTCACCTGGGTCGGGTACTTCTGCCCGGTCGTAGGGCTGGTCCAGAACTTGCCGGCGCTGTCGGCGAATGGCGTGACGGATGCCACCTCATACGAGCCGTCCTTGCGCAGAACCGTGGCCCAGGTGTTCGTCTGGCCGGTATCGCTGACGGCGTCCCAGATGGCCACCGAATCACCGTTCGGCATGTTGAAATTCATCCAGCTCCAGTGACGCTTCGGCGCATTATCGACCGGTCCCCACTGACGGTCCAGCCAGGACCGGCCGGTGATCTGCCGGCGGCGCCCGTCGAAGGTGACGGTGCCGGTGATCCGCATCTCGGGAAGGGCGAACTCGTAGTTGGTCTGACCGAACAGAGTGAACGCTCCGGTGCTGCCGTAATTCAGGGCCGGTCCGCGTGCTTGGAGCACGACGTCGAGGGAGCCCCACGGCACGTCGAGGGAGACGGACATCCGCTGCGCGTTGCCCGTCCACTTGAGACCGGGCGCCGTGATGTCGAGCTCCTTTGTGCTCCAGGCGAAGTCATCCTCGGGAACCACGGTGGCGTAGCTCTTGTACCAGCCGGTGGTCTCGTCGTGGACGGAGAACAGCAGCAGATTGCCTGGGCCCTTCGGGATGCTCACGGTGTGCACCAGCAGGCCTATGTCGTGGCTGCCCGCCTTCACTCGGCTGGTGAAGTAGATCGAGTCGGCCCAGTCGTGCTCCGGACCCGGCGTCTTGGCGGCGAGATCCACGGCCGGATCGACCAGTGCTGGGATGCCGCTGCCGGCGGCGACCGTCTTCGCGGCACCGGGGTTACCGGCGACGGCTTGTGCCGGGGACAAGCTGGTCATCGAACCCAGCATGGCCGTCATGGCCACGGCAGCGGCCAGCTTGATACCGATATTTCTTCGCATGGGGGACCTTCCGAGTGCGTAGAGATGGTGTGGACGATCAACTAAGTGCGCGATGGTCGGGTCAGTCCGGGACGACGACGGCGCGGGTGCGCCCTTGATGCGCCCAGGCCTCGCCGACGCGGCTGAGCGGGTAGGCGGTGTACGGCGCGTCGAAGGTGCCGTCGGCGAACCGGGCGAGGATCCGGGGAAGTTCGGAGATCATCTCGGCCTTCGAGACCGAGCCGGTGCCGCTGCCGCTGATCCGGATCCGCCGGCTGCGGAGCAGCGCCGCGGGCAGCGCCGCCTCGGTTCCGGCGAGCGAGCCGATCTGCACGTAGTCGATCACCGCGCTGTCATCGTCCGTGCCAGTCTTTCCCAGTACGGCGAAGGTGGCCTCGGCGACGGGGCCCCACACGAAGTCGAGCACAAGCGTGGGCTGCGCCTCGGCGACGGCTACGGCCAGGGCGGTCGCCCTGCCGTCGGATGCCGTGGGCGCGAGCGGAACGGTGATGGCGCCGAGGCCGCGCAGCCGCTCCAGCGCCTCATGATCGCGCCCGGCCGCGATGACCTGTTTCGCGCCGAGGGCCAGCGCCGCCCGCACGGCCTGGCTGCCCGACATGCCAGTCGCCCCGAGCACCAGCACGGTGCCGAGCGCGCCCACCTCCTTGCGGTGGGCGGTCAGCGGCATCCACCCCGCCATGGCGGGGTTCATGCCGGCGGCGACCGCGAGCGGATCGGCCCCGGCGGGCAGATCCACCTCGAATGGGGTGACCATCCATTCGGCCATCGTTCCCCACGGCGACCGGGCAAGGCCCGTGTAGACCAGCCGCCCGTCGTCGGTCCGGGCCACGGCGTCGATACCCGGCACGAGGGGGTAGGCCTGGTCGCTGTCGTAATGGCGGCCGGAGGCCATCCCGCGGACGACGTAGTGCAGACCCGCGCCCACGAGGCTCAACGGCGCCTGGCCCGGCCGTTGTTCCGGGTCGGGGAAGTCCGCGCAGACGGGTGTCGATTCTGGGGTGTTGACGACCGCAGCACGCATGACACGCCTCCTGAACTAAGTTCGTTTTTGGATGTCCCCGACTGTGCCTGAACTTTGTTAAGCTGTCAAGCGTGGCGAAGGGCATCACGCGAGAGCGGATCGTGGCAGTGGCACTCGAATTGCTCGATGAGAAGGGCATGGACGCCATCACCGTCCGTGCGCTCGCTTCCCGGCTCAGCGTGGGAGCACCCGCGCTGTACTGGCACGTCCGCAACAAACAGGAGCTGCTCGACGAAATGAGCACGTTCGTCATGCGCCGCGTCGTCAACGCCCTCTCGGCGGTCGCTCCCGACGCCGGCTGGCGTGACGCCTTGGCCGCCTACGCCCGTATCCTGCGCTCGGAGTACCTCCTCCACCGGGACGGAGCGCGCATATTCAGCGGCACGCGCTACTCCGGCCCCGAAGTGGTGAAGGCGAAGGAGTCCTGGCTCGAGCGCTTGACCGCGGCCGGATTCTCACTGGCCGAGGCGGACGACGCCATTGACCTGGTCACCGCGTTCGTGGTCGGCTTCGTCATCGAGGAGCAGGAGCGCAGCCAGTCTGCCGACCGGTACTCCCCCACCGGGCGCGATGCGTGGCTGGGTGAAGGCGCCGATCTGGTCAAGGCTGCCGGGCACCTCCGCGACGACGGTGACCAGAGGTTCGAACGGCAGCTCGGCGTCGTTCTCGACGGGTTCGCGGCCCGGTTGCGCTGACTGCCCGGCCGGATCGCCAGGCCGTGGCAGTAGGCGTAGACGACGGCTCGGACGCGGTCCCGGAAGGCCGGGTTCGGTGAGGATCCGCGAAATGTACGTCATGACGGCTTCCTGGCTGATCACCAGGTGGTCTACGCCAAGCAGGCAGCGCGGCGGCTGCCGTGTTGGAGCATGATCTGGGCGTACAGGCGTGCGAGGCTGACAGTGAACTTTTCCCGGTGATCGTTGATCACGCTGTGCAGCCTCTGGGTGGTCCTTGTCTCCTGGTTTTGGACATGGGTCAAGCCCCTGCTAGGACTGGCCTGTCCACCGTGACGACATCGTTGCTCTCGAAAGCGGAGTGGTGATCCCACAGGAGGATCCTGCCGTCCAACGGCCACATCTCCCACGCCCCCGATAGCTGCCAGATCGTGCGTCCCCGCCGAGGTGTCAACTCCGTCTTCGGAATCCGGCTGACCACGCCTTTCGCGCAGTGTCCGCCGTTGCCGCACAGACGGAGTTGACGCCGACCCGGCCATGGCCTGTTCGAGCACCGGGCGGCACCCCCGCACCCGTCGTTCCCCGAATGCCCCCGTGCACGCGGTCGCCGTGCGCCCCCGGATCGCCCGGCGGCCGCGTCAGATCACTCCTTCTCGGCCACGCAGAAGATGCCGTCGCGCTTCAGCTTCTTCGCCTCCGCGGGCTCGCCGGCTTCGGTCCTGCCCCACTCGGCGGGCCGCTCGCCGTTCGCGTCCGCGGCCCGCATCGGCTCCGTGACGTCGCCGTTCGCGTCCGTGGCCCGCATCGGCTCCGTGACGCGAACCGGTTCGTCGCTCGGCGGCACCGCCTCGGTGGCCGGAACCGCCTCGATGGTGAGCAGTTCGCCGTCCAGGTGCTTCGTCACGTGCAGATCGTTCTTCTCGGACGCGCGCACCTTGCCGTCGGCCGGGGTCGCCGGGTGCACGCGCACGTCACCGTCCGCCGGCATGGCCTTGGCGACCTTGATGGCGACGGGCTTGCCATCGGCCGTGGTGCAGGTCACCTTGGCACCAGGCACCGACACCGGAGGCTCACCGGCGGCCAGAGCGGACCCGCCCAGCCCGGACAGCGCCAGCACCGCCACCGCGCCGAGAACAGCCAAACGCCGCTTGAACATGGATTCTCCTTCGTTGATCGGATCTGACGCTCAGAGACTGTCCGGCCGTACCTGAAGTGACGCTGAAGAAGGCATAAATGATCTTCAGGTTGGCTTTAGGTGGCGTACGGCACTCTTGGTGCTCGTGCGGGTCTTACTGGTGGAGGACGAGCGGCGGCTGGCCGACCTGGTCAAGGGCGGGCTGACCGGCGAGGGGTTCGCGGTCGACGTGGCCCACGACGGGCGCGACGGGCTCTGGCTGGCCACGGAGAACGACTACGACGTGATCGTCCTGGACGTGATGCTGCCCAGGATGAACGGCTACGCGCTCTGCTCCCGGCTGCGCGAGGCCGGCGACTGGACGCCGATCATGATGCTCACCGCCAAGGACGGCATCTACGACGAGGCCGAGGCCCTGGACAACGGCGCCGACGACTACCTGTCCAAGCCGTTCTCGTACGTGGTGCTGCTGGCCCGGCTGCGCGCCCTGATGCGGCGCGGCGGCACCGAACGGCCCGTTTCGATCACCGTGGGCGACCTGGTCATCGACCCGGCAGGGCTGCGTTGCCGCCGGGGCGCGGTGGAGATCGCGCTGACGCCGAAGGAGTTCGCGGTGCTGCACGGGCTCGCCAGACGGGCCGGCGAGGTGGTCTCCAAGAGCGAGCTGCTGGCCCAGGCGTGGGACTTCTCCTACAACGGCGACCCGAACATCGTCGAGGTCTACATCAGCGCGCTGCGCCGCAAGATCGACCAGCCGTTCGGCCGGACCACCCTCGTCACGGTGCGCGGCGCCGGCTACCGGCTGGAGGCCGCGTGAAGACGATCGACCCCTCGTCCGTACGGCTTCGCGCCACGGTCGCGGCGACCCTGGTCGTGGCGGTCGCCCTCGGTGCCATCACGGTCGTGCTGGTGGTGGTGCTGCGCGGCAGCCTGACAGGCTCCGCCGACGCCGAGGCCTCCAGGAGAGCCGGCATCGCCGTCCAGGCCGTGAAGGGCGGGATCACCGCCGAGGCGATGCCCGCCCAGCCCCTCGTCGCCACGAGGGAGCTGGTCACGCGCACGGAGACGCTGTTCATCACCGACCCTGACGTCTTCATCGCGCAGACCGCCGACCCGCCCCTGGCCGACTGGGCGCCCGTGGACAGCTACGCGGTGGCCGGGGAGAGGCTGACGACCGCCGAGGGCGGCGCCACCATGCTGTACGCCAGGGTCCCGCTCACCGGCACCGAGCAGGCGTTGCAGACGCTCAACGGCGTGCTGCTGCCGGGTGTGCCGGCGCTGCTGGTCCTGGTCGCGGCCATGACCTGGTTCTCCCTCGGCCGCGCGCTCGCCCCGGTGGCGGCCATCAGGGCCAAGCTGGCCCACATCACCGCCCGCGACCTGCACGAGCGGGTGCCCATACCCCGATCGCGGGACGAGATCGCCGCCCTCGCCACCACCGTGAACGACACCCTCGACCGGCTGGAAGCCTCCGTCGAGACGCACAAGACGTTCGTCGCCGACGCGGCGCACGAGCTCCGCAGCCCGATCGCCACCCTGCGCGCCCGGCTGGAGCTCGCCGAGCCCAGCGAACTGACCGCCGAGGCGCTCACCGACGTGGCCCGCCTGCAGTCTCTCGCCGCCGACCTGCTGCTGCTCGCCCGGCTCGACGCGGGCGAGCCGGCCCGCACCACCGACGTCGACCTCGGCCAGGTCGCCATGGAGGAGTCCCTGCGGATCGGCCGGCCGCCGGAACTCGACCTGGACCTCGACATCGAGCCCGACGTGGTGGTGCGCGGCGCGCGCGGGCACCTCGACCGCCTGGTGACCAACCTCGTCGACAACGCCCTGCGCCACGCCTCGACCCGCGTTCTCGTACGAGTCCGCACGGACGGGGATCGGGCGGTGCTGCAGGTGCACGACGACGGGCCGGGGATCCCGCCCGAGCAGCGCGAGACCGTGTTCGACCGGTTCACCCGGCTGGACGAGGCCCGAGCCCGGGACGCCGGAGGCGCCGGGCTCGGGCTGTCCATCGCCCGCGACATCGCGCTGCTGCACGGCGGCACCCTCACCGCCGAGGACGGCGGCTTCGTCGCGATCTTCCCGGCGACCCACTAGGAAAGACGGGCGCGGTCAGGTGGGCGGGCGGGTACGGCCTGGCGGGTGCGGCCGGCCGGTGCGGTCAGGTGAGGCGGGTGCGGCAGTTCAGGTCGGCGCCCAGGCGGGCGAGACCTTCGGCGAAGCTCTGGCGGGTGGTGGCCGCGAAGCCGACGAAGAACCGGTTGGCGAGCCCCACCCCCCACCGCGCCCGCTCGGCGACGTTGTAGACACGGTGGACCACCAGCGTCCCCTCCGGGTGCGGAGCCAGCGTCCACTCACCGCGATACCACCAGCCGCCCTGGAACGCGATGAGGTCCTCGGTGACCTCGACGGTCGAGGTGTGCCCCGGCAGGTCCGCCACGGTGAACCGCCCCACGACGTCCCGTCCGCCGGGCAGCAGCACCCGCCCCAGCGCGGCCCGCACCGTGGCGGCAGGCGCCGCCACCACACCGGACACCTCCGTCACCAGCTTCTTCATGGTCGCCCCACCCGGGTGTTCTGGAAGGAGGCGAAGCGCCAGCCTTCGGGCGTGTGGACGGCGGTGTAGGTGAGGATCGAGTCGCGGCCCGGCTCGCGCCGCCCGTCCACCACCGAGCCGCCGGTCGCGATCACCAGCGCGACGGTGTCGCTCAGCATCCTGACGGACGGCTCGCCCCCGACGTCGAGCTTGATCGGCATCTTGAAGAGGTCGCGGTGCACCTCGTCGATGGCCTGCCTGCCCTTGAGGTGCAGGCCGAAGTAGGTGATGTAGTCGGCGTCCTCGGTGAACAGCGCGGCGTAGGCGGCGGCGTCACCGGCGTTCCACGTCTCGTAAACGCCGTCGATCAGGTTGTGGATCTCTTGGGACATGGCACGGCTCCTGTCTCAGCGGCGCCTATCCTGAGACTGCGAGTCCTGGACAGGGCAGGCGCCTTGTTCGGATTTCCGGCCGTCAGGGTGTTGGCGCACCCTGGCGGCCCACTCATTCCTCCAGTGTTCATTCCTCCAGGGCCCGCTCCATCAGCGACTGCTTGACCGTGCCCGCCCAGTCGAGCTCGCCGCTCTCGATCCGGTCGAGCACCCCGCGCACCCAGTCCTGCTCGGCGGCGAAGAGCGCCCGGTCGCATTCGAGTTCGAGCATGAGCAGCCGCGGCAGCCCGTTCTCCGCCATCGTGGCCATCTGCGCGTCGAGCCCGCCGATCGCGCCGGTGAGCGCGGCCACGCGGAGGCGCAGCGCCTTGATCGCGGCCTCCGGCGGCAGCGCCCCGATCAGCGAGATCGCCGCCACCAGCGTGCGGCGGTCCGGCTCGGGCTCCTGCAGCAGCCTGCGGAGCCGGGTGGCCAGCTCTCGCCTGCCCTCGTCGGTGATCTCGTAGACCGTCCGCTCCGGCCTGCGGCCCTCGCGGTCGGTCTTGGCGGGGGCGATCAGCTCGTCCCCGGCCAGCCTGTCCACCGCGTGGTAGAGGCTTCTCGGCAGGCCGGTCACGTAGTCCTTGTGCGTGTCGATGATGAAGCGGTGGAGCTCATAGGGGTGGCTGGCGCGCACCGAGAGCATGGCGAGCACGGTGAGCCCCACCAGATCGTGGCGTCGCGCCATGATGCCTCCCTCTATATTGCAATATGCACTATAGACAGAGCAGGGCCCGCTGTCGAGGGCCGCGCGGCGGCTGTCAGGCCTGCAGGGCGTCGAGTTGCAGGAAGGCCCGCTCGATGGCCTGGCGCGTCACTTCCTCGCTGTAGGGGAAGGCGTGGATGAGGTCGCGCAGCCCCTCCACGTGCGCCCGCCTGGCCAGGTCGGCCACCGTGACCAGGTCGCCGTGCTGGCCGACCACGAAGTCACGGTCCACCACCGCGCCGTGGCCGGGCACGTACACCGGCTCGCGCATCTCGTTCAGCATCCGGGCGGTGGTGTCCGGCCAGTCGAGCGGGTAGGAGTCGCCGAACGCCGGCGGCGCCCCCTGCTCGACCAGGTCACCGGCGAAGACCACGCCCGCGTCGGGGATGTGCGCGACGATGTCGTTGGAGCTGTGGCCCAGGCCGAAGTGGCGCAGGTGGACGATCCGCCCGCCGATGTCCAGGGTGGCGGCCGTGGTGAAGGTGTGGTCGGGAGGGTCGATCTCCACCTCCTCCACCTCCTGGCGCCGGTCCACCGGGACGAACCCGGCCACCTTGCTCCGCTGCTCCGCGCCGTACAGCTCGATCTCCTCGGCGCACCTCGCGTGTCCCCAGATCTCAGCCGGGCGGAAGAGCGCGTTGCCGAAGTAGTGGTCGAAGTGCGCGTGGCTGTTGACGACCGTCCACGGGCTGGCGGTGATCCCCCTGATCGCCCCGATCAGGTCGGCCGCCTCGCGGTGCGACATGCGGGTGTCGAACACCAGGCAGTGCCCGTCGCCGACGACGAGCCCCACGTTCATGTCGTACGACTCGTGGCGCCGGACGTAGACCCGATCACCGACCTCCTGCCACGATTTCAGCTCACGTACCAACGTCATGGGCAAAGACCTTACTTAGCATTAGCTCATGGCATATGACCTTCAGGTAGTCATCGATACCCAAGATCCGCACAACCTAGCCGACTGGTGGGCGGATGCCCTGGGCTGGCAGGTGGAGCGGCAGGATGAGGCGTTCATCCGCAGCCTGATCGAGAAGGGGCACGCGGCCGACGACGACACGACCTTCCACCACGGCAACCTGGTGTGGAAGGAGGGCGCGGCCATCCGCCACCCGGGCGGCCTCGAACGCGCCCCCCGGGTGCTTTTCCAGCACGTGCCGGAGGCCAAGACGGTCAAGAACCGCGTCCATCTCGACATCCGGGTGGGCGCCGACAGGATCGACGCCGAGGTGGACCGGCTGGTCGGCAAGGGTGCCACGATGCTGCACAAGGGCCGGCAGGGCCCCACCTGGTGGGTCACGATCGCCGACCCCGAGGGCAACGAACTCTGCCTGGCTTGAGCCTTGCATGCAGGGGCATCTGGTTGACTGGGCGGCGACCCTCAGCCAGCGATCCCGCTATCGAGACTTGGAGTCACGCGTGCACGTGCCTGCTTTGGTGTGGTGGCTGACGATCATCGGAATCGGCGGCCTCCTGCTGTTCGACTACTTCTTCCACGTGCGCAAGGCACACATTCCCTCGCTACGGGAGTCGGCGGTGTGGTCGGCCGCCTACGTGGGCATCGCCATCCTGTTCGGCATCGGCGTGTGGCTCTTCGGCGGCTCCGACATGGGCGCCGAATACTTCGCCGGTTACGTCACCGAGAAGGCCCTGTCGGTCGACAACCTGTTCGTCTTCCTCATCATCATGGCGAGCTTCCGGGTGCCGAGGGCGGACCAACAGAAGGTGCTGCTGTTCGGGGTGACGTTCGCGCTGGTCGCCAGGACCGGGTTCATCTTCCTGGGCGCGGCGTTGATCAACAGCTTCGCCTGGGTGTTCTACCTGTTCGGCCTGATCCTGCTCATCACCGCCGGCAACCTGATCAAGCCCGAGGGCGAGGAGAGCCACTCCGGCGAGAACATCATGGTCCGCCTGGCCCGCAGGTTCTTGCGCACGTCCGATCACTACGACGGCGACAAGCTGACGACCATGGTGAACGGCAAGCGCGTCCTGACGCCGATGCTGCTGGTCATGGTGGCCATCTCCGGGACCGACCTGCTGTTCGCGCTGGACTCCATCCCGGCGATCTTCGGGCTGACGCAGAACGTCTTCATCGTGGTCACCGCCACCGCCTTCTCCCTGCTGGGGCTGCGCCAGCTCTACTTCCTCATCGACGGGCTGCTGGACCGGCTCATCTATCTCACGTACGGGCTGGCGGCGATCCTGGCCTTCATCGGCGTGAAGCTCGTCCTGCACGCCCTGCACGAGAACAACGTCCCGTTCATCAACGAGGGCGAGCCCGTGCCGGTCGTCGAGATCTCCACCGGCCTGTCGCTGACAGTGATCATCGGCGTCCTCGTCATCACCGTGATCGCCTCGCTGGTCAGCCGTAAGGGCCGCGCCCAGAACCTGTCCTCGGCCGCCCGCCGCTACGCCACCCGGCTGCTGGACCCGCAGTGCGACCCGGAGGAGAGCGCCGACACCTACCGCAGGCTCCTGGCGGAGGAGAAGCACCTGCGGACCCTGCCGGAGAAGTACCGCAAGAAGATCCGCGAGGACGAGAAGCTGATGGACTTGCTCCACCGGGCCCACGAGACCATGGACCCCAACTACACCCGCACCTAGCGGGCCGACATCCGCGCGACCAGGCGCCACCAGATGAGCAGCTGGAGCAGGGCGAGGATCATCACGAAGGGCATCAGGGTCCACACCCCGGCGCCCTGCGCGACGGCGCCCGCCAGCCACGGCAGCCCGGCGGAGCCCGCGACGGACAGGCCGTTCATGACGCCGATGGCGGTGGGCACCAGCCGGGGCTCGGTGAGATAGGGCACCACCGCCATGGCCGTCGGGAAGAGCGGCCCGAGGAAGAACCCGAGCAGCACGAACCCGGCGGCGGCCACGGCCGCGACCGGCGCCAGCCAGACCAGCCCGATCGCGGCCGCGACGCCGCCCAGGCAGGCGTAGGTCATGCCGGTGGTGGTCGAGCCGATCCGGGTGGCGATCGGGCTGATCAGGAAGCGGCCGGCGGTCAGCCCGAGCCAGTAGCCGCTGACGGTGTAGCCGGCGGTCAGCTCCGACTGGGCGTGCTCGCCGACGAGGTAGGTGAACCCCCAGCTGCCCACGCCGCCTTCCAGCCCGACGTACACGGCCAGGAACGCGCAGGCGAGCAGCACCGCCGGGGAACGCATCACGGTGGCCAGCAGCCCGCTCCTGACCGGCGTGGCGGGGGACGGCTCGTGGATCACGCCGTCGTCGTCCCGCTTGGGGTAGACCAGCACGAACCCGGCCACGAGCGGCACGCACACCAGGGCCAGGACCACCCACACGGCCTGCCAGGGCATGAACCGCAGCATCCACACGGCCAGCAGCGGCCCGAGCAGCGCGCCGACGCCGAAGAAGGCGTGCAGCCGGTTGAGCAGCGTGGTGGCCGAGGGCAGCCTGGCGAGGAAGACGTTGAGCACCGACTCCAGCAGGCCGGTGCCGTAGCCGGCCAGGACCTGCACGGCCAGGAAGGCGGCGAACGGCGGCCGGACGCCCGTGTAGAGGGCGGCCAGCACGTACGCACCGCCACCGGCGATCAGGACCAGGCGGGTGCCGAACCGGTGCACGAGGGGCCCGGCGGTGGACCCGGCGAGCATGAATCCGGCCGAGAAGGTGAAGAAGGTGATCCCGATCGTGGGCTTGTCCACGCCGTAGTCGGCCATCTGGGCGGGCAGCAGCACGCCGGCCACCCCGGCGCTCAACCCGACGAGGACGAAGACCGCGTAGGCCAGAGAGACCGGCCACGCCGTACCGCGCAAGATCGACACATGACTCCCTTGACGCGGCCCCCTTAGATCGGATTAAAACGTTCTTGCCGAAGGCGGACAAGTCCTTTCTCCGGGGCAAACTGGATTCGTGGATTTCCCCGAGGCTCTGCGCGCGACCCGGCGGCGCCGCCACCTCAGCCAGCTCGACCTCGCCCTCCGCTCGGGCACGACCCAGCGCCACCTCAGCTTCATCGAGACCGGCCGGTCCCGGCCCGGCCGGACCCTCGTGGTGCGGCTGGGCGAGTCGATGGAGCTGTCGCTCAGTGAGCGCAACGAGCTGCTGCTCGCCGCCGGCTACGCCCCCGTCTACCCGCGCACACCGCTCGACGACGTGAGCCTGGCGCACGTACGCGCCGCGCTCGGGCACATCCTGACCGGCCATCTGCCCTATCCGGCGATCGTGGTGGACGCCGGTCACGACCTGGTGCTCGCCAACAACGCCTTCGAGCTGCTCACCGAGGGCGTCGCGGCACACCTGCTGCGTCCGCCCGTCAACGTGCTGCGCCTCTCGCTGCACCCCGAAGGGCTGGCGCCGCGGATCGCGAACCTGGCCGGGTGGGCGCGGCACATCCTCGACCGGCTCCCCCGGGACGAGCTGTACGACGAGCTGTCGGGGTATGTGCCGGAGCCTTCACCCGGGCCGGATCACGTGGGGTTCGCCGCCCCCATGGTGCTGCGCACGGCGCGGGGCGAGCTGCGGCTGACGACCACGATCACCACGTTCGCGACCGCGCTCGACGTCACGGTGGCGGAGCTGAGACTGGAGGCCTTCCTGCCCGCCGACCCGGCCACGGCGGCGCTGCTGGCCGGGTCATGACGCCTCGCTCACCCTTGCGCGCCGAGCGAGGCTTTCGCCGCCCTGCGAGGTCGATGACCCTGCCGGGTCATGCGCCTGGGAACATGTAGTCCTCGGCGATTCGGCCGTCCCGGTCGAGGAC
Source organism: Nonomuraea sp. ZG12 (assembly GCF_052068115.1). Taxonomy (NCBI): domain Bacteria; kingdom Bacillati; phylum Actinomycetota; class Actinomycetes; order Streptosporangiales; family Streptosporangiaceae; genus Nonomuraea; species Nonomuraea sp. ZG12. Next base: position 106,977 of record NZ_JBQHCW010000026.1, read on the forward strand.
CAGCACGTCCAGCCCGCCCCCGACCGGGTCGCCACCACCCACGGGGACCATCCGCCAGCCGAGTTTGACCACGTTCCTGAGCCGGACGGCGTCCCCGGCCGGTCGGAAGGTGAACTCGCCCGGCGCGACGAAGTCGGCGTAACTACGGGTCACCCGCAGCTCGATCTCCTCGTGGCCGTGCGCCTCCAGCGTCGGGCGGTCGAAGCCGAGCTTGGCGGCGACCTCCCGGATCTCCTGGGGCGGCTGCAGGATGTGCGCCCCGCCTTCGGCCCACAACTCCTGGATGGCCTTACGGCGGAGCTCCGCGTCGGGCTCGACCCAGACGGCGATGTAGCGGTCGGCCAGGTCCTGGGGGTCGATGTCGGTCATGCCTTCTCCTTCGATCGGTGCTCGACCGATGCTCCGGGAAGACGCGAAGCCGGACAATTCCCCGCAGGGAATCACCGTGCCACGGCGACCAGGGCCCGGTGGTGCTTCGGGGCCTCGATCTCGTCGACGAGGGCCGCCGCGAGGTCGGCGTAGGGGAAGAGGACATCGTCCTCGGCCGGCACCACCTGGTCACCGCCGACCCGGTAGCGGCCGGTGCGTGCCGCCTCGGCGTCCAGGAAGGTGGGCGGCGGCGCGAGCACCACCCAGTCCACACCGGTCCGCGCGGCACGCAGCGCCTCCAGCGCGGCCGCGTGACCGAGTGAGAACGTCCGCGCGTCGGCGGGGAAGCCAGGGGTGTCCAGGAGCATCACCCCGGGCGCGACCTGCAGGGTGGTGCCGATGCCGATCAGCACGAGCCGGCCGACCCCGGCTCGGGCCAGCCCGTCGAGCAGGGCGTTCGCCGTACCCACGAAGAATTCCTCCGACGGCATGTCGAGCCGCGCGACGGCGCTGATCGCCGCGTCGTGCCCGGCCGCGACGGCCGCGACGCTGTCAGCGTCGGTGGCGTCGCCCCCGACCAGAGCCACGCCGTCACCGGCCAGGTCCTGGTACGCGGCCGGATCGCGGACGACCGCGGTGACCCGGTGGCCGCGCGCGACGGCCTCCGCGACCGCGTGCCGGCCCGCGCGGCCACCCGCGCCGAAAATGACGATCTCGCTCATGGAATGCTCCGTTCGGCAGTGCCGGCCTGGTCGCCGTCTGGTCGCCGGCCTGGTCGCCGGCCACTGCCGCGGACGCTAGTCGCTGACCCCTAGGTTCCCGCAACGATAGTTACGTACGCTCGGCGGGGTGAAGCAGCCACTTGATCCTGAGATGTTCAGCGCGTGCTCGGCCGAGAACCCGCCGATCCGCATCGGCGACAAATGGACGGCGAAGATCATCGTGTGCCTGAGATCGGGGCCTCGACGCTTCTCCGAGCTGCAGGTTCCCCTGCGCGGCATCACGCCGAAGGTGCTCACCGCGACGCTGCGGGCGATGGAGCGCGACGGGCTGGTCACGCGCACCGCCTACCCGGAGATCCCGCCACGGGTGGAGTACGAACTGAGCCCGCTCGGCCGCACGCTCCTGGAGCCGATGGCCGCCATGTGCGCCTGGTCCCGGGCTCACCTGCACGAGCTGCTCGACGCCCGCGAGTCGGCCCTCTAGAGCAGGTCCAGAAGTGTCGGTTCCCGTCACTACGATCGCGCCTGACGATCCGAGCCTCTGGAGTCGCGCATGACGGAGAAAGAGTTGCTGCTCGCGAGCCTGCGGGAGTTCCGCGACGCCATGGTCTACAAGCTCGACGGCCTGAGCGACGCCGAGCTGCGCACGCCGATGACCCCCACCGGCACCAACCTGCTCGGCCTGGTCAAGCACCTGGCCGGCCTGGAGTACGGCTATCTGGGCGATTCGTTCGGCAGGCCCGCGCCGGAGCGGATGTCGTGGATGGACGACGGCAGCGTCTGGGACGGCGCCGACATGTGGGTCGCGCCCGGCGAGTCCACCGACTACATCGTCGGCCTCTACCAGCGCGCCCGTGCCCACGCCGACGAGACGATCGAGACGCTGGAGCTCGACCACGTCGGCACGGTGTCCTGGTGGAAGGAGGGCAGGCGGGAGGCCACGCTGCGCCAGATCGTGCTGCGCATGATCGGGGAGACCGCGCGGCACGCCGGGCACGCCGACATCGTCCGCGAGCTGCTCGACGGCTCGGGTGGCCAGTTTCCCGGCGACGCGTCGTTCCCGTCCGACGCGGACGCCTCCTGGTGGCGGGAGTACGTCGCACGCATCAGGGACTCAGCCGGCCACTGACCCCGTCCCACTCGGTCAGCGGAGCGCAATGCCATCTCCACCCGACCTGCCGCTCCTGGCCGGGCAGATCGGCCCGGCCGTTGGCCCAGAGCAGCGTCGCCCATGGGTCCGTGTCCTTGGGCGCCCACGGGAACAGCCGTCTCAGGGTGGCCCCGCTGAGCTCCGCCGAGGGCACGAAGTCCCGGCCGACGCCCCGCCCCACGTCAGCGGTGTGCACGAGCAGCTCGTCGCAGCCCATGGCCGCGAAGCCGGAGGCGTCCCCGAGGCCGAACGGATGCCAGCCGCGAGCACCGGCCGGCGCACCGTCGACGACCCGCGCGAGGACCGTGGCGAAGGACCCCACGGTGGCGGTGAGATCAGCCGCCCCCGACTCCGGCCGCACCCGCAGGTCCACGGTGCTCAGCTCACGATCACCTGCCGTGAAGTCGGTGGCATACCACAGCAGGGTCTCGCCGAGATGGGCCACGACCTGGGCGACGGTCCAGTCCATCGCCGGAATCGGCGTCGTGGCCCAGTCCCGCTCCGGCGCCGAGCGCAGGAAGGTGACGCATTCGCCGACGGCTCTGAGCACCATGTCGCCGTTCACCCAGGCATCCTCGCACACGGTCTCAGGCTTCGAAGGAGTGGAAGGAGCCGTTGCTCATGGACTTGGGCCTGCCGAGCAGGTCGGCCTGCCGCTCCTTGATCAGGTCCTCGATGCGGGACCGGGCGTGCGCCGTGTCCCGCTGACGGTCGAGCTGGAGATCCTGGGACTGCCTGCGCAGCTCCTCCGCCTTGCGCTCACGTTCCAGCCGCAGGTCACCGAGCTCCGCGTGCTCCCTGTTGCGGAGCGTCTCGTCGTACACCCGCTTGCGGCTCTCGTTCTCCGCCTCGACCAGCCTGTCGTACACCGTGGCCCCGCCCATGAGCTTGACCAGCACGGGCAGGCAGTCGACCAGGATGAGGAACAGCCGGAAGAGCCAGGTCGCGGTGAGCAGGAAGCCGTTACGGTCGGTGATCTCGTGCAGGGCGCCCATCCGCTCCAGCAGGCCGATGGGGGCGGTGGGCAGCGGCAGTTCGGCCACCCGAAGGGCGATGGCCGTGTCGATCTTCCCCTGGAAGCCGTTCTCCTCCGTGGCGAGCCGCCGGCTCAGCTGCTCGACGCGTGCCTTGTCCCGGTCGAGCGCCGCGACCCGCTCCTCGATGCGGTTCACTCGGGCGAATCTGTCCGCGTCGGCATAGAGTCGGTAGCAGCGGGGGCCTTTGCCGATCCTGCCGCTGAGCCCGTTCCCTTCCTCGCCCGCGCATTCGTTCCTCGCGCTCTCGTTCATGCGGGCGTGCCTGGTGTTCAGCGCCGCGAGCGCCTGCTCCTCCTTCTTGACGGCGTTCTCCGCGCCCTTCAGCTCGCGTACGGACTCCACGGGGGTGTCGGTCAGCAGCAGGGAGTCGGCTCCGCAGCTCGCGGGCGCGGGCGTACCGGAAGGCGGCTGGTTGCAGGACACCAGCTTGGCGCGCAGCGCGCTGCGCGCCTCGGCTCGTTCGTCCACGATGTGCTGCTCCACGGCGGTCTCGAAGACGCGCAGCACCATGGGCTCGGCCACGATGATCCCCAGCACGACCGCGAGCAGCAGCCGGGGCACCAGCATGAGCAGCCTGCGCGTCCACATCCCGCTGGACTTGGACACCAGCCAGCGGTCGATGTTGAGCACGATGAGCGCCCAGGCCACCACCAGCGGGAACGCCCACAGGTGGTGCCCGTCGAGCACCTGCGCGAGGAAGAACCACATGGCCAGCCCGGCGATCAGCGAGGTCCCCAGGACGACGCCGCCGAGCCCGGTGTAGTGGGTGCGCTCCAGGGGCACCCGGTCGAGGATGCCCTCGTTCACCCCGGTGAGAATGCGCAGCCGCCGCCCCACGGCCAGCCGCCGCCAGGTCGCCGGTTCCGGCCCCCGTCCCCGCCGGTGCGCGGGGGGAGGGGACTCAGTCATCCGACTCCTCCAGGCCCAGCGGGCGCGGCTCGCTGTGCTTGCCGGCCCCACGCTGCTCAAGGGGCGGCGCTTCGGACGTTGCGGAGGAGTTCACGCCCGCCACCCGCATGGCCTCCTGGAAGAGCGCGCGGGTGTCGATGGGCAGGAAGTCCAGCGCGCCCTCCGGCAGCGCCCTGATCACCTCGAAGATCCGGGCGGCTTGCTGCTCCTCCACCGCGCCGAGCATGGTGACCGCGTCCGCGATCGGCACGGCGTTCCGGCTGATGCCCAGCGCGAGCCTGCCGACGTTCCCCCGGTGCAGGAACGCCTCGATGCGGGCCACGTCCTTGGACTCGATCGCCGCGCGCAGGTCGTTCGCCTCCTCCTCCCAGCGCATCCCCTTCATGCCCCTGGCATGGTCCTTGACGTCGGCGGGCAGCAGCACGTCCACGCTGGACAGCGCCACCTCGACGCCTTCGACCTGGGGAGGCACCACCTCGAAGAACGCCTTGACCCGCGCGACGACCAGCGGGCGGAGCCGGTGGATCCCCTCGATGCCCCAGTCCAGGCCCATCTTCTGCAGTTCGAGGTCCTCCCTGAGGTAGGCGCCGAGCAGCATGTGCAGGTCTCGCGGTCCCTCCTCCACCACCCTGGCGGCGTCCTTGACGGTGCAGCGGAAGGTCACCTGGACGGGGAAGTCGTGCGCTAGGTCCGACGACGGGATGGGGACGCCGACCAGGACGTACCGGCCCCGCACGTCCACCACGCTCACGGCGACGGCCTGGACCACCGCCTCCTCCGAGCCCGTCAGATGCCGGCGCTCGGCGAACGCCTGATAACCACCTTTCGTGTGAAAGACCAGGACCGTTCCAGGGGGCTGTTCCGGCAGCTCAGCTGGGTCACGGCGAGCGCCTCTCAGCAGCTTCCTGGGGACCGGACGCAGGCTGCGTTCGGCGATGACGGGATATGGACTCGCGGTCTGCATGCGATGTTCTCCCATGAGGGGTGTTCTCCTATGCGGATCGCCGGACTCCGGCGGCGAGAAGGGCGTTGACGAGGTCGCGGGCAGGCAGCGCCGCGGTGCCGTCATCAGGTCCGGAGAGCGCGCGTCTCAGGTCGCGCTCCACGATGGGGTGCCATTCGGGCGGCAGCGTCCGCCACACGGCCGCGCCGAGCGCGGCGACGGCCGCGATCGTCTCCGCCCGCCCGCGCAGCGCGGTCAGGGAGATCTTCAACGCGCGTACGGCCGCCACCCGGTGGTGGTTGCTGGCCAGGCACCCGGCCCACAGCACGCCCAGCGGCGCCGCGCTCTCCGGGTGGGTGGACAGCAGCTGGGTGGGCAGGGGGACGCCCGGGTCCGACAGGCAGGTGGCGGTCAGGATGTCCGTCACGGCGGCGAGCGCCGTACGCGTGCGCCTGGTGCCGACCGCGCCGTCCACCTCCTCGCCGGCGAGCTGCGCCAGCAGCGTGAGGGCGGCGACCGCCTCACCGTGCTCGGCCGCCTGGCGGAAGAGCAGCATCAGCGACCGCCTGGCCACGACGCTCACCCGGACGCCGCGCAGCGCCAGGAACCACAGCCACTTGAGCGCGTCCGTCGGGTAGCGGATCCAGATGCCGTTGCCGAAGGCGATGGCCGCCGTCATCGCGCGCTCCTGCCCGGCGTCCCGCACCCAGGACAGCGCCAGGTCGAGCGCGATCGGCGCGAAGTCGTCCTCCATCGACAGCAACGCCAGCACGTTGGCCGCGGCGAGCCGCTCGAACATCCGCCCGGCCGCCCACTCGTCCAGAAAGGACTCCTTGACCTCCGCAGGGTCGGCCCTGACGAGCAGGGCGACTCCGACGGCCGCCTGGAACTGCACCTCGATGTCCGCGTCGGCGAGCCCGCGAATCCACTGCCTCAGCGGTTGCCAGAGCTCGTAGCCGTAGTGCCGGGCCAGCGCGGCGATCACCTGCGCCCGGTAGTGCTCGCCACGGAAGACCACCCGGCGCTCGCCGCCGAACCCCGCGTCGGTGTCGACCACCACGTTGATCAGCGGGTGTCCACCGCTCCACAAGGCCCTGGTCTGCGGCAGCCGCTCGTCGTCCTGCCTGCGCACGTCGAGACCCTTGTCGGTGCCGAACTGGTCCCAGGTGGCGACCAGATCGGCGAGAAGTTGCTCGAACACCCGCTCAGGGGCGCCATGGGCGAAGGCCACGGCGCACACCGCCAGCACGTCCGCCCGCTTGAGATCCTCGCGGCCGAACCACCCGGCGACCACCTCGTCCTCGACGTCGGCGAGGATCCGCGACGGGGTTTCGGTCCCCTGGGCCACCCGCTCGGCGAGCGTGGTGACCGGGCCGGGAGCGACCAGCTTCTCCGCGTGCAGCCGGAGCCGGGCGAGGGCGTCCCACTCGTGCTCGGGCGGCGCGACCCCGGCCAGGCGCGCGTCGAACAGCGCGCCCGGATTGGGCGGCTCCCAGTCGACCTGCACCTTGTCGAACGGCCTGCGTCCCTTCATGGCGCGGACCGTGATCACCAGGTACGCCCCCGCCTCGGCCACCTTCCTGGCCAGCGTCTCCAGCTCGAAACGGCGCACCGAGACGTCCCCGGTGGCCTCGATCCAGTCGTGCAGCAGGTAGCCATGGCGCGCCTGGAAACGTTGGCCGGCGTTCAGCTCGGCCAGGGACGTCGAGGGGGAGTACATCCAGATCCCGTCGCCGTCCAGGCCCATCGCGTCCAGCGCGGCGACCGCGCCGGTCCAGCGCCCGCTCTCCTCCCGCCCGCAGAGCACCAGGACGTGCTGTTCGCGCAGCACCGCAACCGCTCGCGCCCACGCCGGAGGCTCGACGAAGCCGCGCAGCGAGGCGGCCACGTCGGTGGCGGGCAGCCGGCCGACCGCCGCCCGGGACGAGCGCCTGCCGCCCGCGCCGAACGTCGCGCCCCCGGCGTCCACATCGGCGAAGAAGTTGTTGATGACCGTGGCGTTCTGGTCGAGCAGCCCCTCGTCGAACTCGTCATGCTCCTCCGGCGGGGACGGCGGCCGCTCTCCTTCGTCGGACGCGGGCTCCCTGGTCTCCTGCCGGGGAGAAGGCTCGCCCTGCTCGTAGGGCTGGTCCGTGGTCATGGCGGGCCGCTCAGCCACGCGAGACGCCGAAGACGGCCCCACGGGCGTCCACCGGGCCGGAGTTGTTGGTGATCACTTCAGCCGTCTGGACGACGGAGGTTCCGGCAGGCTTGTCGCCGCGAGGCTGTGCCGGTTCCGTTAAGTACGACAGTTTCCGTACGTCGATATCTGGTGACCAGATCCACGCCTCCCCGTCGAACTCCTTCTCGCGCACTCGTACGGGAGTGAACGCGTCGACCGCATAGGAGGTGTGGCCCTGGCGTACCGTCTCGGAGAACACTCGGCCGGAGAGTATTAGAACCAGATTCGCATTCTCGTTGTCATGAAGGACGCGCTTGAGCGGCTGCCATGCGATCAGCCGGCTTACCTCTACGACGGCCTGGCCAGCGAATCCGTTGGCCGCGGGATAGGCCACGCCGAAATGCACCGCGACCCGGAGCCTCAGCCGGTCCTCGACGGCGAGCCCGTTGTTACGCCGCCGCAGCGCCTCGGCCAGGGCGCGGACGTAGTCGTCGACGACCGCCGGCTCCGACTCGGTCGGCGGCAGCACCGCCAGCTCACCGTCCCCTTCGGGATGGACGTCCCACCGCCCCCGGTCCCGGCCGGCGGCCACGGCGGCGCGTTCGTGCGCCGCCACGAAGCCCGCCTGAAACGCCTCGTGCCTTTTGTCCGTTCCAGAGCCATATCCGGCTGTATCGCTAGAGATAAGTAGCCTGCGGGCATATGTGCCTTCGTGCATTTTCTTTTCGATCCTCCTCATTGAGGTTCCGGTCCATCGGTAAGGGCACCCGGTCGACCAGTATGGGACGGTACCACCGCCAAGATTCCCTACAACTAGGCGATTCACGGCACCTAATGTCGATCCGCCCAGCGAGCATGTAATACGACACAGATGAAATCGGTATGGCGGCTTTTCATGGAGACATGAAGATCAATGCGCCAGACGCGGGACATGAAGAAGTGGTCAGCGCGCTCGCCGCCGCGACCGTGTGCCAGAGCTACGTCCAGCACGCCGACACGAAGGCCGGGGTCCTCATCGTGGTCCAGGCGGGCGGGGCCTCGATGCTCGCCGCCCAGATGGGCCCGGTGTTCGCGATCCTGCGCGGCGGCGACTGGATCGGCCTGGTCGGCCTGGTGCTGCTCGCGGCCTTCGCCGTCAGCTTCGTGGCCTCCGGCTACCACCTGGTCCAGGCGCTGCGCCCCGACCTCCGGCCGACCGACCGGCCGAGCAGGTTCAGCATCGTCAACCGTCCCTCACGCAACGCCGGTCACGGCAACCCGGCCCAGCAGGCCGAGGAGGCGTGGGCGACGGTCCGGCTGCTCGGTGAGATCGCGGCGCGCAAGCACCGCCGGATCGCCCGGTCGATCCCGTGGACCTGCCTGATGGTGGTGAACACGATCGGCGCCATCGCCCTGGGCGCGGCGGCAGGCTGAGGCCACCGCAGGCTGACGCCACTGCCCTTGGCCGGGGGCGCCGCCTTACGCCGCTTCCCCGGGCGTCTGCGGGTGTCAGGACCCGTAGGCGCCCAGGCGCTCGGGGTCGATCAGGATCACCCTGCGGTAGCTCGTCCTGATCAGGCCCTCCTCCTTCAGCTCACGCATCGCCTTGCTGACCGCGGCCTCCCCGGCCCCGACGAGCCGCCCCAGCTCGTGCTGGGCCAGGGGAACGCCCACGTCCGTGCCCTCGGAGACGGGTCGCCCGTGCCGGCCCGCCAGGTCAAGGAGCACCCGGGCCACGCGTACCGGCACGTCGTAACCGATCATGTCCAGGCGGCGGCGGTCGGCCCAGTCGAGCCGGTCGGCGAGCGTCTTGGCCAGCGCCGAGGAGAGCGATGGGACGCTGCGCGCCAGCGTGAGGAAGGCCGCCGACGGAATCCGGTGAACGAGCGTCCGCGAGCACAGGGTCACCGTCGCCGACCTGGGCACCTCGCGCAGCACGGCCATCTCGCCGATGAGGTCCCCGCTGACCATGATGCCCAGCAGCGCCTCGACCCCGTTGTCCAGATCGGCCGTGACCTTGGCGCACAGCCCGCCCCGCGTCTCCTGCAGCAGGTAGACCGTGTCGGCCGCCGGATCGCCCTGGCTGATCAGCACCTCGCCGGGGTCCTGGTAGCGGCACTCGCCCAGCCGGAGCAGCCGCGTCTGCGTCTCGTCGTCGAGCCGGGCCATCATGCTCCCGGGTGACCAGCGCCGCCGCTGCTCGGCGCCCACCGGGCTCCTTCGCGTCACCTACCACCTCCAGGACGACCTGCTGGCACCGTACCCCCGCGCGCTCGGACACGCACGTACAACCAGATGGTTGTGCAAACGGGTGGTTGTACGTATGGTCGGAGGTGTGACAGTCATCGAAGATGAATTGAGCCTGGTGTTCTCGGCGTTGGCCGACCCCACCAGGCGGGCGATCCTGGAGCGGTTGGCGCACGGTGACGCGACGGTCAACCAGCTCGCCGAGCCTTTCTCGATCACCCAGCAGGCGATCTCCAAGCATGTGCAGGTGCTGGAGCGGGCCCACCTGATCTCCCGTACGCGTACCGCGCAGTCACGGCCGTGCCTGCTGGACACCGAGCGCCTCGACGAGGCCGCCGGGTGGATCGCCCGTCACCGGCAGGTCTGGGCCGAGCGCCACGACCGGCTCGACGAGCACCTGGCCGCCCTGCGCACCGGGGAACCATGCGCCGAGGAGACGACGGCATGACCGAGATCGGTGAGCTGACCTACCGGCGGGTGCATCGTGCCTCCCCCGAGCTGCTCTTCGACTGCATGACGACGCCCGAGCACCTCACCCACTTCTGGGGACCGGCCGGGACCACCACACCGGTCGGCGGCATCACCATCGACCTGCGGCCGGGCGGCGTCTTCGAGACCACGATGGTCAACGACGCCGACGGCAGCACGTACACCATGAAAGCCGTCTACGTCAGGTGCGTCGCCCGGAGCGGCTGGTGTGGATAGAGCCCGGCGTCGAAGGCGGCATGCGGACCGCGATCACCTTCACCGACCTGCGCGACGGGCGGACCGAGGTGGTCACCCATCAGACCAACGTGCCGGCCGCGTACCTCAGCGCCGAGGCCGGGGCGGGCTTCGCGACCAGCCTCGACCACTTTGACGCCTACCTGGCGGGCCTACAGGGACAAGGGAGCACCTGATGCCGACAGTGACCTCAGCCGACGGCACCACGATCGCCTACGAGCGCACCGGCGACGGACCGCCGCTCATCCTGGTCGACGGGGCGATGTGCCACCGCGCCGCAGGACCGATGCGGCCACTCGCCGCGCTCCTGCGGGACGCCTTCACCGTTCACCTCTACGACCGGCGCGGCCGGGGTGAGAGCTCCGACACCAGGCCGTACGCGGTCGCCCGTGAGGTCGAGGACCTGCAGGCCCTCATCGCGCGGGCGGGCGGGGAGGCGTACGTCTACGGCATCTCCTCCGGCGCGGCCCTCGCCCTGGCGACCGCGGCGGCGGATCCCGGGATCACCGGGCTGGCACTGTACGAGCCGCCGTTCCTGGCCGACGCCGGATCGCGGACCGAGGCGTACACCGAACGACTCCACGAACTGCTCGACGCCGGGCGACGGGGGGACGCCGTGGCCCTGTTCATGACTCATGTCGGCATTCCCGAGCAGGTCATCGCCGGCATCAGGTCCCAGCCGGGCTGGGCCACGCTGGAGGCCATCGCGCCGACGCTCGCCTACGACGACGAGATCCTCACCGACGCACCGCACCTGGCATCGGCGATCACCGTTCCGGCGCTGATCCTCGCCGGTGGGGCCAGCCCGCACGGGCTTCAGCAGGCCGCGAAGGCCACCGCCGACGCGCTGCCCACGGCGGAGCACCGGACTCTCGACGGCCAGACCCACGACGTGGCACCGGAGGCGCTCGCGCCCGTACTGACGGAGTTCTTCAGCTCGCTTGCTCAGTGAGACTGGATCGAGCCCACCGGGATCGCCTGGGGGCTGTCGTGATGCGCACGCCGGCGAAGGCGGCGCTCAGCCTCGCCAGCCTCTGGCGAAATCCCGTTGTGTCCCGCTTTGGTGGCTTGGTAGATGTGAGGACCTGACTTACAGGAGGTCCCATGTCGAGGGCGGATCGTGCCGGAGGGTAAGCGGCTCAGGCCGGGCGGCGCGCGTGAGGTCGGTGAGCGGCTCAAGTTGCACCGGCGACAGCTGCGGGCCGATGGCCGGGACTACACGGTGATCACGTTGCGGCCCGGCACCCGCGCCCGGTTCTCCACGAACCACTACCACGGGACCTGGCACGTCCTCTCCGATCCGCATGGCGCGGTCCTGCTCAGCCGCCTGCTGTGGGGGCTCTCCTTCCAGCGGCGGCCCGACACCGTGGTGATCATCGATCGGCGGTTCATCGACCCCAACCCGTTCGACGCCGAGCAGGGCAGCCCCATCGCCCTCGTCCCCGCCGAGCTGACGTACCTGCCGGCGCGCACCGCCCGGCAGCTCAGCCGGCGCCTCGCCGTACCCGGGGCCATGTCCGGAACCGTCCGGTGGCAGACGTGGGGACTGGCCGGGGCGGTCGGCGAGTACCGCGACCGACGGGCCGACAGGACCTGGTGGCAGCAGTGGCATCCGGTCGAGGATGTCCGCGCAGCCGAGGTGGAACAGTTCGGCGGGCTGCTCAACCTGCGTGGCTCTGCCTCGTTGCTCCGCTCCTGGGCCCTGAGCGTGGCCACGATGGCGGACTACGCGCACGAGGGCATGTCGTACACCGAGCTGGCCGGGCCGAAGTGGGAGCTCTGCCGCGGTGACGGCGAGGTGCAGACATTCCGCGACTATCACCGGCGGGTGTCCGACGCCACGGTCTCCCGCAGGGAGGTGCTCGCCGAAGGGCCCGTCCCCGCCGAAGCCGCCGAGCTCCGCCCCCTGGTCTGGCGCCGGAACGAGCTCGTCCGCAGCCGTCGCCGCTGAGCCGCTCAGACCTGGGCGGCGAGGGCGCGCATGAGGTGTTCGGCGAGGTCGTCGAGGTAGCCGGGCTCGATGGGGACCAGCCGGACGTGCAGACGCCAGTAGAGCGGTGCGGCTATCAGGTCGAGGGCGAGGTCAAGGTTCAGGCCGGCGGGTAGCTCGCCGCGCTCGACCGCGCGGTGCAGGACGTCCGCGCCGAGAGCTCGCCGGGGGTCGCCGATGGCAGCCTGTACGGCCTCCGCCAGGGCCGGGTTGCGTGCGGCCTCGACGGTCAGGTCGGGCAGGATCAGCGAGAAGCGCGGGTGGGTCAGCCAGCCGTGGATGGCGTGCAGGGCCGCGACCAGATCACCGCGCAACGATCCGGTGTCCGGCATCTCGGCCAGCGGCACGCTGAACTCCGCCAGCACCGCCATCACCATGTCCTGCTTGGCCGGCCAGCGGCGGTAGAGGGCGCTCTTGCCCACGCCCGCCCGCCTGGCCACCGCCTCCATCGACAGCCGGGCGTAGCCGTGCTCGGCCAGCTCGTCCAGCACGGCTTCGATGATCGCTGAGGTGATCTTCGGCTGGAGGATCGCGGCCCCGGTGGGGGTACGGCGGGTGCGTTCGGTCATGACCGCGAGCATATCAAGTGGACGATACGGTCCCGTCCTGTCCTATAGTCAAGGTGCCACCCCTTCCCCTGATCAGGAGTCGCACCATGACCGCACCACGTCGTACCGCACGCGAACTGTTCGCCGAATCGCTCCGGCTCCTGCTGGCCAAGGACATGGCCGGCTACGCCGGGCTCTGGGCCGTCGATGGCGCCTTCGAGTTCCCGTTCGCCCCGCCGAACTACCCGGCGCGGCTGGACGGCCGGGCCGCCGTCGAGGAGTACCTGCGCGGCTATCCGGACCTGCTGGACGTCCAGGCGATTGCCGAGCAGACCGTGCACGAGACGGCCGACCCGGACGTCGTCGTCGCCGAGTTCGAGGCGGCGGGCGTGGTGGTGAGCACCGGCCGGCCGTACCGTATGCGCTACGTCGCGGTCGTCACGGCACGCGACGGCGAGATCGCGCACTACCGCGACTACTGGAACCCCCTGGCCGCCGCCGAGGCGATGGGCGGACCGGACGAGCTGACGGCCGCCTTCGCCGACGGGCGGACCGCATGAACGTGCTGGTCATCGGCGGCACCGGCACCACCGGCAGCCGGGTCGCCGCCATGCTGCGCGAGCAGGACGCCGCCGTACGGATCGCCACCAGGAAACCGGTCACCGGTGACCACGTCCGGTTCGACTGGGACGAGCCGGACACCTACCGCACGGCCGTGGCCGACGTGGACCGGATCTACCTCATCGCCCCGGGCAGCGCCGTCGAGCCGGCGCCGCTGGTCGAAGCCTTCCTGGCCGGCGCCGTCCACGCCGGGGTGCGGCGGGTGGTCCTGCTGAGCTCGTCCGCGCTGCCCGAGGACGCGCCCGGCATCGGGATGCTGCCCCGGGTGGTGCGGTCGACGGTGCCGGAATGGGCGATCCTCAGGCCGTCGTGGTTCATGCAGAACTTCCTCGGTGAGCATCCCGTCGCGCACGGCATCCGCACCCGTGGTGAGATCGTCACCGCGACCGGGGCAGGGCGCGTGGGGTTCGTGGACGCGGCCGACATCGCCGCGGTGGCCGTGCGAGCACTGCTCGACACGGTGCCGCACAACGCCGACCACCTGATCACCGGCCCCGAGGCGCTCAGCTACGCCGACACCGCCACCGTCATCGCCTCGGTCACCGGCCGGTCCGTACGGCACCGGCCGGTGGACACCGCCACGATGGCCGAGGCGTTCGTCGCCATCGGCCTGCCGCCGGCGTACGCCGCCATGCTCGCCGGACTCGACGAGGACATCCGGCGCGGGTCGGAGGACCGGGTGACCACCACGGTTCCGGACGTCACCGGCCGGCCGGCCCGATCCTTCACCGACTTCGTCACCGCCAACCGGGACGAGTTCGCCGCCTGATGTAACGATCGCCCGGCTCGAAGCGGGTACTGACTCACTCCACCCACCACCAGCCGTCGCCGAGATCATGGGCAGGGGCGCCGAGGTCGCCCGCCGCCGTTCGGAACAGCTGGTGAGGGTGCGCCAGGCCCGGTATGTAGGCGAAGCCGGCGCCGGTTTCCGCGCGCCACTGATCGACGAAGACCGGAAAGTACAGTCCGTTCTCCTGGGCCTGTATCTCACCGCCGACGGTCAGGGACCTCATCCACGCGGGCACCACGAGGGGCCGGCCCCTCTCGTAGGCGGAGGCGACCTCGGCGAACGCCTCGCCGCGTAGCCAGAGCATGCTCTTCACGCTGGTGATGGGCCAGTCGGTGGTCCATAACACCGCCCCGACGGTCACCGCGAGCGTCAACGTCACGCAGGCCCGGACGTACGCCCCGATCGACACGTACGAGATCACGGCGGTGAACGTCCACACACCGGCCGACAGCCACCCGAGGCCGATCAACAGCCAGGCGAACAGCCAGATGGTGTGAAAAATCGGGATGTAGAAGTAGTAGGCGGCGCCCAGGAACAGCCAGCCGAGGAACGCCATGAGCGCGGGCACCCTCCACCAGCGAGGGGCCCTCGCGTCGCCCAGTGCCATGCCCCGCAGTGTGACGCCCTGCCGAGCGGTGACACCACACCTTGATCGATAGTTTCACGGTATCTGCACCGTATCCGGACACTTCATGCCATGGGGCGGCATTCCGCTTTCAGGCCGGCCAGCAGGACGCGCAGGCCGAATTCGAAGCGGGCGTCGAAGTCGAGGAATCCCTCGAGGGAGCCGGTCGTGAGACCGGGGTAGCGTCCGACGTCCATGGCGGCGCTGAGCGTTTCGTACTCGTCGCCGGCCGCGCCCTGCTGTTCGAGCACCTCGCCCAGGACGTAGCAGAAGACCGTGGTGCCGCTCCACATCGCCGTCTTCTCGGCGAAGCCCGCCTCCGCCATCACCGTCAGCCACATGTCGGCGAGCGCCAGCGTGGGCTGCTTCGCCGCGTAGTTGCCGCCGACGATGCGGGCCCCGTCGCGCTGGGCCAGCAACTTCTCCCGCAGCACCCGTGCGAAGCCCGCGATGCGGTCGGCCCAGTCCGCGCCGCCGGGACGGACATGGTCGAGCACCTCGGTGAGGATCATCTCCGACATCTCATCCAGCAGCGCCTGCTTGCCGTCGAACAGCCGGTAGATCGTCGGAAGCTGCACACCCAGGCTCGTGGCCAGCCGGCGCATGGTCAGCGAGTCCAGGCCGCCGGCGTCGACCAGCGCGAGCGCTGCGCGCGCGACCTCGTCCGGCCGTGGCGGACCTTTTCTGGCCTTTTTTCCTTCGGTCCCGGTTGACACGTTAACGATGTTAACACTACCGTGATGCTCGCCTTTGATAACGCTGTTAACATTCGGGGGGATCATGCTCGCCGTCCAACAGGCGGAGCTCACGATGGTGGTTCGCCAGCTCCGCTGGGAGGCCGCCGGAGTGGTGTCCGTCGAGCTCATCGCCGCAGACGGGCAGGACCTGCCGCCCTGGCGGCCCGGCGCCCACGTCGAGCTCATCCTGCCCACCGGCATCGCGCGGCACTACTCCCTGTGCGGCTCGCCGGAGGACCGCTCCTCCTACCGCGTCACCGTCCTGCGCGAGCGGATCAGCCGCGGCGGCTCGGAGTACGTGCACACGTTCCTGCGCCCGGGGCAGCCGGTGCGGCTGCGCGGCCCACGGGACAACTTCGGGTTCACACCTGCGGAGTCGTACCTGTTCATCGCGGGTGGGATCGGCATCACACCGATCCTGCCGATGGTGCGCGAGGCCGCCGACCGGGGTGCGGCCTGGCAACTCGTGTACGGCGGCCGCCGCGCCTCGTCCATGGCCTTCCTCGACGAGCTCCGGCGCTACCCGGAGCAGGTCCACCTGTATCCGGAGGACGAGGTGGGCCGGATACCGCTGAATGAGTGGCTGGACAGGCCGCGCGAGGCCACCGACATCTACGCGTGCGGCCCGGAAGGCCTGCTCACGGCCGTCGAGGCCGCCGCCGCGCACTGGCGGCCCGGCGCCCTGAACCTGGAGCGGTTCAGGCCGCGCCCCAAGCCGGCCCGGGAGGACAGCCCGGTGGAGGTGGTGTGCGCCCGTTCCGATCGCACCGTCACCGTGCCGCCCGGCCGCAGCATCCTCGGGGCGCTCCAGGACGAGGGCCTGCCGGTGGCCGGCTCGTGCCGGGAGGGCGTGTGCGGCACCTGCGAGACCCGCGTGCTCGACGGCGAGCCCGACCACCGGGACGACATCCTGTCCGACCAGGATCGCGCCACCGGCGACCGCATGTACATCTGCGTTTCCCGGGCCCTGAGCTCCCGGCTCGTGCTCGACCTGTAGGCCTCGGAGGAGATTTCATGAGCATCGAGACGGCGGCCGACCGCTATCGGCCCATCGACCTCGCGCGTGTACGTGAGGTCATCGGCCACCCGATGCCGTTCATCGCGGCCAAGAAGGAGGCCGCGATCGGCGAGTTCGCGATGAGGTTCATCGCGCACAGCACGTTCTTCTGCGTCTCCACCGCCGACGAGAACGGGCAACTGGACAACAGCCCCAGGGGCGACCCGCCCGGGTCGGTGCGGGTGCTGGACCCATGGACACTGGCCGTTCCCGACCGTCCGGGCAACAAGATCGCCGACTCCTTCACGAACATCACCCGCAACCCGGCCGTGGGCCTGGTCTTCTTCGTGCCGGGCGTACGCGAGGTCATACGGGTCAACGGGGACGCGTTCGTCACCGACGATCCGGAGTTGCTGGACATGCTCGGCGCCGAGGGCAAACCGGCCCTGCTCGCCACGGTCGTACGCGTACGGGAGGTCTACTCGCAGTGTGGCAAGGCGGTCATCCGCGGCAAGCTGTGGGACGGCGACCAGCGTCATCTCGCCGAGGCCTGCGCGGCGGGCGGCGACATCGGCAACCTGATGGTGGCCGAGAGCGCCGGCAAGATGGCCGCCGCCCTCGGCTCCCACCTGACCCAACTCGGCTCCATGCTCGAGCACGACTACCAGCACGGCCTGTATTAGGCCGCCGAAGGAGCCTGACGATGTTCAAGGTGCGCCGGCCGGGCACACGGCGGATGATCAACCTGGAGGTTCTCGACAACACCCGCGTCAGTCCCGGCTTCACCCGCCTCACCTTCGGCGGACCCGAGCTGAAGCATCTGGAGAACTCGGGCCACGACCAGATGGTCCGCCTGTTCTTCGCCCGCGAAGGGCAGCCGGAGCTGCGGATGCCGACCGTGTCGAACGACGTGTGGCTCGCGCAGCTGCTGCTCCTGCCGAAGACGCGACGGCCATGGGTGCGCAGCTTCACCGTCCGCCGGTTCCGGCCCGAGGAGTGCGAGCTGGAGATCGAGGTCGCGATGCACGGCGACACCGGTCCCGCCTCGGCCTGGGCGGCACGGGCCAAGCCCGGCGACCAGGCCGGCATCTTCGACGAGGGCATCGCGTACCTGCCCCCGGAGCATGCCGCCTGGCAACTGCTGGTCGGCGACGAGAGCGCCCTGCCGGCGATCCTCTCCATCCTGGAGCACGCCCCCGCGTCGCTGGTGGCGGAGGTCTTCCTGGAAGTGCCCGAAAGCGCGGACATCCGGGAGAACGTCATCCGCCCGGAAGGGGTCCGGATCCACTGGATCGCCCGGGACGGCGCCCGGCCGGTGCCCGGGATGCTCGCCCTTGAGGCGGTCAGGAACGCGACCCTGCCATCGGGGCCGTTCTACACCTGGGCCGCCGGCGAGGCCAAGCTGCCCACCGGCGTGCGGCGGCATCTGGTGACCGACCGCGGGGTGCCCAAGTCGGACATCGCGTTCATCGGCTACTGGCGTCACGGCCGCTCCAGCCCCGGCTGACCGCTATCCGGCATGGTGCTGACCGTCTGCACAGAGGTCCCCCATGAGAGCTACCCGGATCGCCCACCCGCTGGTGATTCGGCGGCCCGGGGCGAGCTCATAGCGTTCTCGGTGGGTCGCCGACCGCGGCGGCCGACGCCGATGGAGGTCACCGTGAGCACCACACCCACCCCACAGGACGCACCGCCACGCGACGGCCGGATGCGCAGAATCGCCCGGTTCCCGCTCGTCTGGATGCTGATCGGGCTGGTCGGTGTCGGCGTGGTGTCGTCCCTGACCGCGAGCGGTCCCCCGGTGGTCATCGTCGTGGGCGCGGCCGCCGCGTTCGCCGTCTACTGGGCGGTCATGCGCTTCGTCGCGGGGCGGCCGATGCCGGAGATCGCCAGAGCCGGGGCCAGGCGGGAAGCGCTGCTCGGGGCCGGGATCGGGCTGGGGTTCGTGCTCGTGTCCGCGCTGGCGATCGCGGTCCTCGGCGGTTACTCCTTCTCCTGGTCCGGGAACGGACTGTCGGTCGTGCTCACGATGGCCGCGGTGTCCATCGGCGCGGCGGTCACCGAGGAGCTGCTGTTCCGTGGCCTGGCGTTGCAGGCCCTGGAACGGCTGTGGGGCAGCCGGGTGGCCCTGGCCTGCACCGCGTTGCTGTTCGGCGCCCTGCACCTGGGCAATCCGGGAGCCACGCTGTGGACCTCCCTGGCCATCGCCATCGAAGCGGGCGTCCTGCTCGGGGCCGCGTACCTCTGGCGGCGCAGCATCTGGTTCGTGGTGGGACTGCACTTCGCCTGGAACACCACCGAGGGGCTGCTCGGCATCCCGGTCTCCGGCCACGTCTCACCGGGGCTGCTGACCACCGAGGTCACCGGCCCGGCGCTGCTGTCCGGCGGCGGGTTCGGGCTTGAGGCGTCGATCGTGCCCGTCCTCTTGAGCGTGCTGCTCGCCGTCCCGATGCTCGTCCTCGCCCACCGCCGCGGTGGCCTCATGCCGGCGCGCCGCTAGGCTGGGCCCGGTGATCGTGGACGTGGCCCGGCCAAGCTGGTGGCGAGACGGCGCGCTCGCGGCGGTGCTCACGCTGCTGGCGTTCGTACCGACGCTGTCGACCATCGGAGCGCAGGTCGCCGATCTGCCGGTGCGTCCGCTGGACGCGCCGGCCGTGGCGCTGATCCTGGCGCAGACCGTCCCGCTGGCGATCGCCGGCCGGTGGCCCGCCGCCTGCCTCGCGATCATCGGCGCCGCCTTCATGGCTCATCAGGCGCTGGGCTATCCGCAGACGTTCGGCAGCATCGGGCTCTATCTGGCCCTGTACGCCGTCGGCGCCCATCAGGTCAGGTTCCGGCGCGGCCTCGCGGCGGTGTCGACCGGGGCCTATGTCGTCATGGTGATCGTCCTGCACAACCTGGGGTCGCCGAACCGGGTCCAGGACTTCCTCGCGTTCTATCTCATCTTGGGGGTGATCTGGATGGCCGGTGCCGGGATGCGCCGGTGGCGCGCCGAAGAGGCCGAGCGCCGTCGGCTGAGCGCGAGCGTCGCCACGGCCGCCGAGCGGGCCCGGATCGCCCGTGAGTTGCACGACGTGGTCACGCATCATGTGACCGCGATGGTGATCCAGGCGGACGCGGCGCAGTTCCTGGTCGGCAGCGCGCCGGACCGGGCCGGCGACGGGCTCGCCGCCATCAGCGACACGGGCCGGCGGGCGCTGACGGAGCTACGGCACCTGCTCGACGTGCTGGAGGCGACCGGCGACTCCGCGGTCGCGGACCGTACGCCCGCCCTGGGCAAGATCGGCGACCTGGTCGAACAGGCCCGGGTGTCGGGTCAGCCCGTCGAGCTCACCGAGCACGGCGACCAACGACAGCGGTCCGTCGACGTGGAGCTGGCCGCGTACCGGGTGGTCCAGGAGGCGCTCACCAACGCGATCAAACACGCGACGGGACAGCCCACCACGGTCACGGTCCGCCACCACGACGATCGCCTCGACATCGAGGTGACCACCGACGGCGACGCCCCGGCCGATCTGCCGTCGAGCGGACGCGGCCTGAACGGGCTGCGCGCACGACTGCGCATGCTCGACGGCGACCTCCAGGCCGCGCCCCGGCCCGAAGGCGGCTTCAGCGTCCGCGCCACCATCCCGTCCAGGAGCGACTCATGACAGACGCGTCCATCCGCGTGCTCATCTGCGAGGACCAGGAGCTGGTACGCGCCGGATATATCACTATTTTCTCCTCCCAGCCCGACATGGACGTCGTCGGAGAGGCCGCGGACGGCCGCGCGGCGGTCGAAATCGCCCGGCGCCTGCGCCCGGACGTCATCGTGATGGACATCCGGATGCCCATCGTCGACGGCATCGAAGCCACCCGGCAGCTGGCCGGCCCCGGCACCGCCACCCCGGCGAAGATCCTGGTCGTCACCACCTTCAACGTCGACGCGTACGTCTACGAAGCGCTCAAGGCCGGAGCCAGCGGCTTCCTGCTCAAGGACGCGCCCCCGGCCGAGCTGATCAAGGGCGTCCGGACCATCGCCCGCGGCGAGTCCCTCCTCGCCCCCGCCGTCACCCGCACCCTCATCGGCCACCACGCCGAACGCCTCCGCCCGGCCACCCTGCAGGCCAGGGAGGAGATCGTACGCGCGCTGACCCCGCGCGAGCTGGAGGTGCTCGAACAGATCGCCGCCGGCCTGTCGAACGCGGAGATCGCCGCTGCGTTGTTCATCACCGCCGAGACCGTGAAGACCTACGTGTCCCGGATCCTGACGAAACTCGAACTACGCGACCGTGTGCAGGCGGTCATCCTGGCCTACCGGGTGGGCCTGGTGTCCAGCATAGACTGACCCGGCTCCCGTACCGCCGGACGACCGGCTCCAGATAGTCGACCCGGTCACCGCCGAGGCCCGCCAGCTCGGCCGGGGAGCGAATGAAGGCGATGCGCTCCAGCTCCGGGTCACGCCCCAGCGCCGTCTCCGCCGCCACCAGCGCCGCGAACCGCTCGCGCAGCAGCGACGCGGGCCGGCTGGGGGCGCGGAACAGCACACCGACGCTCCCCTTCGTACCGCGCGTGACCAGCCACGGGGTCAGCTCGCCGGGCGGCGTGTCGAGACCGGTCTCCTCGGCCAGCTCCCGGGCGGCATGCCGATGCAGCGCGGCCACGTCGAGCGGCTCGTCGTCAGCCGGCGGTTCGACACACCCGCCGGGCAACTGCCAACGTCCTGGGGACGCCGTTGCCGACGACATCCGCCCTATCAGCAGTCGCCCGTCGTCGGCCGGCTGCAGGACGGTGACGTACAGGGACGGCAGCCACGAGGTGGCGCTCGGGATCTTACGCAGGACGTACTGCCGGTAGGTCGTCCTCGCCCAGGAGAGGACCAGACCGTCCGGCCCCTCCTGCTCCAGCCTCGCGCACGCCACCACCGGCCCGTCGAAGAGGCTCGGGTTCGCCCGAACCGCCTGCGCCCAAGCCCGATTCATGGCCACCCGGTCATCGGGGGTCAGGGACGGTGCGGCGGCTTCGACCAGACGAAGTCGGTGCACGTCCAGGAGCTTGACGCTGGACGCACGCAGCAGTGGCTCGGTCACTCCTTCGTGCTGGCGCATCAGGAGGCCCGATCGGCTGTGATCGAACCTTTGTGCGTCGTGATCGCAAAGGGCGAGAGCATCCACATGCTCGACAGCCCTCGCGAAGCGAGGCCCTTAGGAAACCAGACGCTATGCACGGAGAACGGTGATCTGGCGGCCGGACGGTGTGGTCGTCTGCTCGAAGCCGCCTCGTTCCTTCCAAGGTGGGGCTTCGGGCCGCCGGTCGAAGACCACCAGCACGCCGGTGGTGAGGCTGAGTCGGTCGAGATACCCGTCGAGCTGGGCGAGACCGTCGGGCAGCGGGTCGTCCCGGCCGGCCCGCCAGACCTTCAGCTCCATCGCTTCGCGTTGCATCAGGCGCTCACCGTCCGGGCCGGTGTAGGGCCAGCGGATCAGCACGTCCAGGCGTTTGGTGCCTGCGGCGTACTCGCGGTCGAGGTGGCCGCCGCCGTTGACCAGCCGGTGCAGGAAGGCCATGAGGATGATCTGGCAGGCGGCTTCGTGGTAGCCCTCCTGCTGGATGAGGACTTCGCCGTGCTCGCGCCAGAACACGACGAACTCCTCCAG
>NZ_JBQHCW010000027.1:0-126887 GCF_052068115.1 Nonomuraea sp. ZG12
ACCCCCCGTGCCGATGACCAGGACGGACGTGGCTATCCGGTTCTCCGGCGCATGCATGGTGTGCTCCTCAACCCGCATCTTCACGAAAGCAGTTCCACGAAGCAAGACCGGACAGCACCGCGATCTGTGACATCCATGCAGGCGTGCACGGTCACTCTTGGTGGGCCGGATGTCCCCGCGCGAGCCGCAGTTCGGTCTGGGGGGTTGGTCTTGCCTATGTCAGCCCAGAACCGGAGACTTGTGGGCCATGATGGCGCGGGCCCTCATAGCCGCGGTCCAGATCGTGACGGTGACCAGCAGGACGTAGATGGCCGCGATCGCCGCGACCACGGCCGCCACGCCGATGAAGGGCGTCGCGAGCGGGAGCGACAGGATGAAACTGGTCGCGCACTCATCGGGGCGACCTGACGTCGACGGCCGGCCAACCGGTCGTCCCCTAACCTTCTGCTGCTCGGCGGGGAAGGGCGTGGCGGAGCTGCGTTCGGGAGCTGATCCCGAGCTTGAGGAAGATCTTGCGGAGGTGCCACTCGACGGTACGCGGGCTCACGAAGAGACGAGCCGCGACCTCCGGGTTGGACAGGCCGTCCTGCACCAGCAGGGCGATCTGCTGCTCCTGCGGCGTCAACTCCGCACTCGTCGAGGCCTCGTTCTTGCGCTCGCGGCGGATGGTCTCGCCCGTGGCGAGAAGCTCGCGCCGGGCACGCTCGGCGAACGCCTCCATCCCGATCGACATGAATATCTCGTACGCGGTCCGCAGGTGGTCGCGCGCCCCGGCCCGCTGACGGTTGCGGCGCAGCCACTCGCCGTACAGCAGGTGAGCGCGCGCCAGTTCGGGGCGCAGGATCGTCCGGCGCAACCGCTCGATCGCCTCGCGGTAGAGGTCGTCCGCGGCCGCGTCGCCGCTCAGCAGCGCCCGGCAGCGAGCCAGGATTCCCTGGGCCCAGTCGGTGTCGCAGGGTTCCGCCGCGTCCGCCAGACCTTCGAGCGCCTCGTGGGCCGCCGTGTCGTCTCCGGCGCGTGTCGCCGCTTCGACGAGTTCGGGCAGCGCCCATTGGGAGACGAGCAGGTTGGCGCTCTGGGTGGTGGCCTGGGCCGCCGGCAGCGCCTGCTCATATCGTGCGAGGCCGTTGTAGAGGACCGAGGCCGCCCAGTGGGCGGAGGCGACGCCATTCAGCTGACCACCGGCACCGGCCTCCTCAACCGTGGCGGCGATCAGCGCCGCGGCCGCGGCCTCCTGACCCTGCATTGCCGTCAGCAGGAGCTTGGTGTGCTGCGTCATGGGCACACCCGTAGCGTCGGCGACAGCTTCGGACTGGGCGACGATCGCGGCCGCGGTGGCGAATTCGCCGCTCAGCACGATCGGCAGGGCCAACGCGTGGAGATAGATGGGAAGCTCGGACAGGGCGCCGGCCGTGCGTACCTCCTCGATCACCCTGACCGGCCACTCGGCCATGATCCGGTCATCCCAGAGGAGCGCGGTCAAGCCACCGGCGGCCCAGCTCCAGTTCATGATGTCCTGTAGGGGAGCGTCGGTGAACGCGGTCATCGCCCGTCGCAACGTGGGCAGCGCGGCTCTCCGGCCGTCGGTGATGAGCAGTGCGTAACCCTCGAGGACGAGATCGAGGGCACGCGGACCATCTTCGGGACAGGGAAGTTCCCCCATCGCCCGCGAAATCGCCATGAGGCTGTCCCGGTTCGCGGCCCCATAAGATGCGCTGGCCCAGGCGATGAGATAGGTTTCCCGCGCCAGATCCATATCGAAGGGCTCCAGTCGCTGCGCGGCCGTCAGCAACATCGGCGGCGCCTCGTTGTTGAAGCCGGCCGAGAACGCGATGTGACTGCGCACCAGGTGGGCTCGCACGCGTTGGAATTCGCTCTGGGCGTCCCGGTCGGCGAGGTCGACGAATCGGCGCGCGGCGTCGATGTCGCCCGCCCGTAGGCTGGCGTCCGCGGCCGTCAAGGCACGTTCGGCGCGCCGCGAGGTGTCCATGGTCAGTGCCACGGATCGCTGCAGGAACGCCGCCGCGGCGGCCAGCCCACCGCGCGCCTGCGCCCGGCCGGCGGACCGTTCGAGCTCGGCGGCGACGGCCTCGTCAGGCGCGGCTGTCGCGGACGCCAGGTGCCAGGCACGGCGATCCGGGTCGGTTGTCGCGTCGGTGGCCTCCGCCAGCGCCAGATGCACCGCCCGGCGATCCTCGTCCTTCGCCGACCCGTACACGGCCGACCGCACGAGCGGGTGACGGAAGATCACCCGTGCGCCGAACACCAGCAGCCCGTCCGTCCCGTTCCCCTGGGCCGTCTCCGGGGTGACCCCGAGCCGTTCGGCGGCACGCCGTACCAGGGCGGGGTCGCCGGTAGGCTCGGCGGCGGCGAGCAGCAGCAGCAGGCGGGTCTGCTCGGGCAGGTCTTCGATCCGGGCCAGGAAACTTTGCTCGATCCGGCTCGGCAGCGTGTCTGCGCGCAGCAGGCCGAATCCGCCCGCCCGCTGGGTCACGGTCAGCTCGCGCGGTAGCTCTAGCAAGGCAAGCGGGTTGCCTCTGGTCTCGGCCACGAACCGATTGCGGATGTGTTGATCGAGCCGGGTGTGCGTCACCGAGTCCAGCAGGGCGTGGGCGTCGGCGGCCTTCAGCCCGGTGACCTCCAGCTCCGGCAGTCCGAGCAAGTCCTGAGCCCGCTGGCGAGAGCTGAAGACGAGGGCGACCGACTCCGCCAGCAGTCGCCGGGCGACGAAGCCGAGGACCTGCGCCGAGGACCGGTCCATCCACTGTGCGTCATCCACCACACACAGCAGCGGATGCCCCTCCGAGGCATCCGACAGCAGACTCAGCACCGCCAGCCCGACCAGGAACCGTTCCGGCGGGGCTCCCGCTCGCGTCCCGAACACCGTCTCGAGCGCATCGCGCTGTGGCGCGGGAAGGTTCCTCAGCCGATCCAGCAGCGGCGCACATAACTGATGCAATGTGGCGAAAGCCAATTCCATCTCGGACTCGACACCGGCCGCACGCAGCACCCGCATGCCGGCCGCCGAGTTTTCCGCGTACTCCAAGAGCGCCGACTTTCCGACTCCCGGCGCGCCGTGCATCACGAGCACGCGGCTCTCCCCCCTGCGGACGGCCGCGATCATCTGATTGAGGAGAGCACACTCCGACCCCCGCCCGAGCAGACCAACGTTCTTACCGTGCCCGGCGCCCCGCCTGCGTTGGTCCACGGTCCTCCTTTTGTCCCCATTGCACGACTCTGATACTCCCACGGCCTACGCCAGGCCAAGCTTCCGGACCAAGGGATGTCGGCAACGATCTGTCATGAAAGGCGCGACGGCGTTCGGCCAGGTCAGCGGCTTGCACCGGACAGAGCAGTGGGTGGTTCTGCCGCGTGTACCTCGTTGGACTGCGGATCGGCTGACGGGAACGATGCGCACCGGCGAGCCGGATGGCATCTGGGGCAGCACCACTGTCGAAGAGCGCCGCCACCTGCGCGCGCGAAGCAACTTACGGCTAGCTTGCCCGGCTATCGGCGTGCTCCTGGTTCAGGACGAGTTCGAGCTGGCTACGTGAGGTGATGTCCAGCTTGGCGAAAATCTTGCTCAGGTGGTATTCGACCGTGCGCGGGCTAGCGAACAACTGGCTGCCGATCTCCGAGTGGCGAGCCGGGCGATCTGCCCTTCGCGCGGGGTGAGATCGCCACCGGCCCGCACGCCGCGCTGCGTCGCATCCCCGGTCGCCCGCAGTTCCTGCGCCGCCCACTCGGCGAAGGCCGTGTACCGCTTCATAACTCATCGCAGGGTGCTTGATCTGCGGTTCTGACCTTCGGCAGCGGTACGGGCAAGATCGCGGTTTGTGTCGGTTCGTCTGCTGCATCTGTTTGTGGTTCGGGTGCTCGGCTGGCTGGTGTTGCTGGGAGGTGGTCAGGCGGTTAAGGATGTCGAGATCATGGTGCTCCGGCATGAGGCGGCGGTGTTGAAGCGCCAGGTCCGGCCGAAGCCGGACTGGGCTGATCGGGCGCTCCTGTCGGCGTTCGCTCGCTTCCTACCCACGACGCTGCGAGCTCATCGGCTTGTCACCCAAGGCACCCTGCTGGCCTGGTATCGCCGTCTGATCAAACGCTCGTGGACGTGCCCAAGCCACTCTGGCCGTCCCGCGACGAGTAGGCAGTCCGGGACCTGGTCGTCCGTCTGCCCCGCACATCGCGCCGAGACCGCGCCGGCCCAGCGCCCGTTCGCCGTGCTGTTCGGCTGCTCCGATTCCCGGCTGGCCGCTGAGATCATTTTCGACCGGGGCCTCGGTGACTTGTTCGTCGTCCGCACCGCTGGCCACGTGCTGGGGCCTGAGGTGCTGGGCAGTATCGAGTACGGGGTAAGTGTGCTGGACTGCCCCTTGGTGGTGGTGCTGGGCCACGACGCCTGCGGCGCGGTCGGAGCCACTCGCGCAGCCCTGGAGGACGGTGTGGCCGCGCCCGGATACGTGCGAGACGTCATCGAACGGGTCACGCCCAGCGTGCTGGCCGCCCGCGCCGCCGGCCTCACCCAGGACGGCGATTTCATCGTCGAGCACATACGGCACACCGTCGACCTGCTGCTGGACCGCTCCCGGGTGCTGGCCGCCCAGGTGGAGGGTTTTGGCACCGGACAGGGGTTGTGCACCGACAGTCTGCTATACCGAAGACCCATCGCAGATCGGGCGGGGAAGCTGTGTGTCACTGTTCGAGGCTGGGTGGTGAGTAGGCGAGCACGTCGGGCACGGGGGGGTCATAGCGCTCGATGTCGACCAGCGCGCTGTGAGCACTCGGTCCTTGTGACAGGCGCGAGCAGGGCCGGTCCGCCGTGAGAACGTTCGGGTTGCTGTGACGATCCAGTGTTCCGCTCGTGCCTGGCTGGACCGGATCCCACCACGCCCCGGTGGACAGTTGGACGACGCCCGGCATGACGTCGTCGGAGAGGACCGCGCCCGCGAGGCAACTCCCCCGGTCGTTGTAGATGCGCACGATCACGCCGCTCTCGATGCCGCGTGACGCGGCGTCCGACGGATTGATCGTCACGGGCTCACGGCCGCGGATTTTCGAACTGAGGCTGTGGCCGCCGTTGTCGTATTGGCTGTGCAGGCGTGAGGCGGGTTGATTCGAGATCAGGTGCAGTGGGAATCGGTCCGACAGATCGGCGCGAAGCCATTCCACTGGTTCGAACCACGTGGGATGGCCGGCGCAGTCGTCGTAGCCGAATGAGTTGATCTCCTCGGAGAAGATCTCGATTCGGCCCGACGGTGTCAGCAGGGGTAACGCTGCGGATCTGAGCGGAGGGCTTCGAAACTGCCGGGAAACGGCGAAGATGATCAAACACCGACAGCCGCATGGCGAGATGCGGGAACATCGGGGGAACATGATCTTGAGGTGATCATTACCGAGCCGCTGGCATCGTCCAAAACGGGCCGTTGACCTGCGGTGATGTCGGTAGGGCGGGTGGGACTTGAACCCACGACCCACGGATTATGAGAATCCTCGGTCAGTGTCGTCCGCTATCGCAATGTGTTGTTTTGTATTGCTCTTTCCGTGATTTTCTTCACCGCTGTGTCGGTTGCTGTCAGTATTCGAGCGGCACACGCCGCACTTCGACGCGGCGGCCCGGCACTCGCTGTGGTCCGCGACGAGCCCGCCACCGTCCTCATCGTCTCTCAGCCCAGCTCACGAAGCCATGGGTCCAGAAGCGTGACCGCGCCATCCCGCGTGCCACCTTGAACGGGGTTGCCGTAGTGGTCCGCCGCGATGCCGGCGACCTGCTTGTCCGAGCTGCCGATGGCTTGGACGATGCCCTCGAAATCGCTCGGGAAGACGCAGTTGTCGGCGGTGTAGGTGACGAGCAGGCTCGGCAGGACCATCTCTGGGCCGGCCTTCTCGATCGTCGCGTTGGACGACAGCGCGGACCAGGTCGACAGCCACGCGTCCGGCGTGGTGAGCCGGCCGAACCCGACGATGCCGTAGTTGGTCGTCTCCGGTTTGGCGCCGTACACTGACCCGTAGCCGCGGTCGGACTTGTCCAGGTTCTGGTCCATCGCCCGCAGGTCGGCGTCCGTACGCCACACGGTGATCAGCCGTGCCGTACCCGCGCGCCTGCGATCTTCCGCCGCCCCTCCTCCGGATTTGATCGCCTTGCGGGCGGACAGTGCCTCCGCGACGTACGCCCGTGCCTTCTCGTCGATCCGGGCGATCCGCTCCCGCTGGGCCGCGCGATAACGCTCGACGAACTCCGGCGTGTAGGCGGAGCTTTCCGGAGCCGGCCGGTAGCCGTTCTGCTCCCCGAAGGGGTCGAGCGAGGAGTCGACGGAGAACGCGTCGTCCTCGTCGGTGACCGAGGGGTCGATGCACCGCCCCAGGAGAGTGCCCTGCCCGGGGTGCGGGGCGATGTAGGCCAGCGCGTCGAGCTCGGGCAGGACCGTGTCGCCGAGCCCGCTGGGCCGCCCGGCCGGTGTCCTGGCGATCCGATCCTGCGGCGCGCGGAGAGACTGCTGCACGTAGTAGGTCAGGAGCCCTCCGCCACCGGAGTTGCCGAGCCCGACCGTTCGCCGGAACCCGGCGCCGTTCAGCCATTCCAGACCGGCGGCCAGATCAAGCAGCGTCTGCTCGTGGACGAGCCGCAGATCGTTACCCGCGTCCCTTGCCTGCTGGACGAAAACCGCATGTCCGGCCTCGATCAGCGCCGGGATCAGGTAATGACGGGAGAAGTCCACTCGGGGATGCATCAAGACGACCACGGTGGTGTCACGCGGTTTGAGATCCGCCGGGGTGTACAGCGTGCCCTTCGCCGCGTTGCCGTCGGCCACCACGCTGGTCCGCGGCACGATACCGGTGCCCGCGGGGAGAGAGCCCGGGTGCCAGTCGACGTTCAGACCGGGGTTCTTGCGAGTCGTGGCGGTCATCGGACGGCGGTCACGGTCGCGTCGCGGGTGAGCAGCCGCCCAGCGCCCGGCAGGTCGACCGGCAGGCCGAGCGACTCGAGCAAGGTGAACGCGCCTGCGGTCGCCGCGGAGAGCACCGGGATTCCGAAGGTGCCCTCCGCGGCCTGCACGAGGGGCAATGACGGCATCTGCACACATGCCGAGAGGATCAGCGCGTCGGCGCCGCTCAGATCCAGGGACCGCGCGGCGGCCAGCACTCTGTCGCCCGGGATGCAGCCGACCTCGGTGTTGTCGGCGACCTCGAGCGCTTTCCAGTCGGTGACCGTGATTCCCTCCGCTTCGAAGTAGGCGACGACGAGCTCCGCGACCGGACGCAGGTAGGGCATCACCAGGGCGACGCGGTCCGCGGCGGTCGCGCGCAGCGCGTAGATCAGGGCACCGGCGCTGGAGGTGACCTGTGGCGCGAGGCCACGCTCGGAGAACTGGTCCCGTACCGCCTGTTCGGCGGTTACGTGCTCGGCGATCCCGTCCGGGTGTCCCTGCGCCATCAGCGCGACGAGGCAGGCGTAGAGGACCGCGTCGACGCCCGCGTCGCCGATCTCGTCGATGCACCGGCCTCGCTGCGCGTTCATGGCTCGGAGTTCCTCCGGCGACACCGTGTGCATCCGCATGCGGGTCGAGTGGAAGGAGAACGTGGCGTCGCGGTGCCGCTGCAGCAGCGCCGGCATCTCGGTTTCCACGGTGACGTTCGAGCTGGGCACGACCAGCCCGATGCGGTGATGACCCCTGGGGGGCACAGCCGTCGGTTCACTCATCGTTGTTCCTCACTGAGACGACGCGCAGGGCGTTCTTGTCGTGCTGGGCGATCCGGGAGCCTTGCAGGCCCGCGACCGCCGAGTACCACACGGCGTGTCGGCAGCCGGTCGCGCGCCGGTCGATGACGATCTCACCGCTCGTGCTTGCGTGCCCGGCTCCGAGAGGTTCGTCGGAGGACGGGCCGGCGGGCTCGCCCCCGGCAGCGATTCTGAAGTAGGGGCCGACCTTGTCCACGATCAGCAGCGGGTCCCGCTGGGCCACCTCGAGAACGCCCTGGTTCTCCGGGACGCCGAGGACGAACATCGCGGTCACGGCGTCACCGTCTCCGGTTCGGGCGCCGAGGGCAGCGCCTGCTCCCAGGCCTCGGCGCGTTCCATGATCAGCTCGGCCTTGCGGGTGAGCAGTTTCTCGAGCGTGGGCTCCGGACCGGATGCCACCTCGCAGAGCGCATCGATGGTGAGCGTCGCGTCCAGGTCCTCCTGCGGCGTGACCGGGCGCAGGGCCCGGGTCAGCTCGATCATGTAGCCGTTCGGGTCGTGGGTGTAGATCGACTCGATCGTCTCGTGCATGACCTGCATCTCGCAGGGCCACTCGCTCCCGTCCAGGCGGCGCCGGTATTCGAGCAGGTCCTCCTCCGAGTCGACGTGGATCGCGAGGTGGCGGGAGTTGGCGAAGAACTCGGGAGTGCCCTCAGGGAGGCGGGCCCAGGCATCGCCACGGGCTTCCGGGTCGCCGACCGGCTCGTGGCCGAAGTAGTAGAAGAAGGCGATCCGGTCGTCGTTGCCGATGTCGAAGAAGAAGTGAATGAAGTCGGGGTGCTGGTCAGGACCCCAGCCCGCGGCGCAGATCGAGTGCACCACGGGGAACTTCAGCACGTCCCGGTAGAACCGTACGGTCGCGGCCGGGTCGAAGGTCGGGAACGCGGCATGGTCGACACCACGCACGCGGTGCTCACCCTTGATCAATTTAATCTCCCGCATGTTCTGAGTGGTTTACGTTGCTCTCGCGACAGTTGCGTCGATTGATCAGGTTTCATCTCCGCCCCCGGTGAGGTACACGAGGTCCGCCCGGCCGGAGGCGATGCCGGCGGCGAGGTCGTCCATGCGGCTCGACGGGCCTTCGACGACGACGAGCGCACCGATCTCGTTGCGCAGGCGTTCGCCGATCTCGAGCCTGGTCAGAAGGCTGTCGTGGTCCTCGGGCCCGGTCAGCCAGCAGCCTTGCCAGCCCTTCTGCACAAGATCGTGCACGTGCTTGATGAGCGCCTCCCCTTCGTCCCAGGGATCGGTGCGGACGACCTCAACCCGGGCAAGGTCGGCGGCAGAGGGCGGGGCGCTGTCACCGGGAACGGCGGAGAGGGTGTCCCGGGTGTGCGGGGCGAGCA
Source organism: Nonomuraea sp. ZG12 (assembly GCF_052068115.1). Lineage (NCBI taxonomy): Bacteria > Bacillati > Actinomycetota > Actinomycetes > Streptosporangiales > Streptosporangiaceae > Nonomuraea > Nonomuraea sp. ZG12. The sequence goes on from NZ_JBQHCW010000027.1 coordinate 9,085, forward strand.
GACGGGAGTCCCAGCGGCGAGTGCCGCGTTCGAATGGCCGTGCCAGCACCCAGTCGACTACGCCGTCGGTCTGGACGTGGCTAGGATCGACTCCCGCGAACCGGGCGAGCCCGCTCCGGACGACCTCGGGATTGGTCCCGGCGAAGCGCTGGAGCGAGACGTTGCCGGTGCGGGTCATGTAGGCGACCATCAGCTGCTCGACCGGAAGATGGATGCGCCGCGGGAACGAGTCCCACCAGAGCATGCTGCGCCGGGCGAGCTCCTGCAGGCGTTCCACCTGCGGGCGGCGCTCCCGCTCGTAGGCGGCCAGCGCGGCCGGCAGATCCGGTGCCGCTGTCACCGCTTCGCGCAGCGCGATGGCGTCCTCCATCGCGAGCTTGGTGCCGGAGCCGACGGAGTAGTGGGCGGTGTGCGCGGCGTCGCCGAGCAGCACGACGTTGCCGTGCGTCCACCGCTCGCAGTGCACGGTGCGGAAGCGCAGCCACCGGGTCCGGTTGCCGATCAGCCGGTGCCCGCCGAGGTGCTCGGCGAACGCGTCCGTGAGGTAGTCGAGGGCCTCGGTGTCGGACTCCTCGGGCGGGGTCGCCTCGGTCGTGGCGTCGAAGCCGGCCGCGCGCCAGGCCGCCTCGTCGGTCTCGATGAGGAAGGTGCTGCGGTCGCGCGCGTACGGGTAGGCGTGGGCGACGAAGATCCCGTGGGCGGTGGTCGCCGGGGTGAAGATCGCGGTGTCGAGCGCGAAGTCCGTGCCCGCCCACAGGTAGAGTCCGCCGGCGACGTCGGCACGGGCGCCGAGCTCGACGGCGAGTTCGGTACGGGTCTGGCTGCTCACCCCGTCGGCCACGATCACCAGCTCGGCGTCGAGGTCGGCGAGGGAGGCCCGGGCACCGTACCGGATGTCGACGCCGGCGGCCTTGGCGTGCCGGCTGAGGATCGCCAGCAGCTCCGTTCTGGCGATGCCGATGAGCGCTCCGTTGTGCACCCGTGCGGACTGCCGGCCGACGACCATCCGCATGTCGTGCGGCCTGCCTGCCGTGATGATGTCGGCCTGCGTGACAGGGTCGGCGGCCTCGAGGTTGCGCTGGGTTCGGGCGGCGACGGCGACGCCGAACCCGAAGGTCTGCTCGGGCACGCTCTGCTCGTAGACGATGACCCTCGCTTCGGGGTTCGCCAGTTTGAACAGCCGGGCCGCGTAGAGGCCTCCCGGGCCGCCGCCGAGCACCGCGATGCTGTCGAGCCTCATAGGGGAGCGTTCTCCTTCTCGATCTTGCCTTCTATGTCGGCCCGGAGAGCCTTCTTGGAGACCTTGCCGACGTTGGTCAGCGGGAACGCGTCGACGATCTCGAGGCGCTCCGGGAGCTTGAACTTCGCAAGGCCCTGCTCGAGCAGGAACGCGTTGACGGCGTCGAGGGTGAGTGTCTCGGCACCGACCCCGGGCACCACGTAGGCGCAGATCCGCTCGCCCAGAACCGGGTCCGGCATCGCCACGAGGGCGGCCCCGTGCACCACGGGATGGCGGGCGATCAGCTCCTCGACCTCCTCGGCGTGGATCTTCTCGGCGCCGCGGTTGATGACGTCCTTGATACGGCCGTCGATCGAGTAGAAGTCCCGGCCGTCCACCACGTGCCGGGTGACCAGATCGCCGGTGCGATAGAAGCCGTCCGTGGTGAAGGCGGCGGCATTGTGCGCGGCCGCGCGGTGGTAGCCGGGGATCGTGTACGGCCCTCGGCAGGCGAGCTCACCGAGCTCACCGTCCGGCACCTCCGTCTCGAAGCCGACGTTGAGCACCCGCACCTCGTCGGCGGGGGAGATGGGAGTGCCTACCGTGCCGCGCCGGACCCATTCCGGCGAGCTCGGCGGGGTGAACAGGAACATGCCCTCGGCCATCCCGAACATCTGCTGTGTCGGGATGCCGAGCTCGCTCTCCAGGCGCTCGAGCAGGTCCGCGGAGGGACGCTGGCCACCCAGCACGAACCTCGTGAGACTGGTCAGATCGGTCGTGCGCGCGGCAGGATGCCGCAGAATCCGGATCGCGACCGCAGGCGGGACGACCGGCATGGTGGTGACCCGCTCGCGCGCGATCAGCTCCAGCATCGGGCCGGCGTCGGCTCCGGATGGGAGGACGAACGTGCCGCCCACGAGGTGAGCAGGCTGCAGGGCGGCGGCGATGCCGGCGTTGTGCATGATCGGCAGCGGGTGCAGGACCACGGCGTTCTCGTCGAGTTCAAGCGCTTCGGCCCACACCTGGGAGTTGTAGGCGTACTCGGCGTGCCGCCGGGGAGCGACCTTGGGCAGGCCCGTCGTGCCGCCGGACAGCTGGAAGGCGACGATTCCGTCCGGGTCGATCTCCAGCGAGCGCAGTCGCGCGCGGGCGTCCGGCTGCGATCCGGCGTCGAGGATGTCGTCGAACGAGAGTGCGCCGGGTGGCGCCGCGCCGCGCGCGACGATCAGTGTGTCGAGGATCGGGACGGCCTCGCCGAGGCGGGTGCCCAGCTCCACCAGGTCCCGGTTGCGGAAGTCGGCCTGGACGATGTGCCCGCGGGCCGCTGTGTGCTCTGCGAGCCGGCCGATCTCATGCGCGCCGTGCTGGGGAAGGGTACAGACGGGGATGATGCCGGCCTTGACCACGCCGTAGTAGGCGACGACGGTCTCGGCGACATTGCCGAGCTGGAACATCATCCGATCGCCGGGTCTCAGCGTGGTCATGGCGAGAAGCCCTGCCGCGAAGGCGGTACTGCGCTCGTCGAGTTCGCGGTGGGTCCACCTGACCTCGGTGGTGACCAGCGCGAGGTGGCCGGGGCGCCGGGCCAGGGCGAGGCGTATGACGTCCCCCAGCGGTTCGCGCTTCCACAGCTGCTCACGGACGTAGCGTTCGGCTCGGTCGTGAGGAAAGGGCGGGGACGGAAGGCCGACCTCACCGGTCATGGCAGACTCCTCGTTGACGCTTATGTAGAATAACCGACGTTTGTGTCAGGGCCAAGCGCAGGCGTCGACGCCGTTACCTGGCGATGGCAAGTCGGTGCGGTCTGTCAGTCGGAATCGGCGGGCAGGGCCCGCCGCATCGCGCTCTCAAGGTGTGCGATGTCTTCCTTGAGCAGCTCAAGGGCCGCCCGCGGGCCCGCGGCAACCGTACGGTCGTCGGTCCTGCGGACACCGGTCATCGCGACGTCGACGAGGACGTCCGCGATGGCGTCGGCATCACCGTCGGTCTCGGCCCGATACCACCAGGCCACCCAGTTGACCATGCCGAGCATCCCGAGCGCGGCCGTACGGGCCGGAAGGGGGCGGAAGACTCCTGCGGCGACGGCGTCCTCGATCAATCCGGTCAGTAGTTCGAGCACCCGATGCCGGGCCTGGCGGTGCATCTCCGCGATCTCCGCGGGAAGATCAGGTTCGCTGCGGTCGAGCAGCCGGAAGCGGCTGGTGTTCCTGGCATTGGTGACCGCTATCTCGCGAAGCGCGGTCTCGACCCGCGCGTCGGCGGTGAGGTCCGCACGGCCGCTGACGCGCTCGAGGATCTCCACGACGCGCTCGAGGACATCGCGCACCAGCGCGGCGAGGAGCTCTTCCTTGTTGCTGACGTAGTGGTAGAGCGCCGGCCGGCTGATCCCCATCGCGTTGGCGATGTCCTGCAGGCTCGTGTTGGCGAAACCCTGCTCCGCGAACAGCCGGGCCGAGTGCTCGAGCAGTTCGTTGGACACCAGGTGCCGGCGGGTCGGCTGCCGGGCCATCGTCACCTCGCCTTGATCTGGTATCCGCGAACGCGACCCATTCTGCCCCATGATCGTCATCACGCGGTGATCCCGCCCTCGGCCGCGGGCAAGGCGGGCTTGGTCGCGGGGATCGCGCCGACACCGGGCCGTGGGACGAAAGCCGAGGCGGCGGCGCCAACGACCGCGACAGCCGCGAACACCCCGACATTGCCTCCGAGACCCACGCCGGCCGACAGCAGAGTGCCGCCGAGTATGGGGCCGCCCACAGAGCCGAGCCGGCCGAAGCCGCTGCTCAGACCGAGAGCGGTCGCCCGGTTGCCGACGGGGTGGTACGCGGCCACATACCCGTAGACGACGATCTGGTTGCCGGTCGTCGCCGCGCCGGCGATGAAGGCCAGGACGTACAGCACCACGGTCGGCAGCGGCAAGGCGAACAGGCCGAGCGACACGACGGCGACGGCGAAGAGTGTGGTCGCGACCCAGCGGCTGCCGTACCGGTCGGCGAGGGAGGTGCCGACGAGCCCGCCGGCCACCGCCCCCATATTGAGCAGGAGCAGGAACGCGAGCGCGGACGACAGCCCGTATCCGGCGTTGCGCATCAGTTGCGGCAACCAGGTGTTGAGCCCGAAGACCAGCAGCATCGAGCACATGTTCGCCACCACGAACAGCACCGTGGCGACCGCGGCACGGCCGCTCACCAAGGAGCCCAGTTCCCGGCGGACGGAGTCGCGGGTCGATCGCACGAAATCCGGCGACTCCGGGAGGAGCCAGATCGCCAGCGGAACGAGCGTGACCAGTGGCAGCGCGCCGACGGCGAACAGCACGCGGAATCCGGCCGGCTCCAGCAGGACGAGCGCGAGGACCGAGGCGAGGATGCCGCCGACGGGGAAGCCGCAGAGCATCAGACCGCTGATCACCTGCCTGCGGCGCGCCGGTGCCACCTCCATGACCAGGGCGATGGCCGTCGGGGGGATGCCACCGAATCCGAGCCCCGCCAGAAATCGGAACAGGCCCAGCGACGACGGGTCAGGAGCGAGGGCGGCCAGCAGCATCATCAGGGAGAACCAGGCCAGCGAGATGATGAAGAGTCGTCGCCGGCCGAGCAGATCGGTCAGCGTTCCGCACGTGATGGCGCCCACGAACGCCCCGAGCAGTGCGTAACTGCCGATCGCGCCGGCTTCCACCGGGGACAGCGCCCACTCCTCATGGGCCAGCAACGCCGGTACGGCGGAGCCGTAGACGATCAGATCGTAGCCGTCGAACACGATCGCCCCGAAGCCGATCGCCACGGCCGCGATCGCGGCTCGTGGACTCACCGGGCGGGGCTGGGCGGAGGTCGTCATCCGTAATCTCCTCTTCGACCACACCCGATGCAGCGGGTGTGGCCAAGAACATACGAAGAACTCGACACTGATGTCAATATTTCGACACTGAGGAAAGGCTGATGGGTTCGACGCCCGTCATGACAGTCTCAACTCCCGCTCACCCAGCGGGGCGAAGAACACCTCGACCGCGTCGGACGGGGCGGTGGCCGCCCAGCGGGGCGTCCGGTCCTTGTCGATGACCTGGGCGCGGATCCCCTCCTCCAGATCCGGATGGCCCAGGGCCCGGCACGACGTCCGGTACTCCTGAAGGAGGACCTCCTCCAGCGAGCCGAGTAGCCCTGCCCGGCGGATCGCCGCATGGGTCACCTGGAGTGCCGTGGGGGAGTTGCCGCCGATCCGCGCGGCCGCCTCCTTTGCCGCGAGCTCGCCGGTGTCCAGCAACAGCTTCACGATGGTCGCCACGTCCTCGGCCGCGTAGCAGACGTCGATCCAGGAACGCTGCTCCGCCAGTACCCCGGACGGTGGCGCCTGGGCGTGGGCCTCCACGGCAGCGGTCACCCCGCCCTCCGCGACGGCCCGCGTGAAGGCGGTCATCTCCGCGGAGGGGATGAAGTGGTCGGCCAGGCCACAGGCGATGGCGTCGCCCGCCCCGATCGCCGTCCCGGTCAGCGCCAGATGCATGCCGATCTCACCCGGCGCCCGGGAGAGCAGGTACGTGCCGCCCACGTCGGGGACCAGGCCGATGCGCGTCTCGGGCATGGCGAGCTTCGTCCGTTCGGTGACCACCCGTACGCTGCCGTGTGCTGAGACGCCGACACCGCCTCCCATGACCAGGCCGTCCATAAGGGCGACGTACGGCTTGGCGTACCTGGCGATGTGGGCGTTGAGCCGGTACTCGTCACGCCAGAACGCGGCAGTGGCGTCGCCGCCCCGGCGGATGTCGTGATAGATGGAGCGGATGTCCCCTCCCGCGCACAGGCCGCGCTCGCCCGCGCCGCTGATGAGCACGGCCTCGACGGCGGCATCGCTCGCCCAGGCGTGCAACGTGGCGTCGAGCCGTCGGACCATGTCGTGGGTGAGTGCGTTGAGTGCCGCTGGCCGGTTGAGCAGCAGGTGGCCTAGGCCGCCAGAACGGGTCGTCCTGATGTGCATCAGGCGGCCCTGGCCGGGCCACGGGCGACGATGGCGCGCATGATCTCGATCTTCTCAACCGCGGTCGTAGACCAGTCCGCAGGGCAGGGCGATCCCGGGCCGGCGCCTGGGCGAGATGGCGTTCACGATGGCAGCGTGGCCGCCCATTCGCTGAGGGTCTCGGCGAAGAGCTTGGGATCCTCCGTGTGCATCGCGTGGCCGAGCCGGGGGAACGAGCGGTGGTCGACGGGCTGGTCGGCCTGGGTGATGAGCTCCCGGGCGCGGGCGGCCTGCCGGTCGGACAGCGCGCCTATCAACTGGCTCGTCTGCTCGTCCCCCTGCCGGAAGTGGTGGGTCAGCAGCACCGCCACCTTGACCGAGGGCAGCATGCGGGCATAGTCGCAGCTCGCCGCGACGGTTCCGGTCCAGAAGGCGCGGCCCCATTCGGGGGTCGTACTCCTTGAGATTCTGGGGCGGGCCGTCTCCTGCGGTGAACCTGCCGAGGGTGACGGTGAGCCGAGGCGGCAACTCGTCCTGTGCCGCGTTGAGCATGCCTTCCCGATCGCCGATCGACCACTGATCGCCCAGGTACTTGCTCCAAAGCGCGATCAACGGGCCGAGACCCTGGCGCAAGGACTGCCCGCACGAGGTGTCGACCTCGGCGTGGAACAGCGGCGGATCCTCGTAATAGGCCCCGCGGATGCTGCCGGGCAACCCGTACGCGGACAGCCAGGCGGACATCAGGCCACCTGAGGAAAAAGCCCGCTGACCAGGACCGGGCGCTGGATGCGACCGACGTGGGGGACATAGGTAGCGTCTGGGGCGTCGGGTCCGTAGCGTGGCGTTCGCATGACGGTTGACCCTAGCAACGCTTCGACAACGATGTCCATAAATTGACGCCTTTGTCGGCTATTGTGGATCGAGTCGTGTTCGCGTACCTGCTCGGCGTCACCGCCAACCCCACCGGCCCGTGGACCGCTCAGGCCGCCCGCAACTTCCTCATCGACACCGACACCGACATGACGAAGCTGAAGTTCCTGATCCGCGACCGCGGCGGCCAATTCACCGATGCCTTCGTACAACACGGCCCGACCTCACCGCGGCATCGGACAGTTGACACCATCGCAAGCCGAAACCAGGACCGCCAAGCCCATCGACCTGGCCGACCACGCTGTCCACCGCAAAGCCATCCTCGGCGTTGTCAACGAGTGCCGGATCGCCGGCTGACCAGCGACACCACCCGAGAACCGGCAGGCCAGACACCGAACCCATTATTGAGCCCCACAGGCATCAAGACGGTGCTCACCGGTGTCCGGATGCCGCAGATGAACTCGATCATGGAGCGGTGGGTGCAGTCGTGTCGGCGAGAGCTCCTCGACTGCTGCCTCGTATGGAACGAACTCCACCTGCGGCACGCCCTGCGCGAGTACGAACACTTCTACAACTGGCACCGGGCCCATCAAGCCCTGGACCAAGCAGCGCCGCTGCGTCCCGCCCCGGACCCGATCATCGACCCCGGGCGGATCACCGATCTGAACGTACGCCGACGAGACCGGCTCGGCGGCGTCCTCCACGAATACTTACATGCAGCTTGACCTGCATGGATGGAATTTTCGGCAGGCGCAAATCTGACCGTCATTGTCCCGGCGGACCCCATGCTGCGGACCTCTGCTCTCCTGCCACGCGCCCGGGGACCTGGGCCGGCCCCCGACTACAGGTGCGGCCCGAGCAGGGTCAGGTCGGCGGGCGAGAGGCGATCGGACGCGGTCGCCGCCTGGTGCCAGTAAGGGTAGAGCAGGGGCTGGCGGCTGACCTCGTCCAGCCGGGCACGCTCCTCGTCCGACAGCTTCAAATCGGCCGCGGCCAGGTTGTCGGCAAGCTGCTCGCTGGTGCGGGCGCCGATCACCAGCGAGGTGACCGCCGGTCTGCCCAGCAGGTACGCCAGCGCCACCTGCGCCGCCGAGACGCCGTGCCCCGCCGCGATGTCGACCAGCACCTCCACCGTGTCGTAGAGCTGCTCCTGGTTGCGGACCGGCGGCTCGTTCCAGTCGGTGAGCTGGCGACCTTCGGCCGGCTGCACGCCCCGGCGGTAGCGGCCGGACAGCAGGCCGCCGGCCAACGGGCTCCACACCAGTACGCCGAGGCCTTGGTCGACGGCGGCCGGAATCAGCTCGTACTCGGCGTCGCGGGCCTGCAGGGAGTAGTAGATCTGCTGACTGACGAAGCGCGGCAAGCCGAGCTTGTCGGCGATGCCCAGCGCCTTCATGAGCTGCCAACCGGCGTAGTTGGAGACTCCCACGTAGCGGACCTTGCCAGAGGTCACCAGGTGGTCCAGCGCGGCCAGGGTCTCCTCCAGCGGGGTGCGGCCGTCCCACTCGTGCACCTGGTAGAGGTCGATGTGGTCGGTGCCGAGCCGGCGCAAGCTCGCCTCGGCACCGGTGATGATGTGGTGCCGAGACAGCCCGGCGTCGTTGGGACCGTCGCCCATCGACATGCGTACCTTGGTGGCTAGCAACACCTCGTCGCGGCGCCCCTCGATCACCTTGCCGACGATCTCCTCGGACAGGCCGGCGGAGTAGACATCGGCGGTGTCGATGAGGTTGACCCCGGCGTCCATGCACATGTCGATCTGCCGACGTGCCTCCTCCACACCGGTGGAGCCGACGTAGGCGAACTTGCCAGCGCCGCCGAAACCCATGGTCCCCATGGTGAGCACCGATATCCGCAAGCCAGATCGGCCTAGTTCACGATATTCCATTGCGCTATTATCCCGTTCCTCGCGGCGGGTCCTACCGGTCCACCAGCAGTTTCCGTGACTGGAGACCTGCGTCCGCTGAAGCGGTAACGCGCAACACCACCCGGCCGGCGTGACGGTTCGCTGGGTGGTGTTCGGTGTTGTCAGACGACCTGGATGAAGACCCGGTCGTACCGCGTGAGGGGGAACGTGCCCTTGTCGGTGCCTTGGAGGATGACCGAGATGGTCTGGCCCGGTGTGGCGTCCGACGGGACGGTGACAGTGATTCGGTCGTGACCGCGGTCGGTGATGGTGACGGTGCGGGGGTAGGTGCCTTCTTCCCGGTACTGCCACCAGCTGAGATTCACGGGACTCTGTCAGGATCGTCAGTGAGGCCGGCGAGAGTGACCACGGAGCCGGGGCGTGCCCGGACCGTGTCACCGCCGAGGATCTTCACTGTGGGCGCGTGGTTGCCGTCCTTGTATTTGCGGGTCAGGGTCCACTGCACGCGGGCCGCGAAGTCGTTCTGCGCGGCCCCGGCCCAGCGCAGTGTCGTGTAGTCCCTGACCTCGTTGCCGGTGTCGTCCTTCTCCGTGGCTACCATCGTCCACAGGTTCGGCGTGGTGCTCGTCTGGGTCGCCCGGCCGCCCCAGTTGCCGAGCAGCGGGTTCTCCGGGTCCTGGATTCCGGTGTTGAGCAAGGGGTTGAAGGCGACGTTGTCGCCCTCGGAGAGGAAGTCGTACGGCGCCAGCGGCTTGCACCAGCCGGACGGGGCGCGTTCGGGATCACCGAAGATGTCAAGCGGGTCGCCCGGCATGGATTGACCGTCGAGCCAGGACCGGTATAGCGAGCCCAGCGGTCCGATCTGAATGTTCTGCTTGATCCACGCGCCGCTGAAGCAGACGCGGTCAGCCGGCAGACCTCGGACGTTGCCCTGCCCGCCACGGGCACAGTTGTAGCCCCAGGTGGCGTAGCCCGCCGCCATGTTCTCCACACGGAGGTCCGGCCAGATGGGAGCAATGTATTTCGCGTAGGTCTCGTCCTGGAGGCCGCTGGCCAGGATCACCGTCTTCTTGGAGACCTCGGCCTTGACACGGGGCCACTGCTTCGTGTGGGAGAACCGCTGCTCGATCGACTTGAGGGCACGGGCGATTGTGCTGGTTCCGGCCCACGCCTGGAGGTACAGGGGACGCGCATCATGGTCAAGCAGCAGGTCGCGGACCGACTTCTACAGCGTCAATCCCGTCGACACACTCGAATACCGCGTGCTGGCACACGTCAGCGACGACACCACCGCCGCTGACCTCGCGTCCGCCCGACGCGCGGTCCCCTCGGCCGACCACGAGCTGACGCTCTTCACACTGCCCGAACAACTGGTCGTGCAGATCATGCACCACGGCCCTTTCGCGGACGAATTCGGCACCCTCGCGCGGCTCGGCGCCTTCGCATCGGACCGCGGCCTGCGGCGCGTCGGCGCGCACCACGAGATCCACCTGGACCCCTTCACTGCCACCACCCCACAGGAGCACCTACGCACCATTCTGCGGGACCCGGTCGGATGACACCGCGCGGCCCACCAACGATGCGGGGTCGCATCATCGGCGGCCGGGTCCACACAGTCGCCGCGCCGCCGACCGGGTGATCTTCGGTGCGCCGTCCTCCGCAGGAGCGGTAGATGGCGTGGTCAGGCGGGGCGATGCTCGGCCCGGGTTTCGTGTAGTCCGACCAGCCCTCGGTGGTCAGTGGCCGCCGAAGTCTTCATTCCACATATCGTCACCGGCCATGCGGCGATGCCAGGTCCAGATCGTCTGCCCCGGCGCCGGACAGCGCAGACACATCCCGGCGCGAGACCGCGCCTCCGATGCTCTGACCGATACCGTAGCGAGGAACCGGGGGGCGGTCGCGTATGTCGCGGTGTGGGTTGCTCTATAGGTTATGCACTCATGTTGCTAACCGCCCGCTCGAGTTCGCCACGAATACGGTCCATGGTGGACGGGTAGGCCTCGGGCAGGTCGACGCCAAGCCGTTCAGCGAGGACGAAGATCCACCACAGGCACTCGGCGAGCTTGTGCCGTAGCTCGGCATCCACGTCGCCGTCGATATTCCAGGTGCGTTCGGCCGCGAGTACCAGGCGCCCGACGTAGGCGGCGTCATTGGTGAAGCCGACCGCGAGCTCCGGCAGCGTCCACGTCCTGTCCAGGACGCGCCGTTCGACCTGCTCGTAGAGGGCGCGTACGCGCAGCGCCTCGTCGCTCGCAGCGGCCAGCCCGGCCTTGCACGTCTCACTTATCTTCTGGCTCTGACCTGCTTTTTCTTCCATAAGACGACGCTATCGGGAGATGCGGACAACTACGATCCTGGTCCGCATGAGTCACCCGGCAGTGCCGGCGTCCCGTAGCGCAGGGTGAATTCCCCACAGTCTCATTGAAGCGCCCTTTCGTCCCGGGGGAGTCCTCGTACAGCCGGTACCCCGCTGGTCACGTCCCTCTGCTCGGGCCGGGCGCCGGATCATCATCCCGACCAGGAACGGCGGCATCCGGCAAGCCCCAGGAGACGCTGAATCCTGCGCACGGCACGGCATCCACGCCGAGACCGGGACGATCACGGCTGATCAGGTGAACGCCACGCTGGGACGCCTGGAGAAGGGGGACGTGCGCTGCCGGTTCGTCATCGACGCCACGACCTTCACCGCGCGCTGACCGAGGTCAGCGGACGAAGGCCTGGGCAGCCAGGCCGTTGACGGTGGTGTCACCCTGCTGGAAGCCGACCATCGACTCCAGCATGGGATGCGGGTAGTCGAGGCTGGGCGCGGTCAGAGCATCGAGGCGGGTGATCTGCTCGGCGGTGAGGGTGACGTCGAGGGATGCGAGGTTGGCCTCGAACTGCTCGGGGGTACGGGCGCCGATCAGCGTGGCGGTGACCTCCGGCCGCTGCCGTACCCAGGCCAGCGCGACCGCGGCCACGGTCGCCCCGAGATCATCGGCGATCTCGGCCAGCGCGTCGAGCAGCACGAAGGTGGACACGGTCAGGTGTGGACCGGCGTAGGCGGCGCGCCCCGAACCGGGCACCGCCGTGGTGGCGCGTGAGTACTTGCCGGACAGGGCTCCGCTGGCCAGCGGGCTCCACGGGGTGACGCCCAGGCCGAAGCGCCGCGCCGCGCCGAAGGTCTCACCTTCGACGGTCCGGGCGAGCAGGGAGTATTCGACCTGCAGCGCGGCGATCGGCTCCCAGTCGCGGAACCGGGAGGCGGTGGCGGCCTCGGCCACCCACCAGGCCGGCACGTTGGACAGGCCGATCGCGTGGATCTTCCCGGCGCGTACCAGGTCGGTGAGGGTGGACAGGGTCTCCTCGATGGGGGTGTGCCGGTCCCACTGGTGCATCCAATACAGGTCGACGTAGTCGGTGTTCAGCCGGCGCAGGGAGGCGTCGAGCTGGGCGCGGATCGCCTTGCGGCCGGCGCCGCCGGAGTTCGGGTCGTCAGGCGCCATGCTGCCGCCGAACTTGGTGGCCAGCACCACGCGGTCGCGGACGCCGGGGCGCTTGCCGAAGTAGGCGCCGAGCGTGGTCTCCGAGGCGCCGCCGTTGTACATGTTGGCGGTGTCGATGAAGTTGCCGCCCGTGTCGAGGTAGCGGTCGAGGATGGCGAAGGAGGTGTCGGGGCCGGAGCCCCAGCTGCCGTCGTCGAAGGTCATCGCGCCGAGGGCCAGCGGGCTGACCCGCAGGCCGGAGGTGCCGAGCGTGCGGTACGAGGTGAGGGACATGACGTTCCTTATCGTGTGGTGCGGTTGTTCCACCCACCACCTTCGCCGCCAGGGCGCTGCCGATGAAGGCCGCGCGAGAGGGGGTGTACGACACCTAGGAACGGCTTCGCATCGAGGCGAGGTAAACCAGGGCCTCGGCGCTGCGGCTGCCCGGCTCGGGCGTGCCGACCAGGAGCTGCTGGCCGGGGGCGTCGTGGACGTCGAAGGTCTGGTAAGTGAGCTCCACCCGGCCGACCGCCGGATGGACGAAGACCTTGAAGGCGCGGGTGAGCCCGCCCACCGACTGATCGCGCCATAGGTCACGGAACGTCGCGGACGTCTTCAGCAACTCCTCCACCAGCGCCCCGATCCGCGGGTCCCCGGGAAACCGGCCGGAGTGCAGGCGCAGCGCGCGCACGGTCTTGGGCACGACCTCGTCCCAGTTGGCGAACACCACCTGGGCCTGCGGATGGGTGAACAGGATCCGGACCATGTTCGTACAGCCCTCGAAGGGTGACAGCAGCGCGGCGGCCACGGCATTGGTGGCCAGCACGTCGAAAGCGGGGCCGAGGACATAGGCCGCCGACGCCGGGAAGGCATCCAGGAGCTGCGCCAGCGCGGGATGGACCTGGGCCAGGCCACCGGGCGGGCCCAGGCGAGGGGTCAGACCGGCCAGGCGGTGGAGATGTTCGCGTGAGTCGTTGTCCAGGCGCAGGGCGCGGCCGATGGCGTCCAGCACGGAGGCGGACGGGTTGCGTTCGCGGCCCTGCTCCAGGCGCGTGTAGTAGTCGCTGCTGACCCCGGCCAGGACGGCGACTTCCTCCCGGCGCAGCCCGGTCACCCGGCGCTTGGCGCCTGCGGGGAATCCGACGTCTCCCGGTTCGATGCGCGCGCGGTGTGCCTTGAGGAATTCGCCGAGTTCGGTCGTATGCATGCTGGTCACCCCCGCCCAGGGTATGCGCGGGCTGACGTAGGCTCGCGCTGTGATCACCACCTCCGCCCGCCTGCTGAGGGTGGTCTCGCTGCTGTCCAGCAGGCCGACGTGGTCGAACGCGGAACTGGCGGCCCGCCTGGAGGTCACCGAACGCACGATCCGCCGGGACATCGAACGGCTGCGGGAGCTGGGCTACGGCGTGGAGTCCGTGCCCGGCCCGGGAGGCGGCTACCGGCTGAGCGGCGGAACCCGGATGCCGCCACTCAACCTCGACGACGACGAGGCCTTCGCCGTCGCCGTGGCCCTGCGGGAGGCCGCCAACGGCCCAGCCCTCGGCGGTGATCAGGCGGCACTGTCGGCCCTGCTGAAGCTGCAGCACATCCTTCCCCGCCGCATGGCCGCCAGGCTGACCGGCCTGGACGCAGCCGTAGAACACACACCACGCGCGCCCGCGCCCGAAGCCTCCGCCGCCGTGCTGCTCGTCCTCGCCTCCGTCTGCCGGGCGAGCGAGCGGACCCGGCTGACCTACCGGGACATGCACGGCAAGAGCAGCACTCGTGACGTCGACCCGCACCGCCTGGTCTACACCGGGGCGCACTGGTACTTCGTGGCCCGCGACGTCGACCGCGACGAATGGCGCACCTTCCGCGCGGACCGCGTCACCGACGCCCAGCCCACCGGGGTGACCGTCGACCTGGTCGATCCCCCTGACGCCGCGCGGCTGGTCTCCGACACCATCGTCCGCACCGGATACCCCTTCTACGCCCGGGTCCGGCTCCCCGTACCCCTGCGGGAGGCGCTGCGCCTGGTCGCGCCGATCGTCGCGACGCACGAGGCCGACGGGGACGACGCCACGATCATCACGATCGGCGGCTCCGATCCCGACCAGCTGGCCGCCTACCTGCTCGGCCTGCGCACCCAGGTGCAAGTCCTGTCGCCCGGCTCGGTGCGTCAAGCCCTGCTGAGCCGGCTCGACGCCCTGTACCGCAGCAACACCTCCGCCGCGCCGTGACCAGGACACATCCTGTCCGGATCTGCCTCTAGCGTGAGAAGGAGGCGGGCGCCTTGAGTGAACCCGCGCCGGCAACACGTACAAAGTTCGGAGCAGTGTCATGACCGGCAACAGCCGATTGATGATTTACGGAGCCACCGGATACACCGGACGGCTCGTCACCGAGCGGGCCCAGCACCTGGGCCTCGACTTCATCGTGGCCGGGAGGAACCCGGACCGCGTCGACGCCCTCGCCAAGGAGTTCGGCGTGCCGGGCCGCTCTTTCGCCCTCGGCGACCCGGCGCTGACGCGCGAGGGCCTCGACGGCGTCACCGTCGTCCTGAACGTGGCCGGCCCCTTCCGCAAGACCGCCGGCCCGCTGCTGGACGCCTGCATCGCGACCGGCACGCACTACCTGGACACCACCGCCGAATACGACGTCTTCGCCGCCACCCAGTCCCGCGATGCCGCGGCTCGGGCGGCGGGCGTGATGGTCATGTCCGGCACCGGCTGGGACGTGGTGCCCAGTGACTGCGTCGCCGCGTACGCCGCCGCCCGCGTCACCGAGCCCGTTCGGCTGCGCATCGCGCTCAAGCTGCTCAGCGCCACTCCCGAGGAGGCCGCCGGGCTGAACCTCTTCTCCCGCGGGTCCATCGCCAGCGCCACCGAAGGCATCGGAGAGCTCGGCGCGCTCGTGCGTGCCGACGGCGAGATCGTCACGCTGCCGCAGCCGAAGACCGCCTCGTTCGACTTCGGCGACGTCGGCCCGGAGATCTGCGCGTCCGTCCCCATGGGGGATCTGATCACCAGTCACGTCTCCACCGGAGCCGGCACGATCGAGGTTTACGTCCAGGCCGGGCAGCCCCTGCCCATCGACCTGGACCTCGCCACACTGCCGGACGGGCCGAGCGCGGCCGAGCGCGAGGTGGGCCGCAGCAAGATCGTCGCCGAGGCGACCGGCCGAGACGGCACCGTGGCCCGCGCCCTCATCGACACGCCGACCGGCTACCGCTTCACTCAGCTCTCCTCCGTGGAGATCGCCCGCCGCGTCCTCCAGGGCTCGTACACCGCGGGCTTCCAGTCCCCGGTCTCCGCCTACGGCCCGGAACTGGCCCTGAGCATGGCCGACACCCACATCACCGACCTGTGACGTACGACCCATGAAGGCCCGGGGCGCCCGCGGCAACCGGCAGACATCCTGCAGGGTGCGCACCCCGGCCGAACGCGGCCCGGCCGCCTCCACCAAGAGCCTGGCGATCGATGCCACTGTGGCGCCGGGGGCCCCGCCCGCGTTGCCGATCGCGACACCGGCCATCACCAAAAGTGTAACTACATGTGTTACATTAATGTCGAAGGTGGTCGCGCGGCCGACCGGCCTCCGTGGAGGGGCCGCGGCTGGCCGGAGCCTGCGACCGCAGTCGTAACAGCAACCGTTTGTGCAAGGAGGATGGGACATGGGACAGCTAGACGGGAAGATCGCCCTGGTCACGGGCGGTAGCGCCGGTATCGGCCTGGGGGTGGCCCAGCGCTTCGCGCGTGAAGGCGCCACCGTCTACATCACGGGGCGCCGCAAGTCAGAACTCGACGCCGCGGTGAAAACGATCGGCGCAGGTGCCATCGGTGTGCAGAGTGACGTCTCCAGACTGGCGGATCTCGATGCGCTGTTCGCCACCATCAGGGAACGCAGCGGGCGACTCGACGTTCTGTTCGCCAACGCGGGAGTGGGCGCTCTCGTGGCGCTCGACGAGGTCACCGAGGGGGAGTATGAGCGGACATTCGGCATCAACGTGAAGGGCATGCTCTTCACCATGCAGAAGGCCCTGCCACTCCTGCCGGACGGCGCATCCGTCATCCTCGCGTCTTCTACCAACGCCTCCCAGGGAATTCCGGCGATGAGCGTCTACAGCGCCAGCAAGGCGGCTGCCCGCAACTTCGCCCGATCCTGGGCGGCAGAGTTGGCGGGCCGGCGAATCCGGGTCAACTCGATCAGCCCTGGCCCCATCGAGACTCCCGGACTCCTCGGCTTCGCCGGCGAAGACGCCGATGCCAGGCGCGAACTCAAGGACAACTTCTCCAGCTCTATCCCTCTGGGGCGCTTGGGGCACGTGGACGAAGTGGCTTCCGCCGCGGTCTTCCTCGCCTCCGACCAGAGCTCCTTCACCACGGGCGCCGAACTCTTCGTCGACGGCGGTCTCGCCCAGATCTGAGGGGGGTGCGACTCGTCCATCGGTGGTGAGAGCTCGCAAGCTCCTGGCCGACACAAGAACGGTTACACTTTCAGGGTCAGTGGTGCAGGGGACGCCATCTGCCGCTTTGAAGCGAGGATCGGAGGAGGTGGGCGGCTTGAGCGCGAACAGCCGCATGAGTCTGGCCGTGCACGTCCTGACCTGGCTGGCCTACGACCGCCGAGGGACCGACAAAGAGGTCGCGACGTCACAGCGCATCGCGAGCAGCGTGAACACGAATCCCGTCATCATCCGGCGCTGTCTCGGACAGCTGAAGGACGCCGGGCTGGTGACGGTCACCCACGGCAGAGGCGGCGGTTGGAACCTGGCTCGCGCCGCGCAGGACATCACTCTTCTGGACGTCTACCGCTCGCTTCCTGATGAGCCCGTTTTCGGCATGCACGCCTCGACTCCCGACGCGGAGTGTTACGTCGGTGCCGGTATCCAGTCCGCACTCTCCGACGTTTACCAGGAGGCGACCGAAGCCCTGTGCCGGTCCCTGCGCGAGACCACTCTCGCCGACGTGTTACGGATGACACTGGCATCGCAGGCCGTGACCGCTGGTACCCCGTGACCGGATCGTCGAATTCCCTTCGCGGGGCCGCAAGGCACCCCAGCCGATAAGTTGGAAGAGCGCACAGAACACGCCCATCGGCGCGCTCACCGCGGTGTCTTTTCCCGCCCTGGTCGATCAAGCCCGCGGCTCTATATCCGATCCTGTGGGGCTCAAGAACTCGAATCACTTCCCGCGCTGAGCCCTGCGCTCGATGTGCGGATGGGGTCAAGGGCGCCGAATGGTCGGTCCGGGCCGCCTGGGATCATGTCTCGTGATCTTGTCTACGGTGTACGCCGTCACCCGGCGTCTGTTGTCTTTGCCCGGGCTGCTGCTACGAAGGAGCGTCTCCAAGGAGGCGGAGCTGCCGGTGCTTCGGCATCGGAACGCGGTCCTGCGCCGTCAAATCTCGCGGGTGCGCTACGAACCGGCTGACCGCCTGTGGCCGGCGGCGCTCTCGCGCTTGATACCTCGCTCCCGGTTGGGCGGAGATCTTCCCGATAATCCGGCCACGTTGCTCGCCTGGCACCGCAAACTCGTGGCGAAGAAATAGGGAAATCGAGCCTTCCTGAATTTCTCTGTCGTGGTGACAGGCGGGATTCGCTCTGAATGAGCAGGGGACTGGTACGCTCCGGGACTGCTGTAGATCATCCGGTCGCTGCGCCAAGTCTCGGAGGCCCCTTTTCATGCGCCGTTTACCAGCCCTCTTATCCGCCTTGCTCCTCGGTCCGGCGACCATGCTCATCGTTCCGTCTGCGGCGGAGGCCGCCGTTCCCGACGTCGTGCGTGCGGTCCGTGAGCGGCTCGCCAAGGGCGCGAGCGTGAAGTTCACGCAGTACGGTTCCGTCGAAATCAATAACCGGAACAAATACACCAATCACACGGCCCGGGTGTTCCGCTACAACCCGATACAGGAAGGGATGCTGGTTCTCGGCAGGGGTGGAGTCGTGGCGGCGAGCATCACGCGCCGGGTGGACTTCAACCGTCATCTGCTGCCGCTGGCCAAGGAGCGCGCGGCCGAAGGCGACCCGGTCTCCCGGAGCCTGATCGCGCAAACTCGGCCGCACCGCTGGATCAACAGCAAAGGCCGCTTCTACAGCACGGAACGGCTGTGGACCGCGAACCTGCCCCAGGGAAAGACGTGGGCGCGGCGCGGCAACCGCGGTGCGGGCGCCACAGCCTTCGGCGACCACGTCATCAACATCTTCGAACTCGCGACGCTGAAAGCGCTGATCGCCGACGCCGATGAGAAGAAATTCAACCTGCCGAACCCGTCGGGTAAGACCGCCGACCTCAGGCGGACCGGGTTCTACAAAGGCACCCTCACGTTCGCCGAGTTGTATGCCCTCTCGCCCACTTTCCGGCAGGTGGCGGGGAAGCGGCCGGACGCGAGTTATGCGAACAAGGTCGTGGGCTGGACGCTCTACGTCGACGCGAAAGGGCTACCCTTCAAATTCGGCTCGGGCTTCTCCACGCAGGAGAAGGAGAAGTACCACACCCAAGGAGGCGCCACGACGGACATTGTGAGCTGGGGCCCGCCTAGGAACATCGCGGCGCCCAGGCCGAATCAGGTCGGCGTCGTCCGCGCTCCTGCCGACAGGCTGCCCGAATTCGACGACCTCGCGGAAATCGCCCAGGTGAAGGCGCCAAGCTTGGAACCGGCGTGGGAATCGAGCTGAATGAACCGGAGGCCGCTCTCGGCCTCAAATGCGAAGAGTGTTTGCTTGTCCACTCAAAGTCACTATAGCGGGGCCTTCTAGGCAGACTGCAACGGTGACGGATGGTGTTCCGCTCGGAAATGCGGTTTCGTGCTCTGAACTGGGGGTTTCTGCATGATCAGAGCGGTGGCTGCGACTATCGCGGGGTGTTGTTGTCGCTGGTCTACCGGTTGGTGAGGGGCTTGTTCGGCCTGCTGACCGTGCTGGTCCGCTCTGGTCTGTCCAAGGATGTTGAGCTGCTGGTGCTCCGTCACGAGAACCAGGTGCTGCGCCGGCAGTTCGATGGCCGGCCGCGGTGGGGTCACGCCGACCGGCTCTGGCTGGCGGCGTTGTCGAGACTGGTCCATCGCCGCCGGTGGACGGAGGCGTTCCCGGTCACCCTGGAGACGATCTTGCGCTGGCATCCCACCCTCGTGGCGCGTAAGTGGACTTTTACCGACAGGCGACGCCCGGGACGCCCTTGCACTCGCCGGCCGGTCAAGGCACTGATCGTTCGGATGGCGCGGGAGAACCCGGCATGGGGGCACCGGAGAATCCAGGGCGAGTTGGCGCGCCTGGGCTACCTGGTCGCGGCGTCCACGGTGTGGAAGATCCTGCACGTCGCTGGTATCGATCCGGCGCCCCGCCGGGTCGGGCTGATGGCTGCAGTTCCTGGCCGCGCAAGGTCATGCGATCGTCGCGTGTGACTTCCTGGTGGTCGAGACGTTGCTGGTCAAGCGGCTGTATGTGCTGGTCTTCATCGAGCACGCGGCGATTGCACCTGGCCGGAGTGACCACGCATCCGACCGGAGCATGGACGAGGACAGAGGTGACCTCCGCCGCTGCGGCCGCGTCCTGTGCCGAAGGAGACCTGCGCTTCATCATCGTCCTGGCCGACGGCAGAGCCATGCACGCGCGCCGGGCGCTGGTCGCCACCGGACTGCGGGACGTGCTCCCCGACATCCCCGGACTTGCCCGGCACTGGGGCCACGGCGTGGTGCACTGCCCGTACTGTGCCACGGATCGGAGGTGCGTGACGAACCCATCGGCATCCTGGCCGTGGGCCCGGCCTCGATCCACCACGCACTCCTGTTCCGTCAGCTGACCGACGATCTGGTGTACTTCACCCGCGGCACCGACCTGGACGAGGACACACGCGCCCGCTTCGCCGCCCGTGACATCCGCGTCGTCGACACCCCGGTCGCGGAGGTCCGGTCCGACGAGAACGGCATCACGGGCGTGCGGCTGGCCGACGGACAGGTCGTGCCGCGTCGGGTCCTCGCGGTCGTGACCACGATGCTGGCCCGCACCGGTGGTCTCGACGGCCTGCGGCTGCCGATGGAGGATCTGCCGGGCGGCATGGGCTGCCGCCTACATGAACGCCGACCTCGCCATCGCCTTCGAAGCCCCACAGAGCACGGTCCTGTGGATCATCAACGTTCACACCCTCACCCCGGCCGCGCTTCTGCTGTCGCGGATCTCCTTCAGCGCCGGACGCCCATGCGGTTGCGCCGCCAGGCGAGGCCGATCAAGGCCACGAGGGCGACGAGCGCCACAAGCACGATGATGCCGATCTTGAGGGGAGTCCCCATCGCGCCTTGGTCGTCCACCACGGTCGTCGTCGCACCGGCCTTGTTCTGCGCGGGCGCCGCCGCCCCGTCCGTCGCGGGCGCGGCGGCGACCACGCCCGACTTCACCTTCACCGTCGCTTTCGCCTTGGAAGGCTCGGTCGCGATCACGGTGACCCGCCACTCGCCACTCGGCAGCGGCTCGGCGGAGCGGTAGAGGTTCTGGCCCTCGCTTGCCGACCTGAGCGGCACCGGGCCGAAGGAACGGCCGTCGGCCGAGGTCGCGGTCAGCTTCGCCTCGACGATCTCCGTGACGGGATGGCCGTCCTTTTTGTACGTCACCAGCACGTTGACGTTGTCGGCGCCGTCCCCCGTCACCTCCAGAATGATCGGTCCGCCGTGGGCGGAGGCCGCCGGTGCGCCGAGCACCAGCAGGAACCCGGCCAGCAGGACGGTGAGGACGTATGTCAGTGCCTTGTTCACGAGTGGTGACTCCCCTCGGGTTCGGTGTCGGGGGTGAGCGCCCCTTCGCCGGGTGATGTCGGTAGGAAGACATGCTGGTGACCGTAGCCCGCGTCGATGTTCAGGGCGTCGAGAGCGGTGGCTCCGATCGACCAGGTGAAGAGCGCGTCGGCGCGTTGCCGTACGGTCAGGTCCATGGCGGCGGTGCGGGCCGGTCCGGTGAGGTCCCGCGCGGCCGCGTAGGTGTCGACGGTGGTGGCGATCTGCCGTACGGCGGAGGCGAGACTCGACCTCGCCACGTTGGTGGCGGTCTCACCGGACGGCGGGTCGGCGAGGCCGTCGGCGGCCGCGATGGCCGCCTTCTGCCATTCCTCGACGTCGGCGGCGGTTACCCCGACGGGCCCTGCGGTGCCGTCGGCGGGGAAGGCCTGGCTCAGGCCGTCGAGCACGGGGAGGAGCCGAGCCCGCGTGCTGCGGGCCAGCTCCGTCAGGGTCTTCTGCGTCTTGTCCCGGAGGGCGGACTCGGCGCGGAGCCGGTCGGCCGTCTGCTCGATCGAGCTCGGCCGGCTCACCCCGAACGCCACACCGCCGGCGACGATCGCGCCGAGCGCGAACGCGACCGTGAGGGCGAGTACGGGGGCCACTATCGCACGCCGTACCGGCGTCGGTTGCCTGGGTCGGTTGATGGTCGCCACCTCCTGAGGGCGGATGTCAAGATCGGGAAGTGAAACAGGCCCCGCGACACGTGTCGCGGGTGATCTGCGCCTGGTTCGGCGAGTCAGCCGGCGGGCACTCCCTCGGAGCCGTGCCCCGGTGCTCACGCCCCGAGAGGCGTACCTCGGCTGTGGAGCATGATCAGCTTTTCGATACGCCTGCGGCGCCGGGCAGCGATCACCCGGATGGCGAGGAAGGTAAGGGCGAGGAGGGCGAGGAGGGCTAGCTGCGGCCACGGCAGTGCCCAGACCGTGGTGTCGATCGCGACCCGCTCGGTGGTGAGGCCCGGGAGCGGCTCGCCCGCGGGCGAGGGGATCGACGTGATCGTCGTACCGATGGGCCCCAGCGGCCAGGCGCCGGGCACCCGTGCGACGAACGTGCGGCTGCCGCCCGGCATGATTTCCCTGGCCTTGGCCGCGGACGTGTCACTCCAGATGCTCTCACCCACGAGGGTGGAGGTCAGAACCCGGTTGTCCGTGACCAGCCGGACATTGCCGGCATTGGTCACGGTGTAGGTCACCTCGACGGATCCCGCGGCGAAGGGGTTCCCTTCTGTGGCGTCAGCACAACGCCCTCGTCGGCGGGGAGAAGCTGTGGCAATCCGCCCGGCGCGAGCGGCCCGGCTTCACGGTGGCGAACGTGTGCTGGTGGTACGCGATGGGCGCCGACGTCGACTGGACGGTCACCCCCCGGCCGATCTATTACGCCGACGGGCGCAAGGAGGCCGACTGCTATACCTACCCCCAGGAGCTGCACGACGAGCTCACTGCGGCGCTGGGCACCTTTCCCCTGTTCACCTACTGGGGCCCGGGAGCGGGCATCGCCTCATCAGCCTGGATCTGCCGTGCCACCCAGCACGTCATGACCGCGTACAACCCCGACCTGACGCTGGCCTACATCCCCCATCTCGACTACGACCTGCAGCGGTACGGCCCGTCCGACCCTCGCGCCGCCGCAGCGGCCGCCGAGCTCGACACCGTGCTGACGCCGCTGCTCGACGCCGCGGCGGCGCAGGGTAGGACGGTCGTCTGCGTGTCGGAGTACGGCATTACCGACGTCTCCCGCCCCGTCAACGTCAACCGGATGCTCCGTGCGGAAGGGCTCTTGGGCGTCTACACCCAGGACGGCATGGAGTACCTCGACCCGTGGACCTCGCGCGCGTTCGCCGTCGCCGACCACCAGGTGGCGCACGTCTACATTTCCGACCCTGCCGACGTGCCGGCCGTCGCCAAGCTCTGCGCGTCCCTGCCCGGCGTCGCCGAGGTGCTCGACGAAAGCGGAAAAAAGGCGTATGGCCTGGACCACCCCCGATCCGGCGAACTGGTCCTGCTCGCCGAGGCCGAGGCGTGGTTCACCTACTACTACTGGCTCGACGACGCCCGCGCGCCCGACTTCGCCCGCCTTATCGACATCCATCGCAAGCCCGGCTACGACCCCGCCGAACTCTTCTTCGACCCGGCGCACCCCGGCGCTGCCAAGCGCAGGGCTGGGGTGGCACTGCTGCGCAAGAAGCTCGGCATGCGCTACCTCATGAACGTCGTCGGCCTCGACCAGGGCGCTCGCGCCGTCCGCGGCTCACATGGGCTGCTTCCCGCCGACCCCGCGGACGCGCCGGTGCTGCTCTGCTCCGACCCTTCCGCGGCCAGGGAACGGTTCGAGGCAACGGAGGTCAAGGACCTGTTGCTCCGCCTGGGACTGGAGTCTCTTTCATCGTGACGTGGCTGGTCATAGCAGGGCCTGCCTGGCCGACGCCGGTATCCGGACCGTGATCACCGGGATTCGGATACCGCGCCCATCAAGCCCTGGATCAAGCGGCCCCGCTACGCACCGTCCCGGAGCCGATCACGGATCCGACGCGAATCGCCGAGCTGAGCGTACGCAGACGGGACCGGCTCGGCGGGGTCCTCCATGAGTACTCACATACCGCTTGAACTGCATGGATGGAATTATCGGCAGGCGCAATGTCGGGCCCGGTCTCCGATCCAGGCCGCTTCGAGGATCGCGGTCAGGCTGGCGGTGTCGGTCGGGCCTGGATGGTTCTGGATCAAGCGGGTGACGCCACCGGCCATCTCCGCGAAGCGCGGGAGGTCGGCGCGTGCCACGCCGATGTCCGCCAAGGTGGTAGGGATGCCGATGTCGGCAAGGAGCCCGTCGAGCCAGGTGAGGAACGTATCTGCGGCCTCGGCATCCGAGGCATCGGTCACGTCGAGCCCGCACACCCCGGCGAGGATGGCCAACCGGTCGCCGATGGCATCCCTGGCCGCGTCCAGCGCGTAGGGCAGCAGCAGCCCGACGCCCAGGCCGTGCGGCGTGTGGGTGGCTGCGCCGATGGGGTACTGAAGGGCGTGCGGAGCCGCGTTGCCTGCGTGGGAAAATGCGAGCCCGGCTAGCATGGACCCATAGGACATGTCCGCGCGCGCGTCCTTGTCGCCTCCGTCCCTGACGACATGGGGCAAGCTGCGGGCGATCCGCTCCGCGGCCAGGAGCGCGTAGTGATCGGTGATCGGGTTGCGGCCGAGGAAGACCTGCTCCACCGGGTCGCGCGGTCCGTGGGCCCGGGGTCGCGCGGTGTAGCTCTCCACCGCGTGACAAAACGCGTCGATGCCGGAGTGGGCAGTGACGGTCGCAGGGCAGGTGTAGGTGAGCTCGGGGTCGACGATGGCGAAGTCGGGCACGATGTGGACGCTGGAGACCCCCACCTTCAGCTCGCGGTCCGGGTCGGTCAACACCGAGACGGGCGTGAGCTCGGAGCCGGTGCCTGACGTCGTCGGGACCGCGACGAGAGGAATCGTCGGCCCCGGCACCTTCGACTCGCCGTAGAAGTCGCGCGGCGTCCCACCGTGGCGCCGGATGACGCCGACGATTTTGGCGAGGTCGATCACCGTGCCACCCCCGATGGCGAGGATTACGTCGGCGTCCACCTCTGCGGCGACCGAGACGGCCAGGGCGACATCGGCGAGCGGCACGTCCGGAGTCACGTCGGCGAACACCCCGACGACTTCGACCTTCTCCCGCACGGCGGCCACGATCTCGGCCACGCCCGGCTGCCCCAGAAGAACCCGGTCGGTCACGATGAGGACTCGCGAGCCACACTCGGCCACCACTCGTGGGATGTTCTGCGCGACCCCTTCGCCCACTATCAGCTGGCGTGGTCCGCGGACGGTCTCAAGCATGTCTGCCTCTCTGGAACGTCGGCGGTGATTTGCTGGGCGGACGTCCAGGTCATCTGCGAGACCGGGACGGCGTCGGCAAGGGCGGTACGAGTCAAGGTCGCGACCAGCACCTCGATCATGAGCCCGAGGGCGTAGCCTTTGGGACCGCCGAAAGGGCTGATCGCCCCATCCACCGCCGCGGCCGCGTCTGTGGCGCGCACACCGGCGGAGTCGACGGCGTCCCCGGGTGCCGGCGGATTCGTGCCGACCATGGCCCGGGTCCCGCCCCACGGGTGGAGGCCGGTCAGGTCATGTGCGCACCGGGCGCGGTGATCCTCGGCGGACACCCGGAGCAGCAGGCCGGTCACGGTAGGTCGATCGCCGCGTAGGTGACGTCGAGGTACTCAAGGATGCCCTCGTGCGACCCCTCCTTGCCGATCCCGGACTGCTTCACGCCTCCGAACGGAGCTGACGGGTCCGAGATCAGACCACGGTTGATGCCGACCATCCCCGTCTCTAGCCCCTCGGTGAACCGGAGCGCCCGCTGGAGGTCACGGGTGAAGACGTATCCGACCAGGCCGTGCTCG
Source organism: Nonomuraea sp. ZG12 (assembly GCF_052068115.1). Classification (NCBI taxonomy): domain Bacteria; kingdom Bacillati; phylum Actinomycetota; class Actinomycetes; order Streptosporangiales; family Streptosporangiaceae; genus Nonomuraea; species Nonomuraea sp. ZG12. Next base: position 34,608 of record NZ_JBQHCW010000027.1, read on the forward strand.
GTGTCGTTGGCCTTCGCCATGACCTCGTCGTCGGACGTGAACGAGATGATCGGCGCCACCGGGCCGAAGATTTCCGCCTCCAGCATCCGCGCGTCTTCGGGCACGTCGACGAGGACCGTAGGCGGGTAGAAGTGGCCCGGCCCATCCGGACGCTCGCCGCCCACCAAGACACGGGCGCCGCGATTGACCGCGTCGGCGACGAGCTCGTCGATCTTGGTGACCGAGGCCTCGTCGATCAACGCCCCGACGTCCACGCCGTCGTCGAGACCATGGCCCACCGAGAGCGCGCCCATCCGCTTGGCGAAGCGCGCCGTGAACTCCTCGCGCACCGGCTCCTCGACGTAAATTCGGTTGGCCGCGATGCAGGACTCCCCGATGTTGCGCATCTTGGCCACCATGGCACCGTCGAGCGCGACGTCCAGGTCCGCGTCGGCACACACGATCAAGGCCGCGTTGCCGCCCAGTTCCATGGAGGTGCGCAGCACGTTGTCCGCCGCCTGTCGTAGCAGCACGCGCCCGACCTCGGTCGACCCGGTGAACGAAAGCTTGCGGGTCCGACGGTCGGCTAGCAGTGCTGAGACCACCTCGCCGGCACGCTTGGTTGTCACGACGTTGACGACGCCCGGGGGAACGCCGACCTCCTCCATGATGCGGGCCAGGAACAGCATGGTGAGTGGCGTCTGGGCTGCTGGCTTGGTGATCGTCGTGCAGCCCGCCGCCAGCGCAGGAGCGATCTTGCGGGCACCCATGGCCAACGGAAAGTTCCAGGGCGTCACGAAGACGCACGGTCCGACCGGCTTCGGCACGGTGAGGATGCGATATCCACCAGCGGGAGCGGTGTTGTAGCGCCCCTCGACGCGCACCGCCTCCTCGGCGAACCAACGGAAGAACTCGGCGCCGTAGGCCACCTCTCCCCGAGCCTCGGCGAGCGGCTTGCCCATCTCGAGCGTTATCAGCCGGGCGACCTCCTCGGATCGCTTGGTCAGTGCCCGGTACGTCGCGGTCAACAACTCTGACCGTTTTCGCGGCGGGGTCGCCGCCCACTCCGCCATTGCCTTGCTCGCCACGTCCAGAGCGGCGAGCCCGTCAACGACGTCGGCGTCCGCCACCTCGGCGATGGTCTTGCCGGTGGCCGGGTCCTCGACGACAAAGGTGGCTCCGCTGGCGGCGTCGCGCCAGGCGTCGCCAATCCGGAGCCGCCGGTGCTCGGGGGCCAGGACGTTCATCGGGTCACTCATTGCGTCGCCTCCTGTGATGTTCTTGGTGATGTCCAGCGTGACCTCAGCGATCGCGCCACGCGCGTTGACGAACGGGTCACACGACCTCGTCGGGGTCGAGGTCGCCGAGCGGGTCGAACGTGGCCTTGGCCCTGGCTGCAGGGCGACGCCCCGCGCCACCGATCGCCTTCTCGGGCCATGGCTGCTTCAGCGTCGTCAGGCCGTGCTCACCGGTGACGGTCCGCCGAGGCTCGATTGCCACGTGCGGGCGCATGTTGACGTCGCCGCCCTGCGCGGTTACCTCCCGGCATCGGACAGCGCCAGCCCGGTGCCCGCATCGAACAGGTGCGCACGGTCCAGGTCGACCGTGACAAGCAGCCGCTCGCCCGGCGTACCGGTGACGGTGGGTCGTGCCTTGACCTTGAGGATCTCCGTCCCCACTCGGACGTCGACCACCGTTCGGTCACCGAGGGGCTCAAGGCCGTAGAGCTCGCCCGACAACGATGCGTTCCCACGCTGCTCGACGGACAGGTCCTCTGCGCGCAGGCCCAGCAGCAGCGGACGACCGTCCTCAGCCGTGGTCCAGCGGGGCCGCGGCAGCGTCCAGCCTTCCGCCCCGACCAGACGATCTCCCTCGGCGTGGCAGGCGAGCAGGCTGATCGGCGGGCTCCCGACGAAGCCTGCGACCCACTGGTTGGCTGGACGCTCGTACACCTCGGTCGGCGTTCCGACCTGTTGCACCTTCCCCTCCTTGAGGACCGCGACCTGGTCGGCCATGGACAGGGCCTCGACCTGGTCGTTGGTCACGTAGACGAAGGTTCCCCCGAGGCTCCGGTGGATGCGGGTGAGCTCGGTGCGCATCTCGACGCGGAGCTTGAGGTCGAGGTTCGTCAGCGGCTCGTCCATGAGAAACGCGCGCGGGCGACGGACCAGCGCCCGGGCCAGGGCGACACGCTGCATCTCACCGCCCGACAACTGCGCGGGACGACGCTGCAGCAGACGTTCGATGTGCAGCAGGCTCGACATCTGCTCGACGGCAGCGGCGACCTCGCTCGAAGAACAGCGGCGTGCCCGCAGCGGCGAAGCGATGTTTTCGTACGCCGTGTGTCGCGGGTAGAGGGCGTAGCTCTGGAAGACCATGGCCAGGTCACGTGCGGCCGGGGCGTCACCGGTCGCGTCCCTCCCGTCCAGATGCACCGACCCGGCGTCAAGCTTCTCAAGGCCGGCGATCGCTCGCAGGGTCGTCGTCTTGCCTGCCCCGGAGGGCCCGAGCACGACGAAGAACGAGCCGTCCGGCACGTCCAGCGTCACCCCGTCCAGGGCCTGGACTTTACCGAAGGACTTGCACAGCCCGTGCACTGCCACGGTTCCCATCAGGCCACCAGTTCTTCCGTGCTCACGTCGTAGACCGGCGGGGGGCCGCCGGTGTGCCGCAGCCCGACCGGTGCGTCAGCAGCGAAACGGACAGTCGGTGGCATCCGAACCCGTACGTCGCGCTGGCCGCCGTGGTCGACCACGTAGATGATTTCGTCGCCCAGCCACTCCGCCGAGACCACGCGGGCCGGGACCGAACGTTCCGCTCCTGGTTCCGTGACTTCCAGCGCCTCCGGCCGGACGCCTGCGACCAGGCAACGGTCGCGCGGCAGGCTTGGCGGTGGCGTGAGGACCAGTCCGCTCTGACTGCGCAGCTTCCCGTCGGCCACCTCCACCTCAATCAGGTTCATCGGCGGGGAGCCGATGAATGCGGCGCAGAAAAGACTCGCCGGACGGTCGTAGACTTCCAGCGGCGTGCCGATCTGCTCGACGCGGCCCTTGTTGAGGATGGCGATTCTGTGACCGAGCGACATCGCCTCGACTTGGTCGTGGGTGACGTAGACCATCGTCGTCCCCAGCTCCCCCTGCAGGTGCTTGATCTCCGTGCGCATGTCCGCCCTCAGCTCCGCGTCCAGATTGGTGAGAGGTTCGTCCATGAGGAATGCGCGCGGTCGTCGCACCAGGGCGCGAGCAAGCGCGACGCGCTGCTGCTCCCCGCCGGACAGCCGGTGCGGTCGCCGGTCCAGGAGCGGACCAAGCCGCATCAGCCGGGCGGCCTCGTCGACCCGCTTCTGCACCTCCGGCTTGGGCAGTCCCTCGGCCCGCAGTGGGAACGCCAGGTTGTCGCGGGTTCTCAGATGCGGGTAGAGAGCGTAGAACTGGAACACCATGGCGATGTCGCGCTCGGCAGGCGGCAGGTCGTTGACCAGCGTGTCGCCGATGCGGATGTCGCCCGTCGTCTGCCTCTCCAGGCCGGCTATGGCCCGCAGCGTGGTCGTCTTGCCGCAACCCGAAGGGCCGAGCATCACGAACAGCTCGCCGTCGCCGATGGACAGGTCCACGTGATCAACTGCGACCGTCCCGTCCGGGTAGCGCTTGTGCAGGGAGGTCACCTCGATGCCCGCCATCAGCGTCGCACCGCCCCGAGCGTCACACCGGCGACGAGGTGCTTGCGCACCAGGTAGGCGAAGACGAGCACCGGTAGGGCGAACACTATGGAGGCGGCGGCCACGAGACCCCAGTCCACAGTGGTTCCACCGATGAGGCCGGCGATGGCGGGTGGGGCCGTCCGCACGTCGTCGCTGGAGGTGAGGAAGATGGCGAACACGAACTCGTTCCACGAGAAGATGAGTGCGAAGACCGCCGTCGCGGCGATGCCGGGCACGAGCAGGGGAAGGGTGAATCGCCAGAACGCCTGCAAGCGGGTGTAGCCGTCGAGCATGGCGGCATCCTCGTACTCTGCGGGCACCTCGTCGACGAACCCCTTCATCATCCAGATCGTGAACGGGACGTTGAACGCGGTGTAGATGAGGATCAGGCCGAGCTTGGTGTCGATGAGTCCGACTTGGCGGTACATGAGGAAGATCGGGATCACGACCACCACGGGCGGCATGAAGCGGGTGGACAGGATGAAGAACAGTTGGTCCTTCTTGGCCTTCAGGGCGAAGCGTGAGTAGGCCCAGGCCGCTGGGACCCCCAGAACGGTGGCCAGCACCGTGGAGACTCCGGCGACCACGACGGAGTTGAGGAACGAGACGGACAAGGCCGAGCGACCGCCGCCAGAGGCGACGAACACGTCCTTGAAATGGTCCATGGTGACCTTGAAGCCGAAGAACTTAGCCGGAATGGCGTAGACGTCCCGGTTCTCCTTGATGGACGTCTCGATCATCCACAGCACCGGAAAGAGCATCACGACGGCCAGCACGATCAGCAGCGCGATCTCCAGCACGGAGCGGCCCCGGCCGCCACGGCGGCGCGCGGGGGGCGTGTGATCCCGGACAGGACCTGTGGGCACGGCCTCGTCGACGGAGACGGCCATCAGTCCTCCTTGAGCTTGTTCAAGTAGCGCAGGTAGAGCTGCGTGAGCACGATGACGACGAGGACCATGAGGATCCCGTACGCCGAGGCGGTTCCGGTGTTGAAGCCCAGGAACGCGACCTTGTAGACGTGGAACGACAACGTCTCGGTGGAGACCCCCGGACCTCCACTGGTGAGGATGTAGACGAGGTCGAACAGCCGGAAGGCCTCGATGGCCCTGAACAACACAGCAATGAGGAGCAGCGGCCACACCAGCGGAAGAGTGATGGTGCGGAACCGGAACCACTCGGACGCCCGGTCGATCGAGGCGGCCTCGTACAAGTACTTGGGGACCGCGGTAAGGCCCGCAAGTGCGATGAGCATGATGAACGGCGTCCATTGCCAGGTGTCGACCACGATCAGGGAAATCAATGCCGTTCGCTGCCCGGTGAGCCACTCCACCTGCCCCAGGCCGAGCGAGCCGAGCATGCTGTTGATCACGCCGAATTGCGCGTCGAGCATGAATCGCCAGAACAGCCCGACCACGACCGGCGACAGCATCATCGGAACCAGGAACAGAGTGGTCAGCAGTCCTCGCCCGTGCGTGCGCCGTGAGATCAGGTAGGCGATGGCGAAACCGAGCACGGTCTGCAGAGCGACCGCGCCGCACACGTAGATCAACGTCGTCAAGGCCCTCTGGTGGACCTGCGCCGAAGTCAGGATGGCGGTGTAGTTCTCGAACCCGATGAAATGGGCGGGCCCCCCGCGGGTAGCCGAGTAGTCGGTGAACGACAGGTACAACGCCCACAGCAACGGGAACACCGACATGGCGAGCAACAGCAGCAACGCGGGGGAGGTGAAGACCACGGTGAGCCAGCGGTCGCTCAAGCGGCGGGACCGACCCGGTGCGGGCGGCGTCGCAGACGCCACCTGCCCGGGGTGGTCGGTCGTCAGAGAGACGGGGTCACTCACAGTCCGCCGCCGCCCTTGCGGTTTTTGGAGTCGAGCACGCCCTGCTGTTCCTTGGCGATGTCGTCGAGCGCATCCTTCGGCTTCTTCGCGCCGTTGAGAGCCGCGTTCACGTTGGTGTTCTCAATGTCGACGAGGCGCGCGTACTCGGGCACGTTCCACATGTCCCGCATCCGCGGAACCGAGTCGGTGTACACCTGGTTGAACGGCTGGGCATTGAGGAACTCGGGCGACTCCAGGGCGTCCGTACGCGATGGCACGCCACCGGCGGCGGCCCACTTCTTCTGGACGTCGGCCCGCTCGAACCACTTCATGAAGTTCAGGGCCTCCGCCTGGTTCGTCGTGGAGGAGTAGGCCGACACGTGCATCCCCATGCCGCCGAGAGGCACCAGGTTCGTCTTCTGGCTCGGCAGGGTGGCGAAACCCAGCTTGTCGAGAATTTGCTCCCGCGTGGTGCCGAGCGTCGACTGCTTCGGGTCGAGCAGGCCGCCGCTCGCGGCGATCCAGTTGAACGCGATGCATGCCTTGCCCTGGGCGACCGCCGCGTTCACCTCGTCGATGAACCAGTTGCCGGAGCCCTTGGCGGTCAGCGGCTTCATCTTGTTGACCAGGACGTCCATCGCCTCATGGCCCGCAGCGTCGTTGAGGACGCCATCGATCTTGCGCGTCTTGGAGTCCCAGAGATTGCCGCCGTAGACGCCGTTGACCGTGTTGTACGTTACGGCCGCGGCGTCGGAGCCGTTGGCCTGGTGGAAAGCCAGCCCGCTGACGCCAGGGTTGTCCGCCTGGCACTTCTCGGCGACTGAGATCATCTGGTCCCAGGTCTGAGGTGGCTTGTCGCCGATCAGGTCCTTGCGGTAGATCATCGTCCAGGTGTCGCCGAGCAGCGGCAGTCCGTACAGGCTGGCGTTTTCGTCGCGCTTCCCGGTCTCCGCTTGGGGGAACTGGCCGTAGGCCGCCAGGAGGTACGGGTTGTAGGCCTTGACGTCGATGTTCTTCTTGACGAAGTCGGTGATGTCGAGGATGTTGCCGTTCGTCACGGCCTCGCCGATGTGTTGCGAGTCCAGGATCGGGATGTCGAAGTCGGTCTTGTGCGCTGCGAACTGGGTGAATATCGCGTCGTGCCAGTTCGCGTTCGGCACGGTGTTGACCTTGATGGTCACGTTCGACCGCTCCTTGGCGTACTCCGCGTTCGCGAAGGCTTCCAGCGCGTGGGCGGGGGGCCAGTCGAACCAGATGAAGCTGAGGGTCAGCGGGTCCTTGGTGAGCTCCGGGATGGTCGCCGGTGCCTTGGGGGCGCTCGCCTTCGCGCCGTCGTCCTGGCCGCAAGCCGCCATGGTCGTGGCCACCAACATGGCCACCATCGCCAGCTGCACCTTTCGACGGGGAACGGACAGTCGTCCTATTCGCTTTGGATACCGCATCCTCTTGCCTGCTTTCTGGGTGGGGGGACCTCTGGAGCAGTTGCTGCGTGCTTCGCCGAGCAGTTGCTGGGTTGTTCAGGCGTGTTGCCGGCGGTCGCAGGGCCTGGCCCGCAGACCGGCGTCACGAGTACGCCGCGACGTAATGGGGCTTCAAGCAGTCGAGAAGTCCTTCGGTCCTTTGCGGCCCGGTGGCGAACCGAGTAGGACGTCGAGCATGCTCATAGGAGCTTCAACTGATCGAAGCGGAGCGATGGGTGCAGATGGCTGGCATCCGTCACCTTTCCTATACGATCCGAATGGGGGCGTCAACACCCCGCAGCGTTGAGACCGATGTCAACAGGTTCCCGAAGACGCAAGAAAGGACCTCATGTCACGATGGACGACGAAGCGATGATCGCGCGGCGCCGTGGAGCCATGACGGGCGGAACGCCGCCGGGAAGATCTCGCGGCCGGCTTGCCGACGAGGTGTACGACACGCTGCTCGGACAGCTGATGTCGCTACGGATCGAGCCTGGCTCCCGCGTCACGATCGACGTCCTGGCGCGAGAGCTGGGGGTCTCGCAGACGCCGATCCGAGACGCTCTCAACCGCATGGAGGCCGAGGGCCTGGTCGTGCGTGTGCCCCATGCTGGCTATCGCATTCCCCCCCAAATCACCCGTCACCGATTCGAGGACATGCTTGAGCTCCGCCTGCTCCTCGAGCCGGCAGCGGCGCGCAGATCCGCCGAACGCGCATCCTCGAAGCAGGTGGCCGGTCTGCGACGAATGCTGGAGGAGATGGCGGAGTTGGAGGGGGGCAACGGGCCCATGGCCTATGGCGCCTTCGGGCTACGCGACGCCGCTTTTCACGATCTCGTCGCCCTGAGCGCGGAGAACCAGGTCATCCGAGAAGCGCTCGCTCGCCTGCACACGCACGTGCACCTGTTCCGGCTTCTCCACGACAACCAGGTCACTCACTTGGCCATGGCCGAGCACGAAGAAGTTCTGGCCGCGATCGCCGCGCGTGACCCCGACGCCGCCGCCTACGCCATGCGTCGGCACATCCTGCTGTCCGGCGCGCGGTTCCGACGATTGTTCGACGAGGTCAAGGACGCGGACGGAATGGCGGTAAAGGCTTGACGGGCGGGCTGGGCCGAGGAATGCTAACCCAATCGGATCGGATCGGATTGGATCGGATTGGATCCACCTCACCCGCCCCAGATGCGAGGAGAAGCAGGTGCCCAGAGCACTGCTCCTGACCGGCGACGCCGCCGAGGAGCTCGACACCATGTATCCCTACTATCGCGTGCAGGAGGGCGGCTGGGACGTTGACGTCTCGTCACGGACGATGCGTGACGTTCAGCTGGTCATCCACGAGTTCGACCCCAACTCCGACGCCTACGTGGAGAAGAACGGCCGAAAGTTGCCGGTCGACGTGCCCTGGGCCGAGGTCGACGTCGAGCGCTATGACGCCCTCATCATCCCTGGGGGACGCGCCCCCGAGTGGATCCGGGTCGACGCCGACGTCAGGCGCATCACCGAGCACTTCTTCGCGCGCAACCTCCCGATCGCGCTGGTGTGCCACGGCGCGCAGGTGCCAGCTGTGTACGGGCTGCTGAAGGGCCGAAAGACGGCGTGCTTCCCCCCCATCACCGGTGACATGGAGAACGCGGGCGCGACGGTCGTCGACGCTCCCGACGTCGTGGACGGCAACCTCGTCTCCTGCCGGGGGTGGCCCGACATGCCGCAATTCGGCAGGGCGATGATGGAGGTCTTTTCGAAGTCGATCAACTCCGCATCGGCATGAGCACACCTGACCTGTCCCGGTGACGGCACTTCGGACCGTCACAGTCGACGGCTCCCCCGTCCACGTCATGGAGAGCGGCACCGGGCCCGCGGTGCTGATGCTGCACGGCTCCGGACCCGGTACGACCGGATCCGGCGCCTGGGCAACGACGGCACAGGCGCTGGGCACGTCCTGGCGCCTGGTGGCTCCTGACCAGGCGGGGTTCGGCCGTACACCGATCCCGGCGGGCTCCAGGGGTGGGCTCCGGCTGTGGACGGAGCAGGCCGCGGGCCTGATGGATGCTCTCGGTGTCGAACGCTACGCCGTGGTGGGTCACTCCATGGGCGGTGCCGTGGCGCTGGCGTTGGCGGCCGCGCGTCCCCAGCAGGTCACCCGTGTCGTGGCGGTCTCGACGATGGGCGCCCCCGGGGCGCCGCTGTCCGCCGAGCTCGACGCGGTCTGGGCCGCCCCCGCCGGCCCGCTCGGGGCACGAGACATGTTGAGTCGCCTCGTCCTCGACCAAGCGCTCGTGACCGAGTCGGCCGTCGCTGCCCGTGCAGCTGCGATGCGAGCGGGGGCGGCCGCATTCGCGTCGTTGTTCCCTCCACCTAGGGCACGTTGGGCCGACGACCTCACCCTCTCGGCGCGAACGCTGGCAGGGGTCCGCGCGCCCGTGCTGCTCGTCCACGGCGCCGAGGACCGAGTCACCCCGCTCGGGACGGCAGCCCTGCCCCTGCTCGAACACCTGGCCGATGTCCGTCTGTACGTGCTCGGCCGATGCGGGCACGTACCGGCGCTCGAGCACCCACACGACTTCAGGCGACTCCTGTCGTGTTTCCTCGGCCGGGAACGAGGTCACTAATTGCTGCGACAGGTCCGCAGCCCGTGCTCAAGCAGATCAGCATGAAGCAGGCGTGATCCGCGCAGAAGCTAGCGCCCTCCCCGAGACCCGAGCCATGACGAGGCAGTGGCCGAGGTCATCGCTCGACATGGTCGCATCGACATCCTCGTGAACGACGCCGGACGTAGCCACGTCGGTGCCGTGGAGGAAACCGGCGAGGCCGAGCAGCGGGCCCTGTTCGAGGTCCACTTCTTCGGCCCCGCCGCGCTGACACTGCGCCTGCCGGAAATTACATCCGCCCACGTCGTTCTCCGGTGAGGGCTTCGCGTGCCGCCGGGCTGGCTTTCTGATCCGAGACCGGGATGGGAAGTTCCCGGACCTCATGGACGAGGTCCTCGCCAAGGCTGCCATCAAAACGGTGCTCACCGGTATCCGGATGCCACATGGACTCGATCATGGATCGGCGGGTGCAGTCATGCCGTCGCGAACTTCTCGACCGCTGCCTCGTATGGAACGAACGCCACCTGCGGCACGCCCTGCGAGAGTACGAACACTTTTACAACCAGCACCGAGCACATCAAGCCCTGAACCAAACAGCCCCGCTGCGCACCGTCCCCGATCCGATCACGGATCCAGAGCGAATCATCGAATGTCGGTCCAGGAGTCCCGGCACCGTCTGGCCCGCAAGATCTGCCACGGCAACTCCGGTCGGATCCGACAGGCCTATCGGAAAGGCCAGGAGGATCAACTCGCGGCTCTTGGACTTGTCGTCCATGCCGTCGTTGTGGTCGGGGGTGGCGCCTCGGCCGAGGGCCCGGCGGATCGAGGTGGGAGGTGATGCGCCAGGTGCTCGCAGGGCCGCGGCTTCCCGGTCGCCGACGTGGTCCAGGACGGCGGCCACGTGCGGGCTGGGCGGGCCGGTGACCACGGACGTGTTCCCTGTTGAAATCGACGCGTCTTCAGAGCTTGGTGAGAGGTGTGACAGGTGGGGGGAAGGTCTGTTGGGTGCCGGAGAGATCGTTAGTGGTGCAGGCCGTATCCCCGCTTGAGCCTGCCCGCCGACGAGATGGCGGCGAGCAGGCTCTCGTGGTTCAGGCGTTCATGTGGGATCCCGAGATCAGATGCGGTTCCACCGTTGGTTGGCGCCGCCGTGGCAGGTCCAGATGTTGAGCCGGACGCCGTTGGCGGTGCCGTTTGCGGTCACGTCCAGGCACTTGTTCGCGCCGATGGCGGTGATGGTGCCGTCGGTGTTGAAGCGCCACTTCTGGTTGCTCTGGCCGTTGCAGTCCCAGATGAGAACGCTCGTGCCGTTGGCGGTGCCGTTGTTGTTGACGTCCAGGCACTTGCTGCCATAGACGCGCAGTTCACCGGCGGACGTCGAGGTCCACTGCTGGTTGGCCTGCCCGTTGCAGTCCCAGATGTTCACTGGCGTGCCGTTGGCTTGAGACGCTTCGACCACGTCGAGGCACCGGCCCGATCCGACACCTTGGATCCGCGTCGTGGGATCGGGTGTGCCACCACTGACGCGGAACACCACGGTGCCGTGGGACGGGACGCTCGCCGAGATGGCTCCCGTGGTCGTGGTGACGGCGTTGGTCCAGGCGTCGCGCAAGGAGAAGGAGTTGCCGCTCAGGCCGATGGCGGAGGCGGTGGTGCTGATCGTGGTCGTGCTGCCTCCCTGGTTGAACAGGGCCACCGCGACGTCGCCGTTGCTGAGGCGTTTGGCCAGGATGCGGCGGGTGCCGTCGTTGCTGATCTGGGTGGCCTGCAGGCCGAGGGCGTCCTGGTTGATGGCGATCAGGCGGGGGTTCTTCAAGATCGTCGTGGTGGCGGCGTCCATGTTCCGGACGTCGTTGCCCGCGATGAGCGGCGACGCCATGACGGCCCACAGGGCGAAGTGGCTGCGCATCTCGGTGTCGTTCATGCCGCCCCGGCCGACCTCCATCATGTCCGGGTCGTTGAAGGCCCCTGGCCGGGCGTAGCCCGACAGTGGCGCGTTGACGTTGACGATGTTCTGGATGCCCATCGGGTAGCCGTTGGTCTGGCCGGAGTCCCAGGTGTTGGTGATGTCCTCGGTGGTGCGCCAGATGTTGGCGACGTCGCCCCAGTTCCGCTGTGGGCCGGTCTTGTCGTGGATGCTGTTGGGGTTGATGCTGTAGAGGATCGGCCGGCCGGTGGCGGCCAGGGCGTCGCGCATCTTGGCGAAGGTGCGTACCTGGTCGTCGATGGTGCCGGTGGGTGAGCACCAGTCGTACTTGAGGTAGTCGACGCCCCAGGCGGCGAACTGGCGGGCGTCCTGGGCCTCGTGGTTGAGGCTGCCGGTCGCGCCGGGGTAGGAGCCGAAGTACTGGGCGCAGGTCTTGTCGAGCGGGGCCTGGTAGAGGCCGAACTTCAGGCCCCTGGCGTGCAGGTAGTCGCCGAGGGCCTGCATGCCGCTCGGGAACCTCGACGGGTTGGCCTGGAGGTTCCCGGCCGAGTCGCGGGTCGGGTTGAACCAGCAGTCGTCCACGACGACGTACTGGTAGCCCAGGTCGCGCATGCCGTTGCTGACCAGGGCGTCGGCCGTCTGCCGGATCAGGGTCTCGTTGATGTTGCAGCCGAAGGTGTTCCAGGTGTTCCATCCCATCGGCGGGGTACGGCCCACGCCGTTCTCCAGAGCCTGCGCCTGGGCGGCGGGGATGAGCGCCACGGCCAGCGCCGCCAGGCTCAGCATGACACGTGCTCGTTGTCTGCTCACGGATGTCCCTCCTAGGGATGGTCGGGCGCAGCCGACCGGGGGTGGTCGCGCTGCCGCGGGTGATGGGGTCGAAGGCGGTGCTCATGCCGGCTGCGGGCGGTCACTGGAAGGAGGCGTCGTCGATGTAGAGGTCGTCGGTGCCCGAGGCCGTCTCGACAGAGAAGGAGGCGTTGGTCAGGAGGCTGCCACCGCTGTTGCCGTACGGAGTGAACTGCCACCAGTTGAGGTTGAGCAGGTAGCCGCTGCCGCCCGCGAAACGCAGGTACAGGTCACGGGTGCCGGTCGCGCCGGACACCGGGCAGGTGACCGTGGCCCAGTTCTGCCAGCCGCCGGTGCCGTTGACGGTGCAGGTGCCCACGAGAGTGCCGGTGGCGCTGCCGAGCCGCAGTTCGATCCGGCCGCCGCTGGTACCCGAGGCCACCCGGGCGGTGAAAGAAGTGGCACCGTTGCCGAAGGCGACGCCCTTGACCTTGATGTAGTCGCCGTTCTGGATGAAGCCGACGTTCATGCCGCCTTCGCCGGAGGCTTCGGTCTCCACCCCGGACGACCAGGCGATGGTCTCGGCTTCCTGCCGGACGAACGGGTCGAGGGTGCCGACCTGTGGCGGACCGGCGGTGGTCATGTTGATCGTCGGAATGGTGCCGTCGGCGTTGTAGGTGAACTTCTCCACCGCCACTGACCTGGTGTAACCGCCGCCGTTCGGCAGAGCGCCGTTGTGGTAGAAGAAGTACGATCCTCCGGCGTAGTCGATGATCCCGGCGTGATTGGTGAAGCTGCTCCCCTGCCGGGGCATGATCGTCCCCCGGTAGGTCCACGGCCCGATGGCCGTGGGGGCCGTCGAGTAGGCGATGAACTCCGAGCAGCATTCGGCGGCGAACACGTTGTAGTACAGGCCGTTGCGCTTGAAGATCCAGGGCCCCTCTTCATAGAGCGTGGGACGGCTGGGGTTGCCACTGCGCGCGCCGAACCCCGCGCTGGTCAGCGGGATGTAGGTGATCCCGCCGGAGTAGGAGATCATGTCGCTGTTCAGGCGTACATACGCGAGGCGAGGGTTACCCCAGTACAGGTAGGCCTGGCCGGTGTCGTCGATGAGGACGTTGGGGTCGATCTCGTTGTTCTCGGCCAGCGGACGGCCCAGCGCGTCACGGAACGGCCCGGTGGGGCTGTCGCCGACCGCGACGCCGATGGCCATGCCGCCGGTCGAACGGTTCCGCACCGGGACATACCAGTAGAACTTGCCGTTGCGGTAGGCGACGTGGCCGGCCCAGGCGTTGGCGTCGGCCCAGGCGAAGGTGGCCAGGCTCATCGGTGAGCCGTGGTCGGTCCAGTTGGCCATGTCGGTTGAGGAGTAGACGCGCCAGTCGCGCATCGTGAAGTACGTGGAGCCGTCCTCGTCATGGCCGGTGTAGAGGTAGAGACGGCCGTTGTGGACGAGCGGCGCCGGGTCGGCGGTGTAGATGGTCTGCACGATCGGGTTGTCGGCCTTGGCCATGGGCGGCGACAACGTGATCAGCAAGAACAGGCTCACGGTCCAGAGAATCATTCTTCTGGCAGTGCGAAGTGCGGGTCTCACCTGGCGTCTCCCTCAGGCGGTGTTCGATGGGGGTGTGGTGGCCCCGGACGCGGCGGGTCAGAGCGACCGCCGCGTCCAGGGCGGTTCAAGGGGCGATCAGCAGGCTCATGCGCTTCAGCGCTGCAGTGTCAGCAGACCCGGCCGGTAGGGCAGGAGGCCGTAGTCGCCGCCGGAGTTGGGGTTGCGTCCCTGGTAGAGCAACTGCAGGTTGCAGGGGTCGACGGTCGCCGCTGTCGCGGAGGTGGTGCCGACGGTGAGCAGAGCGCCGGGGAACACGATCGACGCGATGGCGGCGATCAGCACGCGTGAACGATTTCCCCTGATAGGCCGCATGGTTTCCTTTCAACGAAAAGTTAGCGCTAACATAACGGCCATGAAGGTATCCGGATGGCGGGGCCGAGGGTGGGTGGCAATAAGGTCGCGTCTTTTGTTATCGCTAACATTCAGATCTGCGTCTGAGGCGTAGTTTCACGAAGTACATCCGACCGGTCGATCGGCGTCAACGAGGAGCGGTTCTCGCTGACCTCGGCGCCGCCGTCGGCGCGCTTCCCTGCCTGGACATTCAGCCCGAGAGAGATCGCCTAACGGCTCCTGCGAAAGTGAAACTTTCATAGAAGTACGACTTGGCAACCATGGATTTCGGGCCTGATCTCGTTGATTCTCGCAGTCTGGCTGGCAGAGATAACGGCTCCCCTTTCGATCAATTTTCGGACGGATGGCCACGAACGGTGGAAGTCACCTCGGCGTTCGATCGTGCAGGTTCACGGCCAAGGGGGTGAGCCGGGGCTGCTGCGCGGTGTGACCGCGATCGGCCACTGCCAGCAGCCGCCGGCCGGCCTGCTCGGGCCGGACACCGGGACCGTCGGCCGACAGAGTGCCCGGTTGGCGGGTGAGCCCCTCGATGAGGTCCTCGTCGACCGTGAGGCCCAGACCGGGCGAGTCCCCGAGGAGAAACGCGCCGTCCTCGACGCACAGGTCGACGGACAATCCGAACGGCGGCCGCAGATTCTGCAGCTCGCTGGCCATGTGATTCGGCACCGAGCCGGCGGCGTGCAGCAGCCCGACCGGGATGTTGCCGATCGGGCTGACCGGCAGATCGTGGGCGTGAGCCAGGGCGGACACCCGCAGGAAGTGGGTGACCCCCCAGACCGCAGCCATCTGGACGATGTCGACGGCCCCCGCGGCCAGCAGCGGACGATACTGCTCAAGCCCGGTGAGGTTCTCCCCGGTGGCGACCGACGCGCGGATCCCACGGCCGACGACGGCCAGGCCCTCGGCGTCCCACCGCCGGACGGGCTCCTCGATCCAGGTGAGATCCAGGGTGCGTTCGAGCTCGCGGACGTGCCGGATCGCCTGCTTGCGGGTCCAGGCCTCGTTCACGTCGAGCATCAGGCCCGGCCGCGTTCCGCGCCCGGCCTCGGTCAGGACCTCCTGGACCAGGACCAGGCGGTGCCGGTCTCGCTCGATGTCGAGGCCACCCTTGATCTTGGCCGCCCGCAGACCGTGCTCGGCGTAGACCGCGTACACCGAGACGAGTTCGTCGTCGGTCAGGCCGATGTCCAGCCCCGAGGCGTAGGCGGGAACCCGCCTGTCACGCCCGCCCAGCAGCCGCCAGAGCGGTTCACCGGCCGCCTTGGCCTTGATGTCCCACAGCGCGGTGTCGAGGGCGCCGATGGTCCCGAACACCGCGCCCGCGTGGCCGGCCTTGAAGGTCTGCCGCAGCATGCGGTCGTACAGCGCCGTTACGCCGCGCGGATCCTCGCCCTCGATGGCGGCGAAGACACTGGCGAGCTCCACGTGCGGCCCGATGCCGACGCCGGTGATCCCCTCATCGGTGTCCACCATGATGATCGACACCAGAACGACGCCATCGGCGTAGACGCCGTTGGCGTCACCGACCGGACGGTCCCATTCCTGGACCGTCGTCAAAGTGCGATACCCCGAAATTCGCATGTCAGCCCTTCGTGGAACCGGCGGTGACACCGTCGGCGATCTGGCGCTGAAGAAAGAGATAGATCATCAACATGGGTACGGCGGCGATCAGAACCCCGGAGGCGAAGGTGGGGATGTCGTCGGAGTACTGTCCACGCAGCGAGGTGACTCCGACCATGAGGGTGCGGTGGTCGGCCGATGGCATCATCAGCAGGGAGACGAGCACGTCGTTCCAGCAGAACAGGGCGTTGAGAATGCCGACCGATAGGAGGGCAGGAGTGCCCATCGGCAGCATGATCCGCCGGTAGACGCCGTACGTCGTGTTCCCGTCGATTCTCGCCGCGTCGACGATCTCCGAAGGAATGGTCTTGTAGTAACTCGTCATCAGGAAAATCGTGAACGGCAGGAACTGCGCGACGTAGGCCAGGATCAGGCCCGGGTAGGTGTCGATGAGGCCGCTGTCGGCCATGACCCGCGTGAGCGGCACCATGATCACCTGAAATGGGATGAACAAGGCTGCGAGACAGCCCAGGAACAGCGTCTTGGAACCGCGAAAGCGCAGCTGGCTCAGCGCGAAGCCGGCCATTGATCCGAAGAGCAGAAGGACGACCACCGAGATCGTCACCACGATGAGCGAGTTGGCGAAGTATCGGGCCATGCCGACGCTGGTCCACGCGGTGACAATGTTGTCCCAGTTCAGGGAGGTCGTCGGGGAGAACCGGTCGAGGACGTAGTCACGCCGGGTCTTCATGGCGACGTTGGCGGTGAACACGAGAGGGTAGATCGTCGCCAGCGCGAGGAGCGCCATCGGAACGGCGACCACCCACCTGCCCACGCGGCTGCCGGACATCAGTCCTCCCTTCCGGCGCGGCGGAGCACGCTGATCTGCATGAGTCCCACCACGAGCATGATGAGGAAGAGGACCGTCGAGGCGGCCGAGGCGAGCGCGGGGCGGTTCATCTGTCCCTGCTGGATCCAGATGTAGTACTCCGGCAGGTAAGTGGACCCCTCCGGGCCGCCGCTGGTCATGACGTACAACAGGCCGAACATGGACGTCAGCATCCCGATCATCGTCGTCACGAAGACGAACTGGATCGTGCGGGTCAGGCTCGGGATGATCACATGCCAGACGGTCCGGGGGAGTGACGCGCCGTCCACCCTGGCCGCGTCCA
Source organism: Nonomuraea sp. ZG12 (assembly GCF_052068115.1). Lineage (NCBI taxonomy): Bacteria > Bacillati > Actinomycetota > Actinomycetes > Streptosporangiales > Streptosporangiaceae > Nonomuraea > Nonomuraea sp. ZG12. Next base: position 51,568 of record NZ_JBQHCW010000027.1, read on the forward strand.
GGAGCGCGGGGTCCAGGGTGGCGAATCCGGCGAGGAACACCACCAGGGCCATCCCGAACGTCGCCCAGATGTGCACGCCGACCACCGCGAACATGGCGATGTCCGGGTCGCCGAGCCAGTCGACCGGGCCGACGCCGATCACCGCGAGGACGGTGTTCAGCGAGCCGTCGAAGGCGAGCATGAGGTTGAAGATCGCACCGACGATCACCGGTGAGAGCACGGCCGGGAAGAAGTAGACGCTGCGGAAGACCCGGTGCCCGGGTACGCGCAGGTAGATGAAGGTCGCGAGCAGACCGGGGATGGCCACCGCCACGGGAAGCAGCAGCACCAGCAGCCCGACGTTGCGCAGCGCGCTTCGGAACGTCGCATCCTGGAACATCTCCAGGTAGTTGTCGAGACCGACCATCGTCCCGTTGCGCTCGCCGTCGCCCGTGAAGGAGAAGTTGACGCCCAGCAGCAGCGGCCACAGCCGCAGCGTCACGATGATCAGTAAGGCCGGAGCCACCAGAACGTATGGCGCGAGGCGTTCGGACCACAACTTCCGGGAGCCCGGCCGGGAAGAGGCTCCGGGGTCACCGTGACGTCCCCGCCGCCTCGACTCTTCTCCGCCGGCCCACCCGGAGCCGACCGGCCGGGCCGGCGGTGACGAATTTCGGATCGGCACGGGATCAGCTCGCCCGATCGGAAGCGGCCAGCTGCTCCACCACCTCGTCGACGGTCGCCGAGCCGCTCAGAAGCTGCTGGGACAGCCTTCCCATCAGATCCAGGGTCTTGGAGGATAACGCGACATGCAGGGCGGGCTTACCGTTCTTGATCTCGGAGACGATCGTGCCGACGGCCGCGGGGCCCTGCGACACGTCGATCGTGGTGTCGGACGCGATCGCGCCGGCGTCGGAGTAGAAGGAGGTCAGGGCGTCGGTCGCGGTCAGCGACCGCACCAGGTCGGCGGCCAGCTTCGGGTCCTTCGCCCACTTCGCGACCGCGTAGCCGATGCCACCGTCGTACGGAAGGTTCGCGCTGGTTCCGCCGGTGACGACCGGGGACGGCATGACGCCGAGCTTGTCGGCTCCCAGGAACTCGCTGAAGTCCTTCCAGTGCCCGATGTCAGACATCAGCCCGATGATGTGAGCGGCCTTACCGGAGTTGAAGATAGTGAAGGCGTCGTTGAACATCGCGGTCGAGTTGGCCCCGTCGTTGTTCAGCTTCGAGTCGCCGGCCTCTTTCCACAGCTTGAAGACCCGCTTCACGTTGGGAGAGGTCCAGACGCGCTTCCCGGCGATCCAGTGGTCGTACTCCTGCGGCGTCAGGATGCCCGAGCCGAGGCCCGACAGGAAGAACTGGATGCCGACGCCCTCCTTATTGCCGAGCGCGAAGCAGTTGGTCCCCGTCTTCAGCTTGATGGTGGTGCAGTTTTCGACGAACTCGTCCCATGTGGTGGCGGGGCTCGCCGGGTCGAGTCCCGCCTTCTCGTACAGCGCCTTGTTGTAGTAGATCGGATGGCCCTGCAACGTCACCGGCGCGGCGTAGACCTTGCCGTCCTTACTGAACGCGTCCCAGCCCGCCAGGCGCTGCTTGTCCTCGGCCACGTACGGGTCGAGCGGAAGGAGCGCGTCCACGCGGTCGCGGATCTGGCCGCCACCGTTGAAGAGCATGACATCGGGTCCTGTGCCGGCCTGGATGGCCGCGCCCAGCAAGGTGTAGTACTGGTCGAACGGCTGAGCCACGAACTCGACCGTGACGCCGGGGTGCTTCTTGGCGAAGTCGCCTTTCGCCCTCTGCACGTAGGAGGCCGCGGCCGCGTCACCGGATTTCCAGTCCCAGACCACGAGCTTCGAGACCTTGCTGGAACCGCTCGGCGATGACGTGGGCCGGGTGGCGCTTCCGCAGCCGGCCAGGGCCAGTCCCGCGACCAGGATGGCCGACCACAATATTCGCTGCTTCATTGCTGTTCACTCTCCAGAGGACGGCCGGCTCGCCCGACCGCTGTTTGAGGCGAAACGTAATTCGTATGACGTCTTACGTCAATGCACGTGTCATATACTGACGGCGAAATATGGCGCCGCCCGCGGCACCGGAGGAGATATGACGACATCCCAGGAGTCGCCGCCGGCGTGGGTGCGACGGCCGGCCAACCTCGCCAAGGCGGTGACGGCGGAGCTGGTGGAGCGCATCGTTCGGGGGGTGCACCCCTCGGGTACGCCGTTGCCCCCCGAGCCCGCGCTTTGCGATGCCTTCTCGGTGAGCCGGACCGTCATCCGCGAAGCGGTGAAGATCCTTCAGGAGAAGGGGCTGGTGCAGGTCCGCCAGGGCAGCGGCACCATAGTCACTCCGCCGACGATGTGGGACATGCTCGACGAGCTTGTCCTGGCGGCGACCATCGCCGAGGATGACAGCCTGGCCATCCTTGACGACCTCGTCGTCACGCGACGCGTGCTGGAGTCCGACATGGCGAATTTGGCCGCTCGCCTCGCGGATCAGGACACCATCGACCGGCTGCGTGCGCTGGTCGATCGGATGGACGAGCTCGTGGACGACCATGTCACGTACGCCGAGCACGACCGCGCCTTCCACGACACGATCATGCAGGCGTCCGGGAACCGGATCGCCCGTGGTGTGGTGCGATCCCTGGAGAGCCAGGTCATCAACACCGCGCGCTACATGGGCCAGCCCCAGCGGACCCTGTGCGTGGCGTCCAACCTCGGCCATCGCCGCATCTACGAGCGCATCGCCGCCCACGACCCCGGCGGTGCCGCCGAGGCGATGTTCCATCACATCACCGGCGCCTGGCTCGTCCGTCGCGGTGGGCCGGGCGACCCCGTGCGCCTGGAGCGTTGATCACCGCGGGGACCGGAGCGTCTGGGTGATGGTTCTCGCCGGGACGGTGGACCGCCCCGGCGAAGGTAGGAGATGGCCGGCTCAACTACTCAGGCTCCAGCGCTGGTTGGCGCCGCCGTGGCATGACCAGATGGCGAGTTTGGTGCCGTTGCCCGTGGCGCTGTTGGGCACGTCGAGGCACTTGTTCGCGCCGATGGCGGTGATGGTGCCGTCGGAGTTGAGGCGCCACTTCTGGTTGTTCTGGCCGTTGCAGTCCCAGATCTGCACTGCGGCACCGTCGGCGGTGCTCTGGTTGCTCACGTCCAGGCACTTGTTGCCGTAGACCCGCAGCTCATTCGCGCCGTTCGATGTCCACTGCTGGTTGGCCTGTCCGTTGCAGTCCCAGATCTGCGCCTGGGCGCCATTGGCCTGCGAGACGCCGCTCACGTCGAGACACCTGCCCGAGCCCACACCCCGGATCGGCGTGGAATCGGCCGGCGGGGTGGTCCCGAACTGCGAGAAGAAACTCCACACCTCTCCCTTGGTCCAGGTCGTGATGCCGCTCTCAGCGTAGGTCCCGTCCACCGGGCCGGGCATGTGGCCGTTGTCGAAGGCAGCCCAGACGACCGGGTATCCGGCCCGGCATCCCGAGTAGGTGGTGGATATGTGCGTCCTGCTGCCCGACCCCGGCTCGGGTGGGTTCTGGGCGGTACAGCCGTTGTTCCTGACGAACCTGTCACGCAGCGACCGTCCCTGGGAGATGTTGAGCACCGAGTCCCCGATGCCGTGGAGTCCCATGTACGCGATGGGCTGACTGCCGTCGCTGCACCCGCTGAGCTGCGCACCGGCGTAGACAGCGACCGCACGGAAGACCGTCGCCCTGCTGCACGCGAGTGAGTAACTCATGCCGCCGCCGTAGCTGAAGCCCAGGGCGAAGCGCTGCGAGGTGTCGACACACAGGTCCGCCTCGATCAGCCTGATCAGGTCGTCGACGAGGGTCACGTCCTCGCCGCCGGAATTGGCCCAGCCGTTGCCGATGCCCTGGGGCGCGACGAAGATCGCGCCGTTGTTCGACATCTGCCGCAGGCCGTAGAAAGACCAGGGGTACCCGCTGGTGCCGCCCGAGTCGATTTCGGTGGCTGTGCCGCCACGCCAGTGGAACGCGAAGATCAACCGGTAGGGCGTGCTGTTGTGGTAGTTGTCCGGGGTTCGCAGGATGAAGGAGCGATTCTTGCCGCCGCTCTGAATCGAATGCGTACCGCTCCCCAGCGTCGGAGTCTTGCCGCACCCGGCGGTCGGCGCGAGGGTGCCGGCACCCGTGGACGACGTGGTCCCGCCGGTGCTGTTGCTCAGCGCCGCGGGCCCTGTGGACAGGACAAGAAGTGCCGCGACCGCGATCGCCCCGAAGATGGATCCGTGCTTCGACATCACGCGACTCCCCTTGGGGTTCGAATATCGACACGTCTGGATGGGGACACCACTTGGTTCTCCTTCATGGGGGGGTGAAAGGCATGGGGGGTGAAAGGCTCGGCCTGCCGGTGTGACGGCTCAGCGCCGTTCTGTTGGTCCCGCGCGGAACACCACATCCGGCCGGCACCGCTGAGCCTCGAGCTGCCTGATGAAGTCCACCTACGCCGTCGGTCGCGTGGCTGGTTTCGATCGCGCACATGACCGCTGCGGAGTGCCCCACTCCAGCTGCGGTCCAACCGAGGAGCCCCTGACAGGAGCGTCCTGGCGACTTAGCTACCCATTACCTTCCTCGCGCTGAGGCGCGTCAAGACCTTAAGCCCACTTATTTCTGGCCTCTCACAAAGAGGTCTGTGCAAGAGTGGGAACTCATCCGGGCATTATTGCAGGTAGGTGCCCGTTTCTTTCCTGACGCTGATTCCAGGATCCGGCAGGGCGACAGATGTATCGCATTCAATCCAGGGCGGGCGGGGGATTGATGCTGGCCCGCGCCACGGTTGGTCGTACCCTTGAGGAGGCGGTGGCGACACTCCGCGTGCGGAAGGCGCATACCGGCCGGGCTGCGAGTTGATCAGTCGGCTGCGCCCGCGACTGCATGCCCACCGACCTGGACCACATCACATGCTGTTCGAGTTCCGCCGGGCTCAGGAGATGGAGACGAGCCGGCCGGCCGCCCGCCGCGCCACACCAGCGGAGCCGGGAGGTATCGAGAAGTCCATCAGATAGCGGTGCGAGAGGCCCGGCGGCTGCAGGCCCAGTCCAACCTCATCAGGATCTTCGCGATCAGAAACGAAGGCGGCAACGCCGCCACCCTTGTCGGATCGGTGCGCTGCTTGTCCAACGACACCGTCAGCCTGAAAGTCGTGGTCTCCCGGACCGTCTCCCACGGCGATGAGCCCGCCCCCTTCGGCGAGACCTCCGCCAACGTCACCTGCACCCCCCGCCTCGAAGACAGGTTCGTGTACGTGCCGATCCTGCGCGACGGCCCGTCACCCCCGGCCGCATGATGGCGGCGGCCACCGACATGTACAACAGCGCCGGCAGGCACCATTACGCCTCTAACACCATCCTGCCCATCGGACACTGAGAGCGGGGTCCAAGTACTACGCGACCCGGGAGCCGGGGTTGGTGTCACATGATGGGCCACCGACCCCGGACTGGTACCGGGACACCTTCTCGTCGGCGGAATGGGCCTGCCACAGGACGGTAACGGGTGAAAGTTTCACCGTGCCGCGTTCTCGGGAAGAGCGAACATTCTGGGTAAAGGCAGGTAAGACCCGGTCGCCGAACGAACGCCGGCCAGGCAGGACCCGACCGATTCTTGACAGGCCTTTCTTGCTTCGTGTCTACTCTGGCGCACCACCCACAACCGGCCGCCGGCAGAGGACAGGTTCAGGAACTGATGTGAGCGCTAACAATGACATTCGGACTCGAGCGTCCCGCCCCAGACGCTCGGTCCAGCCCCGTTTGAAGGGATGTGAGCGTTACAGACGTCGATGAGGTCAGCCCGGTAAACGTGGTGCGCCTGGGCGCCATTGGACTGCGAGACGCTGTTACACGGTCGATTTTGTCGGGTCGCAGTTCAACGGACCGTGTCCCGTCCGGAAACACGGTCTCGTGCTCTGCACTGGGATTCTGCTGCATGATCAGAGCAGCGGCTGCGACCAGCGCGAGGTGCTGTTGTCGCTTGTCTACCGGTTGGTGAGGTGCTTGTCCGGCCTGCTGACGGTCGCCAACTGCTCCTCCGCAACGGGGTCTCCGGGATGAGCCGAGGCCTTACGCGGCTGTTGCCCGCCGTCGCCCGTGCCCGGATCAGTGGGACGAGAAGAAGAGGCGCTGCTGGATCTCCCTGCGGTAGTCGTCGAGGGTGTTGTCGATGTGCGTGGCCGCGGCCTGAGCGGCCGCCTCGGGGTCACCGGCGCGGATGGCCTGGTAGATGGCGTCGTGCTCCTCCACGGCCTTGGCGGCGTGCTCGCCCACCGAGCCGCGCAGGCCGATGAGGCTCGACTGCGCCTGCAGCCTACGGGCCTCCCGCACGGCGACCTGGAGGAATATGTTGTGCGAAGCGACGGCGATCGCGGTGTGAAAGGCGTCGTCGCCCTCGTTGAACAGTTCCTCGCGTCCGGTCTCGAAGCCGGTGCGGCACAGGCCGGCCGCTTCTTCGATCGCCCTCAGCTCGGCCGGGGTGGCGCGCCGGGCGGCCAGCCGGCTGGTCTCCATCTCCTGAGCCCGGCGGAACTCGAACAGCATGTAGACGTGGTCGAGGTCGGTAGGGAGGAAGAAGGACCCCCAGCGCCCGGTGCCGAGCATCCCCTCGTCGTCGGCCACGTACAGGCCGCGGCCCTTCTGGGCGCGTACCCGGCCGAGCGCGGAGAGGATCTTCACCGCCTCGCGCACCACGGTGCGGCTGGTGCCCAGCTGCCGGGCCAGCTCGTTCTCGGTCGGCATGCGGTCACCCGGACGCAGGCCGAGTCTGAGGATCAATTCCAGCACCTGCTCGGCGGCTACCTCGTAGCCCGGCCGGTATCCGCTCTCGCGGGGGGCCTCAGTCACCGTGCTTCCTCCTTGCCGTTCCCTGCAAGAGTATGACTGATGGGCCGACCCGCCCCGCCACAGTGCCGTCTCATGAGTACGACACATATGAACGGTTCATCCCTGAGTTATCGGTGCGGATGTACGCGGTCATCGGTATTTCTGCTGGTGAAGGTATGAATTAGCCGACCATGGTCGCACTCTCGGTGCGCCAATCGCAAAATAGGCAGGCTTAAAGGCTTGACGGCTATCCCTGCCCCGAAGGTAATGGGTAGCGAGTCCGGCGATCCCCGACCGCTCCACCCGGCAAAGGCGTCACCTGCCTGAGGATCACGGCGTGACCTGGCCATACGCCTACCCCCCGAAGGAACGACTGTGCCCTTACCTCCGCCCGTCACGATGCTGAGACCGATCCTGATCGGCATCTTCACCGCCGCGCTGGCCGCGGCGTTCGCCCTCGTCGCCCCCGCCGACCCGGCCCTCGCGGCCACCACGACCCTGTACGCGTCACCCGCCGGCACCGGCACCGCCTGCACCCCCACCCAGCCGTGCTCGCCGGCCGCGGCGCAGACGGCGGTACGTTCGCTGAACGCCGGGATGTCCGGTGACATCGTCGTGGAGTTGGCCGGCGGGGTGTACCGGCTGTCCTCGCCGCTCCGGCTGACCGCCGCCGACTCCGGCAGCAACGGCTACTCCGTCAGATGGCAGGCCGCGGCAGGGACCGTCCCGGTCATCAGCGGAGCCAGGGCGATCACCGGATGGACCGTCGCCGACTCGGGAAAGAACATCTGGCGCGCCAACGTCGGGGCCGGGATCGACACCCGGCAGGTGTACGTCGACGGTGCGCTCGCCACCCGGGCGCGCACCGCCGTCAACCGGTCCGACTTCACCGCGAGCAGCACCGGGATGAGGTTCACCAGCGGCGCGCTGAGCCATCTGAACAACCTCGCCGACCAGGACCGGGTGGAGATGGAGAGCGTCGGCTCCTTCACGGACCGGTACGCGCCGGTGCAGAGCATCAGCGGAAACCTCATCACGATGCGGCAGCCCGCCTGGAGCAACAACAACTTCGGGTACGACACCTTCACCAGCCCGCACCGGGCGGGGCCGCTCCACCTGGTCAACGCCTACGAGTTCCTCGACTCGCCGGGGGAGTGGTACCTCGACCCCGAGGCCGGCGTGCTGTCCTACATCCCGCTCGCCGGGCAGAACATGGCTGAGGTCAGCGTGGAACTGCCGGTGCTCCAGTCGCTCGTGCACGTGGGGGGCACCTATGACGCGCCCGCGCACCACATCACGTTCAGCGGCATCACCTTCACCGGCACGAGCTGGCTCGGCCCCAGCGGCGACCAGGGCTACGTGGACCAGCAGACCGGCGCCTACATGGCGGGCGACTGGAGCCGGCCCGCCTTCACCTCCTGCCACCAGGGCTGCCGGGAGTTCGAGGCGACCCGGCCGAACTGGTACCAGATGCCGGCCGCCGTGCAGGTCTCCGCGGCGAGCACCATCACCTTCACCGACTCGCGCTTCGTCAACCTGGGACAGACGGCCATCGGCATCGGCAACGACGCCAACGCGCACGCCAGCGGTGTCGGCCTGGGCGCCGCCGACATCACGGTCATCCGGTCGGAGATCGCCCACAGCTCGGCCGGCGGCATCGTGGTCGGCGGCGTGCGCGCGGACGCACACCACCCGAGTGACCAGCGGATGGTCAACCGGAACATCACCGTCAGCGACAACCGCATCCACGACCTCGGCCTGGACCACCGAGGCGTCGTCTCGGTCCTGACCACCTACGTCACCAACACCGACGTGTCCCACAACGAGGTCTACAACATGCCCTACACCGGCATGTCGATCGGGTACGGCTGGGGCGCCAACGAGCCGGGCGGCAGCACCCACTACGCCGACCGCGGCCTGTACGACTTCCAGCCGCGCTACACCACGCCCACCACCGCTTCCGGCAACCGGCTCATCGGCAACTACGTGCACGACGTCATGCAGCAGATGACCGACGGCGGCTGCATCTACACGCTGTCGTGGAACCCGGGCGCGGTGATCAACGACAACCACTGCCTGCGCACCAACGGCTGGTTCGGCATCTACTTCGACGAGGGCTCGCGGCACTACACCGTCAGGAACAACGTGCTGTCGAGCACCGGCACCTGGGCCACCGCCAACTACTGGTACGGCGAGAACATGGGCGACTTCACCGTCACCGGCAACTGGTCGACCAACGGCAGCACCAACATCACCAACGGCGACCGCGGCAACGTGGTGAACAACAACGTCACCGTCACCAACGGCGCCTGGCCGGCCGGTGCCCAGGCCGTGATCGCGGCCGCCGGGCCACAGGGCCGGCCTCCGGGGAGCACGAGTGCGTTCAAGGGTGTGGGGTCGGGGCGGTGCCTGGATGTCAACGGCGCTTCGCAGGCGAACGGCGCGCAGGCGCTGATCTGGGACTGCAACGGGCAGGCCAACCAGCAGTGGACCTCGACCGGCGCCGGTGAGCTGCGGGTCTACGGCGGCAAGTGCCTGGACGTGAACGGGGCCGGGACGGTGGACGGCACCGCGGTGATCATCTGGGACTGCAACGGACAGAACAACCAGAAGTGGCGCCTCAACGCCGACGGCAGCATCACCGCCGTCGGCGCGAACAAGTGCCTGGACGTCAGCGGCACCGGCACTGCCAACGGCACCAAAGTGCACATCTGGACCTGCCACGGCGGCGCCAACCAGAAGTGGACCCGCGCCTGACACCGTCGGCCTGACGGGCCTCGTCTCCACCGCGGCCAGAGGCGGCACTCCTCTGGCCGCGAGGCAGAATCCCGGGCGCCTTGCCCTGACCGGTCCTCCTGTCGCAGAAGGGAACACTCATGTCCCGACGTCCATGGCTCACCTTGCTGACCACGATGGCACTCATCACTTCCGGAGCACTCGCGCTCGACGCCTCCCCGGCGAACGCCCTCGACATCCCGCCGTCCGACTACCAGCAGGTGTCTCTCGCGTCGGGTGGCGCTGAACTGGGTGAGGCGATGTCGCTGGCCGTGATGCCGAACCGGTCGGTGGTGCACACGGCGCGCGACGGCACGCTGCGTGTCACCGATGCCAACGGCAACACGAAGGTGGCCGGCAGGCTCAACGTCTACACCCACGACGAGGAGGGCCTGCAGGGAGTGGCGGTCGATCCCGGCTTCGCGTCGAACCGGCACCTCTGGATCTACTACTCTCCGCGGCTGAGCACGCCGAACGGTGATGCGCCCAGCACCGGCACGCAGGCCCAGTTCGACCAGTGGAAGGGCGAGCTGTACCTGTCCCGGTTCGCCCTCAAGGCGGACGACACTCTCGACATGACCAGCGAGAAGGTGGTCCTGCGGGTCCAGAACGACCGCGGCCAATGCTGTCACGTGGGCGGGGACATCGACTTCGACGCCACCGGCAACCTATATCTGACCACCGGCGACGACACCAACCCGTTCGAGTCGAGCGGCTACTCCCCGCTGGACGAGCGGACCAACCGCAACCCACAGTTCGACGCCCAGCGCTCGGCCGCCAACACCAACGACCTGCGTGGCAAGCTCCTGCGCATCAAACCACAGCCTGACGGCACCTACACGATCCCCGGCGGCAACCTGTTCCCGCCGGGGACGGCGAAGACCCGGCCGGAGATCTACGCGATGGGCCTCCGCAACCCGTTCCGGATGAGCGTGGACAAGGCGACCGGCATCGTCTACCTCGGCGACTACGGGCCGGACGCGGGTGTGACCAGCTCCAGCCGCGGGCCGAGCGGGCAGGTGGAGTTCGACCGCATCACCGGTCCGGGCAACTACGGATGGCCGTACTGCACGGGCACGAACACCACCGGCGAGACCTACAACGAATGGAACTTCGCCACCAACAGCACCGGTCCGAAGTACGACTGCGCGGGCGGCCCGGCCAACAACTCCTTCCGTAACACCGGCCTGACCACGCTGCCTCCGGCGAAGCCGGCGTGGATCCGGTACGCGGGGGACGCCGGAAGCCCACCGGAGTTCGGCTCCGGATCGGAGTCGCCGATGGGCGGCCCGGTCTACCGTTACGATCCCGCCCTGAGCTCGGCCGTCAAGTTCCCCCAGGCGCTCGACGGGCGGTACTTCGCCGGCGAATACGGCCGACGCTGGATCAAGGCGATCGAGGTCAAGCCGGACGGCGCCCACGGGGAGATCTCGGCGTTCCCCTGGTCGGGGACGCAGGTGATGGACATGGCCTTCGGCCCTGACGGAGCCCTGTACGTCCTCGACTACGGCACCGGAAACAACAACCAGGCGCTGTATCGCATCGAGTACATCGGCGACGCCAACCGCAATCCGATCGCCCAGGCGTCCGCCGACAAGACGTCGGGACCGGCTCCGCTGACGGTGAACTTCTCCTCGGCGGGCAGCTCGGATCCGGAGGGCGGCGCGCTGGCCTACTCGTGGAACTTCGGCGACGGCACCACCTCCACGGCAGCGAATCCGAGCAAGACCTACACCACGAACGGCGCCTACACGGTGACGCTCACGGTCCGGGACCCGCAGGGTCTCACCGGCACGGCGAGCGTGATCGTGACCGTCGGCAACACCGCACCGACGGTCAGCCTCACCACCCCTGCCGACGGGCAACCGTTCTCCTTCGGCGACACCGTGCCCTTCCAGGTCACCGTCAGCGACCCCGAGGACGGCACGGTCGACTGCGACGGGGTCACCGTCGCCTACTTCCTCGGCCACGACAGCCACCGTCACCAGATCACCTCCAAGACCGGCTGCTCGGGCTCCATCTCGGTGCCGGTCGACGGTGAGCACGACGCCGCGGCCAACATCTACGGCGTTTTCGAGGCCTCCTACACCGACCAGGGCGGTCTGACCTCCACCAGCGCCCGTACGCTCCAGCCGCGGCACCGACAGGCGGAGCACTTCGGTGCCCAGCAGGGCATCCAGACCGCCGACCACGCCACCGCGGAAGGCGGCAAGACGGTCGGCTTCACCGATGACGGCGATTGGATCTCCTTCCGGCCGTACCACCTGGGCGACGCGACGAGGGTCATCGCCCGGGTGTCCTCGGACGGCGCGGGCGGCAGGATCGAGGTACGGGCGGGCTCGGCGACAGGCACACTGCTGGGAACGGCGAACGTGGCGACCACCGGCGGCTGGGACACCTTCACCGACGTCTCGGCGAACCTCAGCGGCGCGCCGGCCGGCATGACGACGTTGTATCTGGTCTTCCGCGGCCCGACCGGACAGGGCCACCTGTTCGACGTGGACGCCTTCACCTTCGACACCGGCACCCCGCCCTCGGGGAGCACGGGTGCGGTCAAGGGTGTGGGATCGGGGCGATGCCTGGACGTCGACGGCGCGTCGCAGGCCGACGGCGCGCAGGCGCAGATCTGGGACTGCAACGGGCAGCCCAACCAGCAGTGGACCTCGACCGGCGCCGGTGAGCTGCGGGTCTACGGCGGCAAGTGCCTGGACGTGAACGCGGCCGGGACCGCGGACGGCACCGCGGTGATCATCTGGAACTGCAACGGCCAGAACAACCAGAAGTGGCGCCTCAACACCGACGGCAGCATCACCGCCGTCGGCGCGAACAAGTGCCTGGACGTCAACGGCACCGGCAACGGCACCAAGGCGCGCATCTGGACCTGCACCGGAGGAACCAACCAGCGCTGGACCCGCGTCTGAAAGGGACACTCATGCTGCGACATCTGACCCCCGCCGCCCTCGGGCGCACCGCCAGGAGCGACCGAAAGACCTCTGTGCTGCGACGCCTGTCAGTGGCGGTGGCGGTGGCGGCGATCACCGCCGCCGCGACGATGGTCCCCGCCATCCCCGCCCAGGCCGCGGCCTTCAATGTGCTGGTGTTCTCCGAGACGGCCGGGTTCCGGCACGACTCGATCTCCACCGGGATCCAGGCCATACGCGAGCTGGGGGCCGCCAACGACTTCGCCGTCGACGCGACCGAGGACTCGAACGCCTTCGTCGCGGCCAACCTGGCCCAGTACAAGGCGGTGGTGTTCCTCAACACGACCGGTGATGTGCTCAACGACGACCAGCAGGCCGCCTTCCAGGCGTACGTGGACGGCGGAGGCGGTTACGTTGGAGTGCATTCGGCCGCGGACACCGAGTACGACTGGCCGTACTACGGGCAACTGATGGGGGCCTGGTTCACCAACCACCCGGCGATCCAGCAGGCCACCGTACGGAACGAGGACCGGGCGCACGCCGCGACCGCTCACCTCGGGACGACCTGGTCACGCACCGACGAGTGGTACAACTACCGCTCCAACCCTCGCCCGAACGTCCGCGTGCTGCAGAGTCTGGACGAGGGCAGCTACAGCGGCGGCGGCATGGGCGATCACCCGATCACCTGGTGCCGCCCACAGTCCTCCGGCCGCGCGTTCTACACCGGTCTGGGGCACACCCGCGAGTCGTACGCCGATCCGAACTTCCGCACGCTGCTGCTCGGCGGGATCCGGTACGCGGCCAAGGCCACCAACGCCGACTGCCGTCCGGAGACCGGGTACACGACGTTGTACAACGGCTCGACGACGGGCTGGTCGCAAGCGGGGCCGGGGTCGTTCGCCAACAGCGACGCCACGCTGATCTCCCAGGGCGGCATGGGGATGTTGTGGCACAACGCCAAGGAGTTCCGCTCCTACTCGCTCAAGCTCGACTGGAAGCTGACCGGCGACTCCAACTCCGGCGTGATCGTCGGGTTCCCGGCCACCAGTGACCCCAACGCGGCGCTCAACACCGGATACGAGGTGCAGATCGACGCAACCGACACCCCGGACAAGACGACCGGGGCGATCTACGGGTTCAAGGCCGCCGACATCGCCGTCCGGGACGCGGCGCTGAACCCGCCAGGGCAGTGGAACACCTATGAGCTCCTGGTGGAGGGTGAGCGGCTGCAGGTGTTCCTGAACGGCACCAGAATCAACGACTTCACCAACACAGATCCGGTCCGCTCGCTCCAGCAGGGCCACATCGGCATCCAGAACCACGGGTCCGGCGACGTGGTGTCCTTCCGCAACATCCGTATCAAGGAACTGTCCAGCACCCCGGGCAGTACGAGCGCGCTGCGGGGTGTGGGGTCGAACCGGTGCCTGGACGTCAGCGGCGCGTCGCAGGCCAACGGCGCGCAGGCGCAGATCTGGGACTGCAACGGGCAGCCCAACCAGCAGTGGACCTCGACCAGCGCCGGTGAGCTGCGGGTCTACGGCGGCAAGTGCCTGGACGTGAACGCGGCCGGGACCGCGGACGGCACCGCGGTGATCATCTGGAACTGCAACGGCCAGAACAACCAGAAGTGGCGCCTCAACACCGACGGCAGCATCACCGCCGTCGGCGCGAACAAGTGCCTGGACGTCAACGGCACCGGCAACGGCACCAAGGCGCGCATCTGGACCTGCACCGGAGCAACCAACCAACGCTGGACCCGCTGAGGCCCTCGGTCACACGCCGGCGCGCGGCCCCCGTCCAGGGGCCGCGCGAGCCTCCCCTCGTCACCCTCCGACTCCGACCGTTGCCGGCAACCCCCTCAGGAGATCCTTCATGCGAAGATCACGCCTGTTCTCCGCCCTGGTCGCAGCCTTGTCAGGGCTGTTGATGTCCTTGTCGCCACAAGTGGCGCACGCGGCCGCACCGCAGTTCAGGGTGCTGTTGTTCACCGAGACGGCGAGCGGCGCCTTCCGGCATGACTCCATCCCCGCAGGTGTCGCGATGTTCCAGCGGCTGGCGGCCGACAACGATTTCCAGCTCGACCACAGCGAGGACTCCGCCGTCTTCACAACCGCGACCCTGAACGCCTACGACGCGGTGATCATGTTCCAGACCAGCGGAATGGTATGGGACAACGACGCTCAGCGTCAGGCCTTCCAGACCTATGTGCGCGGTGGCCACGGCGTCGTCGCGATCCACAACGCCACCGACATGAACATCGAGGCGCAGTTCCCCTGGTGGGACCAGGTCGCCCTGGCCGGCGCCCACATGACCGCGCATTCGTCGATCCTGCAGGGCACCGCCAAGGTGGCCGATAAGGCTCACCCCTCCACGCAGGGGCTGCCGGATCGGTGGGTGCGTACGGAAGAGTGGTACAACTTCGACCAGAACATGCGGGGCTCGGTGCACGTGCTGGTGACCGCGGACGAGACCACGTACGACGCGGGGCCGAACAGGATGGGCGCCGACCACCCGATCTCCTGGTGCCACAACCCGGAGGGCGGCCGGGTGTGGGCCACTGCGATGGGTCACCAGGCGTCCGCCTACGCGGAGCCCCTGTTCGCACAGCATCTGCTGGGCGCTGTGCGGTGGGCGGCGGGCGCGGCGCCGGGTGACTGCGGCGGCACGGTCGCGGCCCGGTTCCAGAAAGTGACCCTCGACGGCGCACCCGACCAGCCGATGGAGCTGGATGTGGCCGCCGACGGCAGGGTCTTCTACATCTCGCGCTCCGGCAAGGTGAACATGATCCCCGCCGATGGCGGGGGCACGCGCGTCATCGGCACCCTGCCGGTGTACGACGGTGGCGAGGACGGCGGCATCGGGCTGGCGCTGGATCCGGGCTTCGCCACCAATGGCTGGATCTACGTCAACTACTCGCCGTCCAACGGCGGGGAGGTGAACCGGTTATCGAGGTTCACGTACAACGGGACCAGCCTCGACCTGGCGAGCGAGAAGAAGATCCTTGAGGTTCCGGCGTACCGCAACGTCGACGAGCCCGGCCACACCGGCGGCTACCTCGTGTTCGGGCCGGCCGGGAACCTGTACATCGGCCCGGGTGACGACACCAATCCGCACGGGTCCAGCGGATACGCCCCGATCGACGAGCGGCCGGGCCGGGAGCACTACGACGCTCAGCGGTCCTCGGCCAACACCGACGACCTGCGCGGCAAGATCCTGCGCATCCACCCCGAGCCCGACGGCACCTACACGATCCCGTCCGGCAACCTGTTCGCGCCCGGCACCGCCAAGACCCGGCCGGAGATCTACGCGATGGGCTTCCGCAACCCGTTCCGCTTCTCGGTCGACAAGGTGACGGGCTGGATCTCGGTGGGCGACTACGGCCCGGACGCGGGCGCCGCGAACCCCAGCCGCGGTCCCGAGGGCACCGTCGAGTGGAACCTGATCAAGCAGCCCGGCTTCTACGGCTGGCCGTACTGCGTCGGCGACAACCTCCCGTTCAACGACTACAACTTCGCCACCGGCACCTCCGGCGCGAAGTTCTCCTGCTCGGCACCGGTCAACAACTCGCCCAACAACACCGGACTGACCAACCTGCCCCCGGCCAAGCCCGCTACCGTGTGGTACGACTACCACGCCTCGGTCGAGTTCCCCGAAATCGACTGCTGCGGCGGCGCCGCCCCGATGGGCGGCCCGTTCTACCGCTACGACCCGGCCGGCACCTCGGACCGAAAGTTCCCCGAGTACTTCGACGGCACGCCGTTCCTCTATGAATGGAGCCGCAACTTCGTCAAGGAGCTCCGCCTGGACTCCTCGGGCAACCTCCTGAAGATCAACCCCTTGGTGGCCCAGTTCGCCCCGCGTGCGCCGATCGACATGAAGTTCGGCCCGGACGGCGCCCTGTACATGGCCGACTGGGGCAACGGCTTCGGTCACGCGAACACCGATGACGGCATTTACCGTGTCGACTACGTGGCCGGAAACCGCGCGCCCCTGGCCAGGGCAAGCGCCGACCCCGACTCGGGCACGGCACCGCTGGCGGTGGCGTTCTCCTCGGCCGGCTCGACCGACCCCGACGGCGACGCGATCACCTACGCGTGGGACTTCGGCGACGGCGGGACCGCCACCAGCGCCAACCCCTCCCACACGTACGACACCAACGGCACCTACACGGCAAGGCTGACCGTACGGGACTCCGGCGGGAAGACGGGCAGCGTCACGTTGCCCATCGTCGTCGGCAACACTCGTCCCGAGGTGGCCTTCTCGGCCCCACCCGACGGCGGGTTCATCGACTTCGGCGACCAGGTGGACTACACGGTGAACGTCACCGACGCCGAGGACGGCGCCGCCGACTGCACCAAGGTCAACGTGATCACCGCGCTCGGCCATGACCAGCACGCCCACGACACCGGCCAGTACACCGGATGCTCCGGGACGGTCACGACCACCGCCTCAGGCCATGACGAGGCCGCCAACGTCTACTACGTCCTGTCCGCCGACTACACCGACCAGGGCGGCCTGAAGGGCTCCGCCGGCCTCACCCTGCAGCCGAAACACAAGCAGGCCGAGCACTTCACCGGCTCGGCCGGAATCCGCGTCATCGACGAGTCCGGCGCCGAAGGCGGCAGGCGCATCGGCGACATCTCGAACGATGACTGGATCTCCTTCAGCCCGATCAACCTGTCCGGGATTGACACGGTGTCCTTCCGCGTCTCGGCGCCGTCCGGCACCGGGGCGTCCATCGAACTGCACGCCGACTCGCCGACCGGGCCCCTCCTTGCCTCTAGCCCCGTGCCGGCGACCGGGGGATGGAACACCTACGTGTCGCTGCCCGCGGTGCCGGTCACCGACCCCGGTGGTACCCGCGACCTGCACGTCGTGTTCAAGGCGCCGTCCGCGAACGCGTTCGACCTGGACTCCGTCACCTTCAACGGCAGGGGAGTCGGGCAGGGTGACGGCACGCCTCCCGGCAGCACGAGCGCACTGCGGGGCGTGGCGTCGAACCGGTGCCTGGACCTCAACGGTGCCACGCAGGCGAACGGCGCGCAGGTGCAGCTCTGGGACTGCAACGGGCAGCCCAACCAGCAGTGGACGCCGACCGATTCGGGTGAGCTCCGCGTGTACGGCGACAAGTGCCTGGACGTGACCGGGGCCGGGACCGCGGACGGCACCGCGGTGATCATCTGGGACTGCAACGGCCAGAACAACCAGAAGTGGCGGCTCAACGCCGACGGCACGATCACCGCCGTCGGCGCGAACAAGTGCCTGGACGTCAACGGCACCGGCAACGGTACGAAGGTGCAGATCTGGGCGTGCAACGGCCAGAACAACCAGAAGTGGACCCGCGTCTGATTCCCCTGGCCGTGGGGGCCACCACCACTCCGTAGGGAGCGATATCCGAGATGCCTGATCTATCGCGAAGGCAAGTGCTGAAATTGGGCGCGGCAGGATCTGGAGCCGCGATCCTGCCGCTGGGGTGGACGGCCGCCCCCCGGGCCGCCTCGGCGCCCCCTCCCCAGGTGCGCGCCGCGAACGAGCTGGCCCTGTGGTACGACGAGAGCGCCGGCACGGACTGGCTGCGAGCGCTCCCGATCGGCAACGGCCGCCTGGGCGCCATGGTGTTCGGCAACGTCGACACCGAGCGATTTCAGCTCAACGAGGACACCGTCTGGGCCGGCGGACCGTACGACCAGAGCAATCCCCGAGGGGCGGCGGCGCTGGAGCAGATCCAGCACCTGGTCTTCCAGAACCAGTGGAGCCAGGCCCAGACGCTGATCGACCAGAACATGCGGGGAAATCCGGTGGGACAGCTGGCCTACCAGACCGTCGGCGAGCTGCGGCTCGGCTTCGGCAGCGCCGCCGGGGTCACGGAGTACAACCGATATCTGGACCTCACCACGGCCACCACGGCCGTGTCCTACCTGCAGAACGGCGTCCGCTACCGGCGCGAAGTGCTCGCCAGCGCGCCTGATCAGGTGATCGCCATCCGCCTGACCGCCGACAGGCCGGGCTCGATCACGTTCTCCGCGACGTTCGGCAGCCCGCAACGAGCGACGCGCTCCAGCCCGGACGGGACCACGGTCGCGCTCGACGGCATCTCGGGCGACATGGAGGGCGTGGCCGGCTCGGTCCGGTACCTGGCGCTGGCACGGGCCGTCGCCGAAGGCGGCAGCGTCCGCAGTTCCGGCGGCACCCTGCAGGTCACCTCCGCAGACAGCGTGCTGGTGCTGGTGTCCATCGGCTCCGGTTACCGCGACTTCCGCGACGTCGGCGGCGACCACCAGGGCATCGCGCGCCGCCATCTCGACGCGGCCACTGGCAGCACCTACGACGACCTGCGCGGCCGGCACGTCGCCGACTACCAGCGGTTGTTCGGGCGCACGACGCTTGACCTCGGCCGGACCGCGGCGGCCGACCAGCCGACCGACGTGCGGATCGCGCAGCACGCGAACACCGACGACCCGCAGTTCTCCGCGCTGCTGTTCCAGTACGGCCGATACCTGCTGATCTCGTCCTCACGGCCGGGCACCCAACCGGCCAACCTCCAGGGCATCTGGAACGATTCGCTCACACCGGCCTGGGACGCGAAATACACCATCAACGCGAATCTGCCGATGAACTATTGGCCGGCCGACACCACGAACCTGTCCGAGTGCTACAAGCCGGTGTTCGCCATGCTCGACGAGCTCGCGGTCAGCGGCGCCCGAACGGCCCGCGTCCAGTACGACGCCGGCGGCTGGGTGACCCATCACAACACCGACGCCTGGCGGGGGACGTCGGTCGTGGACGGCGCGTTCTGGGGCATGTGGCAGACCGGTGGCGCCTGGCTGGCCACCCTCGTCTGGGACCACTACACCTTCACCGGCGACCTGGAGTTCCTCCGGCGGTACTACCCCGCGATGAAAGGCGCCGCGCAGTTCTTCCTCGACACCCTCGTGCAGGAACCGAATCTCGGGTATCTGGTCACCAACCCGTCGAACTCTCCGGAACTCGCCCACCACGCGGGCGTCAGCGTCTGCGCCGGCCCCACCATGGACAACCAGATCCTGCGAGACCTGTTCAACGGCTGCGCCGAGGCCTCCCAGACGCTCGGCGTCGACGCCGACTTCCGGGCGCGGGCCCTGACCGCCCGGGACCGGCTCCCGCCGATGAAGATCGGCTCGCGCGGCAACATCCAGGAGTGGCTGTACGACTGGGTCGAGACCGAGCCCGCCCACCGGCACATCTCCCACCTCTACGGCCTGCACCCCAGCAACCAGATCAGCAAGCGCGGCACCCCGGCGCTGTACACCGCCGCGCGGCGAACCCTCGAATTACGCGGGGACGACGGGACCGGCTGGTCACTCGCCTGGAAGATCAACTATTGGGCGCGGATGGAGGAAGGCAGCCGGGCGCACGCGCTGCTCCGCCTCCTGGTGACGACGGACCGGCTGGCGCCGAACATGTTCGACCTGCACCCGCCGTTCCAGATCGACGGCAACTTCGGCGCCACGTCCGGCATCGCCGAGATGTTGCTGCACAGCCACAACGGCGAGCTGCACGTGCTGCCGGCACTGCCGCCGGCCTGGCCGAACGGCAAGGTGCAGGGCCTTCGGGGACGCGGCGGCCACACTGTGGATGCGACATGGAGCTCCGGCGGGGCCACCGAAATCCTCATCGGGTTCGACCGTGACGGGACGGTCGACGTACGCAGCCGCATCTTCGCCGGAACCTACGAGGTGGTCGACGCCTCGACCGGCGATACCGTCTCCGTCGCCGAACCCGAGGACGACGTCATCAGACTGACCGGCCAGGCCGGTCGTACGTACCGCCTGAGCGGGTCCGGCCCCGCGCCGGCGAGCTACGTGCGGATCATCAATGCGACCACCGGCCTGGTGCTGGACAGCGGCGGGAACGTCGCCTCCGGGTCGAACCTCAAGCAGTGGAACTGGGACGGCAGCACCCACCTGCAGTGGCAGCTCGTGGACCTGGGCGGCGGCTGGTACCGCATCGTCAACCGCGCCAACGCCATGGTCATCGACAGCTGGGGCAACACCGCCAACGGCGCCACTGCCCGGCAGTCGGCCTGGAACGGCGCCGCCAACCAGCAGTGGCGACTCAACAGCACGGGCAACGGCCGCCACCAGATCATCAACCGGGGCACCGGCACCGCCCTGGACGGCATGGGCAACAGCACCGCCGGCTCCGCCGTCGCCTTGTGGACGCCGAACAGCAGCACCAACAACCAATGGACGATCACGAGCGCGTGACCGCCGCGGCGCCTCACCCGCTCCGCGGCCGACAGCGTGGCTGCACGGCGACCGCGGCCGGTGACCTGGCTCCTGTTGCTGAGCCTGGTCACCGTCCGCGCTTGCGCTGTGGGCCATGCGGACGCGGGGGTGTAGGTCCACTTCCGGTTGCCGCCGCCGCAGCAGCTGTAGTTCCACGTGGCGATGAAGTCGTATCCGCCGGAGTTCAAGGCGGATGCCGTCGCGTTGTACCTGTCTGACCCGGCGCGGACGTACGCGTCGGTGGCCCGGGATCTGGGCATCAACCGTGAGACCCTGCGCCTGTGGGTGAAGGAGGCCCGCGCGGACGGCACCGCCGGGGCGAAGAAGGCGGGCCCGGCCAAGAAGCCGGCGAGCGGCCCGATATCGTCCGACGACGTGCTGGAAGAGGAGAACAAGCAGCTCCGGGCCCAGGTCCGGGAGCTGGAACTGGAACGCGACATCCTGCGCGGTCGGCCAAATATTTCGCGGGAGAGACGAACTGGTGAGCCGCTTCGAGTTCGTTGCCGACCATCGGGGCGCCTTCGGCGTGAAGCGGCTATGCCGGGTGCTGGGACTTTCCCGCTCCGGCTTCTACCGATGGATGAAGGCGGCGCCCCCCCGGGCGGCCCGTGCCGCGGCCGATACCGCGCTCGCGCAGGAG
This sequence comes from Nonomuraea sp. ZG12, assembly GCF_052068115.1. Classification (NCBI taxonomy): domain Bacteria; kingdom Bacillati; phylum Actinomycetota; class Actinomycetes; order Streptosporangiales; family Streptosporangiaceae; genus Nonomuraea; species Nonomuraea sp. ZG12. The sequence goes on from NZ_JBQHCW010000027.1 coordinate 72,984, forward strand.
ATCAAGCAGATCCACGAGGAGTTCGACGGCACCTACGGCAGCCCGCGCATTACCGCCGAACTGCGTGAGAAGGGCCGCGAGGTCAACCACAAGCGCGTCGCCCGCGTGATGCGCCGCATCGGCATCGTCGGGGGGTGCACCTGCGCAAAAAGGTGCGCACCACTCTGCCCGAGCCGTCCCATCAGAAGGTTCCCGACCTGCTCCGGCGGGACTTCACCGCGCCCGCGCCGAACCTGCGCTACGTCGGGTCGGGTAGCCGGAGGGAATTTCACCCTCCGGCTCCCACAGAACCGTGCGTAATAGTCTCCCATTACACGGCTCTTGCCCCCTGATCGGGACTGTACGGTCTTCGGTGTAACTCCTGATCAAGGAGAACGCAGTGATGAGTACTGTGATCCAGGCATCGACGGAGATCGACCTGGAGGACGCCGCGGTGGCGCGTAAGAAGCCGGAGAACTCGACGGATCGGGAGCTGGTGGCCAGGCTGGTTGACCAGGCCGGGGGCGATGGCGGTGGCGGCGAAGCGCCGGAAGTGTTCGCGTCGCCGTTCCTGGTGTGGATTCCATCCGAGTCGCATGGCGTTCCTTCCTGGTTTGTTCGGGTGTGCTTAGATCTGGGTGAGTATGGAGGCGGCGGCGTCGACGAAGTCGTGAATGTCCTGGTCGCGGGTGGCGGTGGAGACGCAGCCCATACCGCGAGGGGCGATGATGAAGCCCTGGTTGAGAAGGCCTAGGAAGAACGCCTGCTGCATCTTGGGGTCGACACGGCGGGTGTCGCGGAAGGTGGTCACGACACCTGCGCCGATGTGGATGTTGAACAGGGACGCGTACCCGGTGACGTGGGCGGGAAGGCCGTCACGGTCGATCCGGCGGGTGAGTTCGTTGCGCAGGCGCGCACCCTTCGCGGCGAGGCCGAGATGGGCGAGCGGCGACAGCCGGCGCATCGTCACCAGGCCGGCGGCCAGGCTGCAGGCGTTGCCGGTGAAGGTTCCTCCCTGGTAGAGGCGGGGGCCCCCGGCGCGGGCGTCGTAGACGTCGGTGCCGCCTTGGGGTTCAAGCTGCCGCATCAGGTCATCGCGTCCGCCGTAGGCGCCGATGGGGAGCCCGCCGCCGATCACCTTGCCCATGACGGTCAGGTCGGGGGTGACCTCGTAGTTGGCCTGCGCGCCTCCGGGTGCGACGCGCAGCGTGATGACCTCGTCGAAGATCAGCACGATCCCCAGAGCCGTGCAGGCCTCCCGCAGCGCCTGCAGGTATTCCTTCCTGGCGGGGATAACGCCGCCGACGCCGAGGATGGGCTCCACGATCACGGCCGCTACGCGCGGGCTGTGGGCTCGCAGCAGTGCGACGGCCGCGTCCTCGTCGTTGAACGGCAGCACCAGGACGCGTTGGTCGCATCCGGCGGGCAGACCGGCCATGTCCGGCGTCGCGGTCGGGGTGTGCGACGGCCCCCATGACTCGGGGTGGGGGCGGACGCTGACGAGCGCGTCGTCGTGGGTTCCGTGATAGCCGCCTTCGACCTTGGCGATGAGGTTGCGTCCGGTGTGGGCGCGGGCCAGGCGCATCGCGAACATCGCGGCTTCGGTGCCAGAGCCGGTGAAGCGGAGTCGTTGTAACGAGGGGACCCGCGCCCGCAGGAGCTCCGCCAGCTCGCTCTCCTGCGGTGTGGCGAAGGAGAAGCTGGTCCCGCCCCTGGCCGCACGGCAGACGGCGTCGACGACCTCGGGGTCGGCGTGCCCCAGGACAAGAGCGGTGTAGTTGTTCAGCATGTCGACATACACCCGGCCGTCGACATCGGTCACCTGCGTGCCGCTGCCCCGGACGAGGTACACCGGGTGCGGTGACCAGGAGTTGAGGCTGCGGGTCGCACCGGCGGGGAGGGAGGTGACGGCTCGTTCATACTGCCGCCGCGAGTTCGGCGTTTGCTCGGCGTAGGAGATGTCGAGGGGGGAGGTCATGACGTGATTCCTTCCTGAACGGGCTGAAACTGGTCGCGGGGGGCCCAGGTCATCAGGGCGCTACCCCAGGTCATGCCGCCGCCGAAGGCGAGGAGCAGGACGGTGTCGCCGCCCTGGACACGTCCTGAGCGGACGGCGGCGTCGAGGGTGACGGGGACGGAGGCCGCACCGGTGTTCCCGTAGCAGTCACCGCTGATGGCGAGCTGGTCGGGCAGCAGGCCTGCCTTCTTCGCGCAGTCGTGGAGGAGCCGGACGTTCGCCTGATGGGGGACGACAAGGGTCAGCTCGCTCATGGTCAGCTGAGACCGCTCCAGCACGTCGTTGAGCATCCGCTTGAAGATGGCCTCGACGAAGGTGCGTACGGCTCGGCCGTCCATTTTGAAGAAGTGGTCACCGTCACGCAGGGTCTGGGCGGACGCGGGCCGGCGGCTTCCTCCTGCCGGAATGCGTACGTAGTGGGCCTTGGCACCGTCGGCGCCCAGTTCGATATCGGTGATACCCGGCCCGGCCGTAGCCCGTGACAAGACGACCGCGCCCGCCCCGTCGCCGAACAGGCTCGCGGTGCGCGAGTCGGTGTAGTCGAGGATGCGCGAGTAGACGTCCGCCCCGATGACCAGCGCGTGGCGAAGCCGCGGGTTGGTCATCATCATCGAGCGGGCGACCGCCAGGGCGTACACGAACCCCGTGCAGACGGCGTCGACGTCGAATGCCGCACAACTGCCGATACGGAGATTGGCCTGCACGATGCAGGCGGTGGCCGGCATCGGCTTGTCCGGTGTGGAGGTCGCGACGATGATCAGGCCGATGTCGTCCGCCTGTAGTCGTGCGGCGCGCATGGCTCGCCGCGCGGCGGCTGTGGCGAGGTCCGATGTCGCTTCGCTGTCGGCGGCGACGCGCCGTTCACGGATTCCGGTACGCTCCTCGATCCACTCGGGGGCGACGTGCATGCGATCCGAGAGCTCGGCGTTGGACACGACGGTCGCAGGCAGGCAGGCACCGGTTCCGGCGATGGCGACGCGGTGGTTCGCGGGCACGGCACGTTCACGATTTCGGTGCATGTTTCTCCCTAGGGATACTGCCGGCGTTGTGGCGTCACACGCCGGTGTGCTTGGGCGGGTTCTTGGCTACAAGGGCCGGGGGTTTCGCGGGTGTGGCGCGTTGCCCGCTGCTCGCGGCCGCCCCGATGACGGAGGCGCAGACGAGCGCGGCACCGATGATCTGCAGCGGCGACAGGTCTTCCGCGAAGACCAGGAACGCCAGCACGCTGGTGACGACCGGCTCGGCGCTGGAGATTGCCGCCGAAGGGGCGGCGCCCAGCAGCCGAAGACCGGCAAAGAAGGCGATGATGGCGATGAGCGTGGAGACGACGGCGGTCGCCACGGCCGCCGACCAACCGGGGAGGTCGCCGGGGAAGGACGGAGCGTGGGCCAGGCACGCGCCGGCGTAGACCCCGGTCGCGGCCAGGCAGACGGTGGTGGTCGAGGCGAGCGGGCCGGCCGCGCCCGACAGGTGGCTGCCAGCCAGGATGTAGCCCGTGTAGATGATCGCCGCGGCGACCGCGAGTGCGATGCCGAGAAGATCGCCCTCCAGCGTCGGGCTGGCGACCAGCGCGACGCCCAGAGTCGCCATGCCGGTGGCCGCGAGCGTGATCAAGGGAGGCACGCGGCGGGTCAGGACGGCGCCGCAGATGGCCACCAGTACCGGGTAGGTGTAGAAGAGGACCGCTACCAGACCTGCTGGTATTCGCGTCAACGCGGTGAAATAGGTCAATGACTGCCCGACGTAGCCAACCGCGCCCATCAGCACCAGGAGGCGCAGGTCTCGCCCGCGCGGCCAGGGGGTCGATGTGATCGCCATTAGCGCCGTGAGGGCGATCGCGGCGACGCCGAAGCGGATCAGCAGCACACCGTGAACGTCGGCGCCGCTGTCATAGGCGATCCTCGCGAAGATCGCCATGGCGCCGAAGGACACGGCGGAGCCGAGGATGAGAAGCACTCCGGTCGCGGTACGCCGGGGCAGGACCGGGGGGGCGGTCATCGTGATTCCCCGCCCGGGTGCGCCGTGTGGCGTGGTGAGCAGGCGCCTCGCGCCGCCTCAGGCCACGTGCTTCAAGGATCGATACGGCCGTCGGGGCGGCTCTGATTGCGCCGCGCCTTGCGCTCTTCGGCTCTGACGCCGGTGGGACTGAGCTTCATGGTGGAACCACATCCCGTCTCCTTGAGCTTCCCCCCAATCGGAGTAACCTGTCAAGTAGTGAGAATGGTGACGGCGTAGATGGGGTGTCCATAATGACGAGCGAGCAGAGGAGTAAACCCGACGTGGCTCCGGATGGCTTGGAGACGCTCCGGCTCTTTCTCAATACGCGAGATCTGGAAGCCGGCCTCGACGAGTTCGACGAGGCCGGCTCTCTGGCGAGGTGGCTCCGCGAACACGAACTCCTCGACCCGGACGAGACGGTGCGCCATGACGACGTCCTGCGGGCCCGAGAGCTGCGTGAGGCGCTCCGCTCCCTGCTGAGCGAGCGCTCCGAGCCCGGCCACGCCTCCCGCGCCGCGCAGTCCTTCAACGTGGCCGCCCAGTCGGCCGCCCCGCTGCAGGTCGAGATCTCACCGGACGCGACCGTCACGTTGGTTGCGACCCGCTCCGGGGCGCCTCGCGCGCTGGGCCGCATCGTCGCCGCCGTCGCCGGGCACGCGGGAACCCCTGCCTGGGAACGCCTCAAGATCTGTGGCAACCGTGCCTGCCAATGGGCGTTCTACGATCACGCCAGAAACAAGACCGGCCGCTGGTGCGACATGGCCACCTGCGGAAACAAGGCCAAGGCGAGGAGCTATCGGCGGCGGCGATCCGACACGGTGACGGCCGGCGTCGCCTTCGATCCGGGTGGCCGCCCCGGTTCACCCCAGACCGGCTGACCGGCCTGCGCCAGCCTGCCGGTGACCGGCAGGGGCCGAGGTGATGCCCGGGCGGCCTCGCGGCGGGCCCGCGTGGTGGGCCGCGCTTTCCGTACCCGCGTCCTCAGCCGAAGTCGCGGCGGCGCAGGACCAGCAGCCCGCCGCCCACATGATCTGCGCCGACACCGGTCAGTGGGGACCAGCGGCCGAGCGATTCGCCGTCGCAGCCGCCGCCGAGGTGTCCGCCAGGTACGACCGAGGAGCATCCGTCTCCCAAGCAAGCCTGTTGTGGGCGCTGGCCCACGCCCGCGACTGGAACGTGGCCGAAACGGTTCTCCTGCGCGATGTGCTGCCCCGCCGGGGCCAGGCGGTCTCAGCACGTGCCGCACGCCTGCTCATGACTGCCGCCCGCCTCCGGGACGACGCTCGCGGGCGGCCAAGCCTGTGCCAGGCCTCCCGCGAGCTCACCATCAGTCCGTGAGCAGGCACGACCGCGGCCGAGGACCGGAAGGTGTTTCATAAGCGGAGACACATGAAACATGGCTCGCGCCTTGCCCCGTCCAGGAGATTCTCTGTTTCACAGGCCGGTGCAAACGACTTGATTCATGAAACGGTCGAAGGCAGCACCACGCCAGCCGAAGAGAACGCCGACCCTGTGTCGCCCTGTCACCCACCCGGCCTGACGGCTGGCCCGACTGGCTCGGACGCCGGCCTATCCCCATCATTGAACGCGACCGGCTCCGTCAGACCATCGACGCCCATCGACTGTCCCGCGAGACCGCGCGCGCCCAGACCGACCAGCAACTCGCGCCGCACTTCTCCTACATTGTCATCGAAGGCCTCAACCCCGGCCAACACCCCGCAAACGCACCCGGCTCACCATCGCTCTCCGCCTTGCCGCCGGAGAAGACCACCGCACCCACTACAGGGTCCTGGGACCATCCACTCTCGGGAGAGATCACCGCTCTTCGCGGGGTACGTCACGAGGAGCCAGGTGAGCGACAGCGCGGCCGATTCCCTCGACCAGCCCGCTGAGACGATCGCGCCTGTGGCGCCGTATGAGCCGGTCCGCGTCGTGCCGACCCGCCCGGATGGCTGGCCCGACTGGCTGGGCCGCAGGCCGATTAGCTCAACTGATCGCGACAAGATCCTGGGCGCGCTGCGCGCCGATCAGGATGAGCAGAACGCTGTGGAGTGCCGCGACAGTCTCCAGCGCGCGCCGCTGTTCTCCTGTCTGACGATCGAGGGCTTCGGCGGTCAAGACGACCCTCGTAAGGTCATCCGGCTGCGCACCAGTATCAACGCGGCGTGCCGTGTGGCCGCGGGGGACCGGCGGACCAGCTACCACGCCATCGACGAGCGCATCACGATCGGGATCGCTGGCCCCGACGCCCGTGAACGCATCGCCGACCTGCGCCAGCGGCTCACCCGGATGAGCCGCAACCGAGGGTGGACGATCACCGGGGACCTGTGCTGATCCTGGCCGCTCAGGTGGACCGGTGGCGGGCGGCGGGATCACGGTCGGCCACGTGGTCGGCGACGGCATCGACACCGGGGCGGGCATAGCGTTCCAGGGAGCGGACGGAGGCGTGCCGGGAGCGGGCGAGCAGGGTGGGCGTGTTGGTGCCGTCTTCGGCCTCGTGGGTGTGGGCGGAGTGGCGGAGTTGATGCAGAGTCCAGCCGCCGCGCAGTTCGAGTTCGGCTGCGTCGAGGATCCCGAGATGTGCCAGCGGCCGGGTGAGGTCCTCGAACAGCTCGGCGGCGCGTCGATAGGACAACCGTCCGCGTCCGGTGACCTTACACACGTCCGTCGTCGGGGTGCGGGCAGGAGCTTTGCGATCGGTGAGAAACACCGGTCCGTGAGCTCGGCCTTTGAGGAGAGGGGGCAGGAGTTGAGCCGTGCCCGATTGCCAGTGCACCCAGTCGATCGTGCCGCCCTTGGACAGGCCCCGGCCGCGTTTGTCGGTCGGCAGGAGGTCGGCGATGTCGAGGATGAGGATCTCCTGAGCCCGCCCGCACGTCTCATACAGCATCTTCCAGAGCGTCTTCTCCCGGACGCCGGCCTTGAGGTCGAACAGGGCGGCGAGCTGTTCGCGCGACAGGGCCTTGGTTCGGTCGGGCGGGGCGGGCCGACGTTCGATACCGGCGATCGGGTTGTCGGCCAGCCAGTCGCGATTGCGCCACCAACCGATGGCGGCCTTCATGATCGACAGCTCCCGGTTGGCGGTGTCGGTGTCCACGAGGTGGGCCCGCTCGACGAAGGCGGACCTTGGCTGAGCGGGATCACCCGGGCGGTTCTGGGGCTCATGATCGGGACTCTTCGCTCTGTCGCAGTAAATGCGTACACCTCGACCTTGAACGGCGAAGGAGGCGCTTCAGGTCAGTATGACCACGCCCACTAGAGTGCCACAGTAAATCCGGTATTTACTGCGGTGCGCGGCGAAGGGTGCGATGGTGGGGTGACAGCGATTTGACGTGCGACGACGCCCTCGGGTGGTGAGGCGGTGATCGCCGGGTGGCGCTCAATGGTGAGGGCCGAGGGGCGCGGGCGGCCAAGGCGTGGGCGCTGATCATCGAATGCGCCGGCGGGAAGCCGGTCGCCGCTGAGTACGTGTGCCAGGCGGTGAGCGCCGTGGTGGGCGTGGACGGGGCGGCGTTGTCGCTGTCGACGGGGATGGACAGCCAGAGCCTGGTGCACGCGACCGATGAGGTGGCCCGGCGGGTGGCCGAGCTGCAGTTCTCTCTGGGCGAGGGCCCGGGGGTGGAGGCGTGGGCGTTCGGCGGCACGTCGCTGGCCCCCGACCTGGGCTCGGCGGAGACGGCGGCCCGCTGGCCGTGGTTCGCCCCGGCCGCGGTGCAGGCCGGGGCGCGGGCGGTGTTCGCCTTCCCGTTGCAGGCCGGCGCGATTCGGCTGGGCACTTTGGATCTGTACCGGGCCCGATCCGGGCCGCTGGCGGTGGAGCAGCTGGCTGATGCGCTCACCTTCGCCGCGGCCGCGCTCGGCGTCATGCTGCACACCGCCCACCCCCGGGCGGGCCCCGCGCAGGAGGTGCAGCCCTTCGGCGCGATGCAGGAAAGCCGGGCGGAGGTCTACCAGGCCACCGGGATGATCGCGGTGCAGCTGAACGTGAGCCTGGCGGAGGCGTTTGTGCGGTTGCGCGCCCACGCTTTCACCCAGGGGGTAGGGGTGGCCGAGATCGCCCGCCTGGTCGTCAGCCGCAACCTGCGCTTCGACCCCGACGGCCTGACCGCCTCCGAGGCCGGCGACTGAACCGAGCACATGTGAACCGAACACCGTGCGCGAAAGCCCTGCGAACACGCAGAGCCTGAATGTTGAGAAGGGAAGTGAAACCATGGCGCGTGAACAGCTTCTGGCACGGGTGTTCGTCGAGCTGGCCGACACCCTGGTGGCCGACTTCGACGTGATCGAGTTCCTGCACCTGCTCACCGAACGGTGCGTGCAAGTGCTGGGAGTGGACGCGGCCGGGCTCCTGCTCACCGATCAGGCCGACCACCTGCAGCTGGTGGCCGCCTCCAGCGAGCAGTCCCGGATCCTGGAGCTGTTCCAGTTGCAGGCCGACCAGGGCCCCTGCCTGGACTGCTACGCCACCGGAACTCAGGTCGCCGTCGCCGACCTGGCCGCCGAAGCCGCGCGGTGGCCCGAATTCGCCGCGGCCGCCCATGAGCGGGGATTCGCCGCCGTGCACGCGATGCCGATGCGGCTACGCGAGCAGGTCATCGGCGCCCTCAACCTGTTCAGCGCCACCCCCGGCGGCTTGGACGCCGACAGCGCGGCCCTGGGCCAGGCCTTCGCCGACGTGGCCACGATCGGGCTGCTCGGCGAGCGGGCTGCTCGGGAGCAGACGCTGCTGTCACAGCAACTGCAGATCGCGTTGAACACCCGCGTCCTGATCGAGCAGGCCAAGGGCATGCTGGCCGAGCGGGGCGGCGAGTCGATGGATAGGGCGTTCACCACGATGCGCGCCTATGCCCGCGCCAACAACCGCAAACTCACTGATGTTGCCCACGCCGTTATCAACGGCGACGTCCTGCTATCCGAACTTACCCGCGTCCGTAAGGCGTCCCACCGGGCACCGGGCTGAGCGTCTCCAGATGCCCACCGACCGTGACCTACGGCTGTGGGCAGCTGCGGCGAACGGGCCGGTGGGTGGCGGGGAACGGTCGCCGACCGTAACGTGGTGGAGATCATCTGATGCAGGGCGCCCCTGGTACGAGGCGGGATCGAGGTCTAGACTGTCGAGTGGGTAGCAAACCATTGCAACCCAGATTCGCACCATCTGAAGTTTGCGAACATCGCGATCTTCCGGGAGCCGTCCAGACCCCGCGGCGTCAGGCCGATGTGGCCGTAAGACCTTGAGCACAAGCGGACGCTTGGCGAAAAGGCCTTGGGGTCTGACCCCGCACCTTCATGTGATGCCCCGCAAGGAGTGGGCACCATGACCGAGTTAACTGTGACGACGACCCGCCATCGTGATCACTGGGTGCTGGCGCTCAGCGGCGAACTGGACACCCTGTCCTGTCCCCGGCTGCAGCGCGAACTGGACACGCTGCTGGCCTACCGCTACCAGAACGTCATCGTCGACATCAACGACCTGCGATTCTGCGACGCGGCCGGCCTGCGCCTTTTTCTGTCGGGCACCAGGCGCTTCTTTGAGGCCGGTGGCTGGCTACGCCTGTGCGGGGTGTGTCCCTGCCTGCTACGTCTGGCCGATGTGCTGGCCTGCCGCACTCATCTGACCTTCAGCCCTGCCTGCGCCGAAACGCCGGCGGCCCTGTGCGACATGGACGACTTGGAGGAGGGCCTTCCCGCCTCAACCCGTCCTGTCCACAGCGCTGCGCTTGGGTTGAGGCCCTTACCCGGCTGACAGCAGTTGGTCCCGGGTCAGAGGGACGGCTCGGCGCAGGCACCGTCATCGTGCGCGCTGCACGCGGTGAGTTGAAAAGGGCGTTTCACCGGCCGTTGTCCGCTGCGGTCGTGGGGCCCCACCGCGAGTTGTGGCGGATGCGATGCGCGCCGACCACACCGAGCGTATACTGCGCTACGTGTACAACCAATCGCCTAATGTAACGATTGGTTGTGGTGCGCCACGTTGATCGTGGTGGACCAGTGCCGCCCAGACCTCGCGACACACGCATCGACGTGGAGCCGACGAGGGCGCGCAGGGCCGAGTGAGGGTCCTGGAGGGGCGCCCCCGCCCGGCCCCGCCTGGCGCCTGGTCTGGAGCGGGGATGGACGCATTGGTGCTCTCCACCGCACGGCTGCACGGATTCGTGGTCGTGACGGCGGCAGGGGAGATGGACCTGATCGGCAAGCCGCTGCTGTACGGGTGCGTCCAGGCCGCGTTGCGTGCCCATCACGATGGGCTGCTGGTCATCGACCTGTCGGCAGTGTCGTTCATGGACGCCCAAGGGCTGTCCGCCCTGGTGATGAGCAGACGGTACGCCATCCAACACCAACGGGGGCTGGCTCTGGCCGGGGCCTCAACCGCCGTGCGGCGGCTTCTGCAGATCACCGCGCTGAGCGGTAGCTTCCCCTTGATGGCCTGGCCGAAGGCGCAGAACTCGGATGATGCAGGGGTGCCGGGCATGGTGAGGTGAGGGGCAGCGGCATGCCGCACGTGGACGCGAGACATGTGGAGCGCCCGGTGCGGTGAGAGTCGCACGCCTGTTCCGCTCGGAAACACGGTTTCGTGCTGTGAGCTGGTGTTTTGGTGCGTGATAAGGGCGGTGGCTGCGACCATCTCGGGGTGTTGTCATCGCTGGCTTACCGGTTGGTGAGGGGTTTGTTCGGCCTGCTAACCGTGCTGATCCGCGCTGGTCTGTCTAAGGACGTTGAGCTGCTGGTGCTCCGTCACGAGAACCAGGTACTCCGCCGCCAGCTCGACGGCCGGCCGCGGTGGGATCACGCCGACCGGCTCTGGCTGGCGGCGTTGTCCCGGCTGATCCAGCGCGGCCGGTGGGCGGAGGTGTTCCCGGTCCCCCCGGCGACGATCTTGCGCTGGCACCGCACCCTCGTGAGGCGTAAATGGACCTTCACCGACAGACGGCGCCCGGGACGCCCTTGCACTCGCCGGCCGGTCAAGGCACTGATCGTTCGGATGGCCCGGGAGAACCCGGCCTGGGGGCACCGGAGAATCCAAGGCGAGTTGGCGCGTGTCCCGCTCGGAAATACGGTTTCGGGCTGTGAGCTGGGATTTTGCTGCATGATCAGAGCGGCGGCTGCGACCATCATGAAGTGTTGTTGTCGCTTGTCTACCGGTTAGTGAGGGGCTTGTTCGGCCTGCTGACGGTACTGGTCCGCGCTGGTCTGTCTAAGGACGTTGAGCTGCTGGTGCTCCGTCACGAGAACCAGGTACTCCGCCGCCAGCTCGACGGCCGGCCGCGGTGGGATCACGCCGACCGGCTCTGGCTCACGGCGTTGTCGCGGCTGATCCACCGTCGCCAGTGGGCGGAGGTGTTCCCGATCACCCCAGCAACGATCCTGCGCTGGCACCGCAACTTGGTGGCGCGTAAGTGGACCTTCACCGACAGGCGGCGCCCAGGACGGCCTCGCACCCACCGGCCGGTTAAGGCACTGATTATTCGGATGGCGCGGGAGAACCCGGCATGGGGACATCGGAGAATCCAAGGCGAGTTGGCCCGTCTGGGCTACAACATCGCGGCCTCCACGGTGTGGGAGATTCTGCACGCCGCCGGTGTCGATCCGGCGCCCCGCCGGGCCGGGCCGACCTGGCGGCAGTTCCTGGCCGCTCAAGTTCACGCGATCATCGCGTGTGACTTCCTGGTGGTCGAGACCGTGCTTCTCAAGCGGCTGTATGTGCTGGTCTTCATTGAGCACGACACCAGGAGACTGCACCTGGCCGGAGTGACCGCGCGCCCGACCGGTGCATGGACGGTGCAGCAGGCTCGCAACCTGGTCATGGATCTGGGGGAACGCATCGCCGGGCTGCCGGTTCATGATCCACGATCGAGACCCGCTTTTCACCTCCGCATTTCGGGAGGGTCTTCACAGCTGACGGGCTACGGGACATCACAACGCTGCCGCGGATGCCGAGAATGAACGCCATCTGCGAGCGCGTCATCCGCACCCTGCGTCGCGAACTACTGGACCGGATCCTGATCGTTGATGAACGCCACCTGGCACTCGCGCTCAAGGAGTATCTGATCCACTACAACAGGCACCGGCCGCACCAATCGCGGCACCAGCGTCCTCCGAACGTCGCAACGCAGCCCACCAGGCCCGTGACCGACCTCAACGACCTACGATCGATCCACCGAAGAGCCGTCGCTGGAGTTGCCCCGGTTTGACAGACACATCAGGGCTTGCTACTACGCGGCAGCATAGTCGAGGTCTTGGGCGTTCTTGAGCGCGTGGCGGCGTTCGTATTCGGCCGGGCTGAGCTGGCCGTTGGCGGAGTGGCGGCGGCGTGGGTTGTAGAAGCCCTCGATGTAGCTGAACAGGGCTCGTTGGGCTTCTGACCTGGTGCGGAAGGTGCGCCGGTCGATCAGCTCGCACTCCAGCGAGGCGAAGAAACTCTCGGTGATGGCATTATCGAAGCACGTCCCGGTACGGCCTGTCGACGGGCGGACGCCGGCCCGTTCACAGCGCTGACCAAAGGCGATCGAGGTGTATTGACCCCCCTTGTCGCTGTGGTGAATCACCCCGGCCTCGGGGCGACGCTGGTGCAGCGCCATCGCCAGCGCGTCGGTCACCAGTTCGGTGCGCATGTGCTCGGCCATCGCCCAGCCGACAATCCGGCGGGAGAACACATCCAGCACCACCGCCAGATAGACGAGGCCCTGCCAGGTCGGCACGTACGTGATGTCGGCTGTCCAGATCCGGTTCGGCTCCTCGGCGGAGAAGTTGCGCCGGACCAGGTCGGATGCAGATCTGGCGCGCGGATCGGCGATGGTGGTGCGGGCGCCCTTGCGCCTGCTCACCCCGGCCAGCCCGGCAGCGCGCATCAGCCGGGCCACCCGCTTGCGGCCCACCCGGACCCCATCCAGCTCGCGCAGGTCGGCATGGATACGCGGCGCCCCATAGATCTCATCGGAGGCCTGGTGATGCCGACGGATCTGCTCGGTCAGCTCGGCGTCGCGGCGGGCTCGCACCGACGGGCCGCGCCGCTGCCGGGCCGCCCAGGCGTAGTATCCCTGGCGCGACACACCCAGCACCCGGGCCAGCAGGGAGACCTCGTGGTGGTCTTTCTCCGGATGAATCAGCTGGTACTTCATCTCGGCAGATCCGTCTCCCGCGCGAAGAAAGCCGCCTTAGATTCAAAGAGTCAAGGCAACACATTGGGCCGGGGTTCGGTAGCCGAGGCACTTGCGGGGGCGGTTGTTCAGTCGGGCGGCCAGTGCGTCGAGGTCGGCTTGGCTGTACAGGCTCAGATCGATGCCTTTCGGTAGGTATTGCCGGATCAGTTTGTTCGTGTTCTCGTTCGTGCCCCGCTGTCACGGGCTGCGGGGTGCCGCGAAGTAGACGTCGATGCCGGTCGCGGCGGTCAGCAGCTGGTGGCCGGCGAGTTCCATGCCGCGGTCCCAGGTCAGAGTGCTGCGTAGGCGGGCATCCATCCGTGAGAATGCCTGCTGCAGGGCGGGGATGACCGTCGTGGTGTGACGGCTGGGGAGCGCGACCATGGTCAGGTAGCGGGACTTGCGGTCGACCAGCGTCGCGACCTGGCTGTTCTTGGCTCCAACGATGAGATCGCCTTCGAGGTGGCCGAGCTCGGTTCGGGCGTTGGCTGCGTCAGGCCGTTCCTCGATCGGCCGTGCCCCGGTGATCTGGGAACGCCACTGGCCCTTGACCGTGTTCTTCTTGTTTTTGCGGATGGGACGGCGCGTGCGCAGTTTGGTGCACAGCTCACGCGGGATCAGCTTCCAGCGGGTCGTGTATATCGCGCGGTAGATGCTTTCATGGCTGATCCGCATGAGCGGGTTGCCGGCGTGTATCAGCCGCAGATGTCCCACGATCTGCTCCGGGGACCACTCGTTGTCGAGCAGTTCGATCACCAGCTGGCGCAGCACCGGATTGTCCTGCAGGGCGGACGGTTTCGGGCGACGTGCCTGCTCTTGAGCGCGTTGCTCGGCGGCGACCGCACGGTACTTCACCCGGCCGCCGTTGCGGGCAACCTCCCGGCTCATCGTGGATGCCGGGCGGCCGATCGACACGGCGATCGAACGTAATGAGGCTCCAGCCTCGAGGCCGCGAGAGATCGCTTCCCGCTCCTCGGCGCTCAAACGGTCGGCCCGGCGCACCCGCTCGGCCGGCGCGATGCCGCCATGGTGCTTCAGCACCGTGAAAACCGACCCCGGAGGCTTGCCCAGTGCCCGGGAGATCACGCTGATGGAGTCACCGGCGCGCCACCGCCGCCACAAATCTTCTTTCATCGCGTCCGACATTCCCGGCCGACCCATCCGAGCCACGATCCACCCATCCACTTGCAGTGTTGCGTTGATCGTCTGAATCTAAGGCGGCCTTACGCAAGATCTCCTTCTCCTCGCGGAGAATCTTGTTCTCGCGGCGCAGCCGGGCCAGCTCGTCCTTCTCGGCGCTGGTCAGCCCGTCTTGGCGGCGGCCGTCATCCAGATCGGCCTGGCGCACCCAGGTACGGATCGACTGCGCGGAGGGCTGGAACTCCTTGGCCAGCTCCTCCGGTGTCCGTCCCGCACGCACCAGCTCCACCATCTGCCGGCGAAACTCCGGCGGATAGTTGTTCGGCACAGCAGACTCCTTCTTCCGGGAACCAGGGTTCCCCAGAGATCAGGTGTCCACCAAACCGGGTCAACTCCACACATGCCGCTTGAACTGCCCGGACGAGGTTTTCGGCAGGCGCAGGATCGGACCGGATTTTGGCGCTAGAGAGACGATCTTGACGACGATTCGGTGACGGCGGCTGTTTGCCCTGGTCGAGCGCCCTAGCGTGCCTGCTCATGCCTGTGGATTTCCTCTCAGATGAGCAAGTAGCCCGCTATCGCCGGTTCCGGCCTGAGGTGTCGGTGGCCGAGCTCGAACAGTTCTTCCGGCTGGACGCCAAAGCCCTGGAGGCGCTGGCCGGTAAGCGTCGCCCGGCACCGAAGCTGGGCTGGGCGGTGCAGTGGGGCACCGTGCGGATGCTTGGCACCTTCCTGGCCGAGAACCCCATCGACGTGCCGGGGGAGGTGCTGGAGTTTGTCGCCGAGTAGCTCGGCGTCGACCCGGGGTGCGCGCCGGAGTACCTGAGTCGGCCGAAGACCGCCTACGAGCACGCCTGGGAGATCCGGGATCTGCTGGAGCTGTCGGAGTTCTCCAAACGCGAGCAGGAGGTCCGCGACTACCTGGCCGCCCGGGTGTGGTCGACGATCGAGGGGCCGCGGGCGTTGTTCGACCCCGCCGTGGTGCACATGCTGCGCGAGGGCATTCTGCTGCCTGCGGGGATCACCACGCTGACCCGGCTGATCAGTTCAGTGAGGTGCGCCGGGCCGAGCACGCGCGGTTGTATCGCACGCTGGCCGAGCGCGCCGGCCCGGAGCTGCGGGCCAGGTTGACGGAGCTGCTGCGGGTGCCTGCCGAGCGGCGGGTGTCGGAGCTGGAGCGGTTGCGTACCGCGCCGACGCGGGCCTCGGGCCGGGTGATGGTGGCGGAACTGCGTCGGGTGGCCGAGGTCGGCGGGCTGGGCGCCGGGGCGGTGCGGGTGGAGCCGGTGCCGGTGGTGAAGCTGTCGGCGCTGGCCCGGTATGGGCTGGTCTCCAAGGCGCCGACGCTGCGGGATCTGGAAGGCGATCGGCAGGCGGCCACGTTGTTGGCCACCGTGCGTCATCTGGAGACCTCGTCGGTCGATGATGCCCTGGATGTGCTGGATCTGCTGATCACCTCGAATCTGCTGGCGCGGGCGGAGCGGGCGGGCAAGGCCGAGCAGCTGCGTACGTTCCCGAAGCTGCGCAAGGCGGCGCGCACGATGGCCTCGGCGGTGGAGGTGTTGATGTCGGCGCCGGAGGCGACCGAGGATCGGCTGGTGTCGCTGGTGGAGGTGTGGAAGGCGATCGAGGAGGTGGTGCCGCGCGAGAAGCTGGCCTCGGCGGTGGAGACGATCGCGGCGTTCGTGCCCACCACCGACGATGACGCGGCCGCGCAGTGGCGGGCGGAGTTGGTCAAGCGCTATCGCACCGTGCAGGGCTTCATCGAGCTGCTGCTGGAGGTGATCCGGTTTCGGGCGGTCGAGGCCGGTACGGCGGTGCTGGCGATGGTGCGCACGGCCGCGGCGATGGCCAAGAGCCGCCGCCGCTACACGCCGGGCGACATCGCCGCGCACGAGGAGCTGATCACCGGGTCGTGGCGGCCGCTCATCTACCGCAACCCTGATGTTCCAGAAGGGCAGATCGACAAGGCGGCGGTCATGCACCTGCACCACGCGCTGCGCCGGCGCGATGTGTTCGCCGAAGGGTCCGAGCGGTGGAGCGATCCGCGGGCCCGGCTGTTGGACGGGCCGGCGTGGCAGCAGGCGCGGCCGCGCATCCTCACCTCGCTGGAGCTGGAGGTCGAACCTGCTGGGCATCTGGCCGAGCTCGCCGGCGCGCTGGAGGGCGCGTATACCCGGGTGCTGGACGGGCTCGGCGCCAATACCGCGGTGCAGTTCGTCGGCGGACGGCTGCAGCTGGAGAAGCTCGGCGCGGCTGAGGAGCCGCCGCTGATGAAGGAGCTGCGCGCGCTGCTGGATGACATGCTGCCCCGGCTGGACTTCCCCGAGCTGTTGCTGGAGGTCTTCGACCGCACCGGCCTGCCGGCCGACTTCACCCACATCTCCGGCGCCGACCCGTCGATGGAGGACTTCGGCGTCAGCCTGGCCGCGCTGATCGTGGCCGAGGCGTGCAACGTGGGCCTGGTGCCGATCGAGAAGCCGAATGTGCCCGCGCTGACGAGGGCCCGGCTGCTGCAGGTGGATCAGGGCTATCTGCGCGACGAGACGATCGCGGCAGCCAATGCCCGCCTCATCGCCGCGCAGGCCGAGCTGGATATCGTCCGGTGCTGGGGCGGCGGGCACATCGCCTCGGCCGACGGGCTGCGCTTCGTCGTGCCGGTGCAGAACCTGCACACCGGCCACAACCCGATCTACTTCGGCCGTCAGCGCGGCGCGACCTGGCTGAATGTGGTCAACGACCAGGTGATGGGCATCGGCGGGCTGGTGGTGCCCGGCACGTTGCGGGACTCGCTGTTCATCCTGGACGCCATCCACAACCTCGACGGCGGGCCGAAGCCGGAGACGGTGGTCACCGATACCGCCAGCTACTCCGACATCGTCTCGGGCCTGTTTTCGATCTGCGGCTACCAGTTCTCCCCGCGCATCGCCGACCTGGCCGACACCCGGCTGTGGCGCACCAATACCCGCGCCGTTTACGGGCCGCTGGAGCATATGTCCCGCCACACCGTCCGGCTGGACAAGATTCGCGCGCACTGGGGTGACATGCTGCGGGTGGCCGGCTCGCTGACGATGGGCACGGTGCGCGCCTACGACCTGATCCGGATGCTGTCGGCCGATGGCCGGACCACCGGCCTGGGCGAGGCGTTCGCGCACTACGGCCGCATCTCCAAGACGCTGCATCTGCTGCAGTTCATCGCCGACGAAGGCTATCGGCGGATGATCGGCACCCAGCTGAACGTGCAGGAGGCCCGCCACCGTCTGGCCCGGAAGATCGCCTTCGGCAACCGGGGCCAGCTGCGCCAGCGCTACCGCGAGGGCCTGGAGGATCAACTGGGCAGTCTGGGTTTGGCGTTGAACGTGGTCATCTGGTGGAACAGTCTCTACCTCGATGCTGCGGTCAAGCAGCTGCGCGAGCAGGGCTTTCCCGTCACCGATGAGATGTGCGCGCGGCTGTCACCGATCCAGTACGACCACATCAACTTCCTGGGCCGCTACGCCTTCTCCCGCGCTGATGTGGCTGAGGGCTTGCGTCCCTTCCACGACGGCACTCACGAGAGCGGCTGAACCCCGGTTCAGCCATCTGGTCAGGCGGCCCGCAGCAGGGCGGCCAGATCGGCGGGTAGGGGCATGGGCCGGGTGAGCGACGCGGGCGCGGCCGGTGTTGCCCTCGGGGTAGCGGCCCAGCGCCGACCCGGGCGCCGCGACGATGATCCGCACCACCTGGCCGAACGCTTCGCGGCGGTCGCGCTGGCGTACCGCGAGGGCGAACATGGCGATGTGATTGGCGGTGTGTGGCCAGGGCCAGGGCTGGGAGATGATGTGCGCGCGCTCCAGGTGCCGCCAGCGCGCCTGCGGCTCGGTGGCGGTGCGGGCGGTGCGCATCTCGTCGCGGTAGGCGGCCCGCACCGGAGCGGGCATCGAACGGCCGATCATCGCTCGTCCTCCTACGTGTTGGTCTGCACTGATGAGCAGCAACCGTCCGAGCAGCCGTCAGCCGCGGAGGCGGTCCCGGTCACGATGCCACCGGAAAGGGAGGCGGCAGGGACGGCACAACAGGCGTCCCCGCGCCAGGCTTTGCGGCCTTCCTTGACCGCGACGGCGGCGATGACCAAGGCGGCGATCGGGTCGGCCCAGGACCAGCCGAACAGGCTGTTGAGCGCCAGGCCCACCAGTAGTACCGCCGACAGGTAGGTGCACAGCAGGGTTTGCTTGGAGTCGGCCACCGCGCTGGCGGAGCCGAGCTCGCGGCCGGTGCGGCGCTGGGCGGCTGACAGGAACGGCATGATGACCAGCGAGAGGGCGGCCAGGATCAGGCCGGGGGTGGAGTGCTCGGCCTCACCGGAGCCGAGCAGGGCGCGGACGGCATCGAAGGTGACATAGGCGGCCAGGGCGAAGAAGGAGATCGCGATGACGCGCAGCGCGGTCTTCTCCCGCGCCTCGTGATCGGCGGCGGAGAACTGCCAGGCCACCGCGGCGGCAGAGGCGACCTCGACGATCGAGTCGAGGCCGAAGCCGATCAGCGCCGCCGAGGAGGCGATGCTGCCGGCGGTGATGGCCACGGCCGCCTCGATCACGTTGTAGGTGATGGTGGCGGCCACCAGCAGCCGGATCCGGCGCTGCAGCAGCGTGCGCCGCACTGGGGAGGGGCCGAGCCCGGGCAGGTTGAGCGCGGTCATGCCAGTGCCTCTCCGGCCGCGAGTGCCACGCCGCCATCGCTGTCATCGCGGTTGTGGCTGGTGCCGGGGGTGGGGCAGAGCGTGACGGCGTGGCCGGTGGCGGCCAGCAGCTGTTCGGCCGAGGCGAGAAGGTCCATCAGTTCGGGCCGGGTCAGGGAGTAGAACGACTGCCGGCCTTCGGCGCGGTAGTCGACCAGATCGCAGTCGCGCAGGCAGGCCAGGTGCTTGGACACCGTGGACTGAGCCAGGCCGAGCTCGGCGGTCAAGTCGACCACGCGGGCCTCACCACGGGCCAGCCGGGCCACGATGCGCAGCCGGGTCTCATCGGCCAGGGAGTGGAAGAGCGCGGCCGCCGGGGGGATGCCGGCGGCGATGTCGGCGCTGACGCAGAGGCCAGCATCACTATCAATCGCCATATGACGATGATAGTCCGATATAGGCATGTCATGGCAAGAGTGCGGCGATATCGGACCTAAGTGATCTCCTGGCATCTGGTGACATTGTGCCCCCGGTCGGCTTCGTTCTTGAGGACCGAGCCGGCGCTAGGCCGCTGCTGCCCCGAAGGCCTTTGCAGTCTGCGGTCAGCCTTCGCCGTCCTCGCCCAGCACGCGATAGACGCTGGCCAGGGGGGGTTACGGCCCTTGTTCTTACCAGTGCGAATGACCAGCTCGCGAGCGATCTCCGGCACCGGCACCCCGCGCCCGCGCAGGCTGCGCGCGTAGGCGATCATGTCGTCGTCGAACACCTTGGGGCGGCCGCCGTGACGGCCGCGCTCCCGCGCTGAAGCCTGACCTTCGAGGGACTTCTCCCGGATGTACTCCCGCTCAGATTCGGCCATGCCGGCGAAGAACGCGAACAACGCCGCCCCGTGCCCGCTCGGGTCGTAGAGCCCCTGCAACGGGCCGGTCAGCAGCTCCAGCTGGATATCGGCCCGGCGCAGCTCTTCGGCGATGGCCAGCAACTCGGCCGCGCCGCGCCGGCCCCTGAGCAGCAACCAATCGGTCAGTGGCGGTAGCGGGCTGACGCCAGCGGACCTACCGCCATCCGGCGGTCCGATATGGGTAGCCGCTCTATGCGAAGACGCGGTCGACGACGGCGGCTTGCTCGGCGGTGCCTGCGCGGAAATATCGGGCCGAGGTGTCAAGGGAGGCGTGACCGAGAAGAGCTTGGACCTGGGCGACGTCGGCGCCGCCTTCGCGTAGGTGTGACGCAGCCGATGCGGTCGAAGCCCAGGCAGACCAGCGGCCCGGCCGATGGACAGGATGACCTGGACGATTCCGGAGATGGTGAGTTGACCGCGTTGCCCGGTCCACAGCGGGCCGGGGTGGCGTCCGCGGATGTCGAGCCAGGTGGAGATGCGGACGCGGGCAATCGGTGGGAGCGGGACGGTGCGGACTTGATCGCCCCACCCATCGAAAGGGGACAAGTTGAAGGCTGAAGCCGAGCTTCATGTGGTCGCCTCGACGACGCTCGACCAGCTCCCGGTCCTCGTCATCGAGGAAGAACACCCGCTCCAGGTCCGCGCGCGACGGCACTTCCCCATATTGGCCGTACGCGGACGCTTCGTCATCGGTAAGGAACTCCACCATCGGCATACGCCGCAAAGTAGGGCCGGCTCGCCCATAACTAACCGAAAGTAGTCGAACCGTTACTTAACCCGCCGCCGTGCTCCAGCTCCCTGTAGGATCCGCAGATTCGTGTCGGAGGGCAGCGTCTGGACCTGCTGTTGGTGGGCAGTCCGCATGATCTGTCGGCCGCGCTTGTCCGCGTGGACGTGTCGGATCCCCTTGCCATGTCGGCCCGCCGGGACCTTGATGGCGATTGCAGTCGCTGCCCCCGACCATGACCGACAGGGCGACCGGGTCGCGCATGGCCATGCGTTTCTCCGGTCAGGCGGTGACCGGCTTGCGCGGCGGTGGAGATCGGCGGGTGCCGTGGCTGGACCACCGGAAGCGATCACGCAAGGCGTCCCGGTCCGGCCCGAGCCGGGCCGGCCGCTAGGAGTCCTGGGTGAGGTCGGCGCGGTGGTCGGTGGCCCACTGGGCGAGGGTGCGGCCGCGCTTGCCGAGGACGCGTTCGACGTCGGGCAGGACCGTGGGCGGCTCCTCGGCGTACTCGGCCTGGTAGCCGAGCAGGTATTCGGCGATGTCGTAGGGCATCCCGGCGGTGATGTAGGAGGCGCGTGCCTGGCCGTAAGTGAGCGCTTCGAAGCGCAGGCTTCTGCCCAGTCCCTCGCCGATCGCGGCGGCCTGCTCGCGGTGGCTGAGCGCCTGCGGGCCGCTCAGCGAGTAGGCCCTCCCGGCGTGCCCGTCCTGGACGAGGGCGGCGGCGACGACCTCGGCGATGTCGGCCTCATGGATGGGTACGCCGAGCGCGTCGGGGAAGGCGCTGCGCACCACGCCTTCGGTGCGGACGGACTCACCCCACATGTCCAGCTTGTTGATGGCGAACTCCCCCGGCCGGACGTGGGTCCATTGCAGGCCGGAGGCTTCAATGGCCTGTTCGACCTGGTGCAGCATCTCGTAGCTGCCCGGCCGCCGGATGGTGACGGCCCCGCTGGTGAGGGTGACGATGCGGGTCAGTCCCGATTTGGCGGCCTGTCCGGCGAAGGCGCCGGCCTGCTCGGCGGCGCGGCCGGGGTCGGGGTCGAGCAGGCCGGCCATGTAGTAGGCGCGGTCCACGCCGTCGAGCGCGGCGGGCGCGCCACTAATGTCGCCGGCCACCAATTCCACGCTATCGGGCAGGGCGGCGGTGGCCGGGTTCCTCGTCAGGGCGCGCACGTGCTGTCCGGCGCGCAGCAGGCGGTCGACCACGATGCGCCCGATCGTGCCGGTCGCGCCGGTCACCAGGATGGTCATGGAAGTTCTCCGTTCGTCGATGGCGGACGGCCGCAGGCCGTCGATCGAGGGCCGACATTAGCTCCGCGAGTCCCTCCCGCGCACATCGGCTCACGTCTCATTTGGCAGTTCAGCGGGCATGGACGAGGATCGCTGCCATGCAGGCACTCGCCCGTCGGCTGGTACCCGACGAGATGTGGGAGGTGGCCGTTACGCTGATGCCGGCCCCGCGTCGGCGACGTCAGGGGGGTGGCAGGGCCGCCGCCGATGCGCGTACGGTGCTGACCGCGGTCGTCTATGTGCTCACCAGTGGCTGCGCCTGGCAGCACCTGCCGGCCTCCTTCGATGTCAGCGTGCCTACCGCGCACCGCTGGTTCGTCCGCTGGACCAGGGCGAACCTGTGGCAGAGCCTGTGCGAGGCCACGACGGACGATCCCGGGCTGGCCGACTGGACCAGGGCGATCCGTGACTGTGCGTCATTTCGTGTTTACGACTGAAAAATCACCAAAAGAGACCTGGGATCAGCAGCCGCGTGCGGCGCCGCGGGGCGTGGGACCGGTCAGGAATCGAGAAGCCCTGACCTGTGCCGTGCGGATAGCGTGAGGACATCCCCTCCCGGCGACTGACAAGGAGCAACGCGTCATGAGCGGCACATCGAAGGCCGGCAGCGAGAAGGCGCGACACGATTCCTCGGCGGAGAGATTCTCCGAGCAGGAGCGCGCCGCGATGAAGGCACGCGCCACCGAGCTGAGGGCGGCGGCACGCGGCGGCCGAGGCGCGAAGAAGGCGGCCGCTGATGAGGCGGCGGTGCTGTCGGCGATCGCCGCGATGGCAGAGCCGGACCGTGCGCTGGCCGAGCGCGTACACGCCGTCGTCACCGCCGCCGCCCCCGAGCTGGCGCCGAGGCTGTGGTACGGCCAGCCCGCCTACGCCAAGGCCGGGAAGGTGGTGTGCTTCTTCCGCAGCGGGCAGGCGGACAAGGAACGCTACTCCTCGTTGGGGTTCAGCGTGGAGGCGAATCTCGACGAGGACGATGGCATGTGGCCGACCGCTTACGCCCTGACAGAGTTGACCGAGGCCGGCGAGGCGGCGATCAGGAGGCTCGTTCAGAAGGCCGTGCGCTGACGCGAACGCGACACCGCACCGGCCGGTTCGCAGGGCCCTGGAGCTCTCCGGTGACAACGGCTTGCCCAGCTCGGGACGGGTGGTCACCCGGGTCATCGCGGAACAGACCCGGGTGACGCTCGCGCGGCAGTCGGTCGGCCGAGGTCGGATCGATCAGGAATCGAGAAGCGCGGACCAGCCAACTCGCCATGGCGTGATGAGCGCGCCACATCAAGACGAACAACGCCTGACCGAGCGCAAGCGACAGTGAAGTTTCTCGTGCGCCCAGAGCAGGAGAAACCTCAGTGCAGGTATAGCCATGGAGCGCAAGTCGACAAGGAGTCATTGCGATATGACAAGAAGGCAAAGGATCATCTACTGGATTTCCACCATTGGGCTCGCATCGGGATTGGTCGGTTCCGGGGTTCAACAATTGTTGAGAGCGGAAGGCGAGGGCGCGTTGGCGCCACCCTATGCTTGGGGCATTGTGGAACTAGGCTACCCCGTCTATATTCTAACGATACTGGGCCTGTGGAAACTCTTGGGGGCGGTGACGATTCTTCTCCCCAGGTATCCGCTACTCAAGGAATGGGCGTATGCGGGCCTCTTCTTCCTGCTCACCGGAGGGATGTTCTCGCATATCGCCTCAGGCGACTCTTGGTATCAACTGCTTCCGGCGCTCTTTCTTCTGGTTCTCACGATAGTGTCATGGTATTTCAGGCCGGCAGACAGAAAGCTACCGACGCGAAAGACCTGAGCCTGGCTCCACCTCGGGAATTTCTCGAAAGAGCCGTGAGATAGGGCCAGGTGTCCCGCCAGGAGCTCGCGCGCATCGCTACAGAGGTTGAAAGTTCGGGGTTTCATGTCGACCGCGGGTTCGTAATCAGGCCGGTGGGTGCCAGGAAGGCGTCCAGAAGGCTGGCCCGGTACTGCATCTGCTTGAGTCGGCTGCGGATGACTACGGCGAGGTCGTCGAGCGTGCAGGGGGCCAGATTGCCCAGGCCGCGTTTGAGGTGCGACCACACCATCTCCACGGGGTTGAGATCAGGCGCGTAGGTCGGCAGGTGGAACACCGTCAGTCACGGGCGCGTGTCGATCAGGGCGCGCATCCGGGCGTCGACGTGAATGTTGACGTTGTCCCAGATCAGCACGATCGGCCCGCCGAGCTGCTGATGAGCGGGTCCAGCAGACGGGCGTAGTCGGTCTCGCTGAAGCCTTTGCGTTCGTTCTTGCGACGCCGGTAGATCCTCATGCGGTAGATCAGCCGGGTCCGCTGCCCCGGCTTGAGGCAGATCAGTCCGGCCAGGTTGACCCGGCCGGAGCCCTTGCCCGAGACGGTGACGGCCGGGGTGTGTCCACGGCGGGACCAGGTGCGGGCCTTGGGAGGCCTCAGCGATTGTCCTGCTTCGTCGGCGAAGCAGATCCACGCGTCCTGGTCCCGCGCCGTTGTTCCGCCAGCGGCCAGGTGTCCTTCACCCAGGTGGCGATCTGCGGGCGCCGATAATGTCATCCGGCCAGGTCATGGTCCTGGCGGGGATCGCCTAACGCGCGTGATGCCCAGCCGCTCGGAGTGCGGCGTGATGATCGTCTGTGCTCTTTCGTCTGGCCTATCTCGCCGTCACGAACACCTTCGCCGCGCTGCGGCTGCTGCCGATGGGCGATCGGGACAAGGACGTCGAGATCCTCGCCCTGCGCCACCAGATCACTGTTCTCGAACGGCAGCTCGGCGCCGACGCCAGGGTGAGATTCACTCCCGAGGACCGGGCCTTCCTCGCCGCCCTGCTGACGTCAATGCCCCGCGAGATCCTGCGCCGGCTGCGCCTCCTCGTCCGCCCGGACACCGTCTTGCGCTGGCACCGCGATCTGATGAGACGCGGTCATGCCCGTACCTGCCGGCCGAAGCGGCCGGGGCGCCCGCCCACGGTCCGCTCCATCCGCACGCTCATCCTGCGCCTGGTCCGGGAGAACCCGTCCTGGGGATATCGGCGGGTGCACGGTGAGCTGGTCATGCTCGGCATCAAGGTCGCGCCCTCCACCGTGTGGGAGATCCTCAAGCAGGAAGGCATAGACCCGTCCCCTGAACGAGCGTCGGTCACGTGGACGGACTTCCTGCGATCCCAAGCCGACGCGCTGCTGGCCTGCGACTTCATCGAGACCGTCACCCTCACGGGGCAACGCCAGTACATCCTGGCCGTCATCGAGCGCGCCAGCCGGCGCGTCCATGTGCTGGGCACCACCGCCGCTGCCGGGCACGTTTCCTGATCCGCGACCGGGACGGGAAGTTCCCCGCTCTCATGGACGAGATCTTGGCCGACGCCGGTATCCGGACCGTGATCACCGGGATCCGGATACCGCGGATGAACGCGGTCATGGAGCGGTGGGTGCAGTCGTGTCGCCGCGAACTGCTCGACCGCTGCCTGGTATGGAATGAGCGCCACCTGCGTCACGCCCTGCGTGAGTACGAGCGGTTCTACAACCGGCACCGCGCCCACCAAGCCCTGGATCAAGCGGCCCCGCTACGCACCGTCCCGGAGCCGACCACGGATCCGACGCGAATCGCCGAGCTGAGCGTACGCAGACGGGACCGGCTCGGCGGGGTCCTCCATGAGTACTCACATGCCGCTTGAACTGCATGGATGTAGTTTTCGGCAGGCGCAGAGCCGACTTGGACATAGCTTGAGCGCGCATCAGGCCGCCGTTGACCGGCAACGCTGCGCAGACCTTCTTGCTTGATCTTCCGATGGTCATCTCTTGGGTCTGAGCTGACGGTGACAGCCTAAACGATCTACCGCGCTACGCGATCCGTACACGAGAGCAACCACCGAGCAACCAACCATGATCAATAACGCGATCCAAGGTCGACGAGAACCGAGAAACCTCAGGTAGAACGCGGTATTGGAGAGTAGGACGGGTGGGACTTGAACCCACGACCCACGGATTATGAGTCGGTTCCCTGAGTGCCGCCCAGTGTCATCGAGGGTTGTTCTGTATCGTCGTGGCCGGGATTCTCCCGATCTTCGTGTCGGCCTGTACCGTCGCGTGCCGCCCCGTATTGCATACACGCGAGCAATCACCGAGCAACCATGCGTTCGTGACCACCGGCACTATGTGCGATTTTGTCCAATCTCGACAGGGTCGTGTCGGCAGGGCTTTCGGGATGAGGCTCGAGCTTCACGGTAGATCGAGCAACCACGGAGCAGCCATCATCTGGCGAGTTCGCGTCCGCAAGCCAGGAATTGCAGGCGATCTCAGACGCGATGTGCGGCATGCTTGACGTGCATGGATGTAGTTTTCGGCAGGCACAGTGTTGTCGGGCCTCGCCGCCGCCGTGGCCAAGAGCAGTGACGGTCCCGTCGAGATGCTGCGCATGTTCAAGCTGGCCAAGGCATCGGCACTGTGAGGTGCCCAGCAGATTCCGGACAGTCGGCTACATAAGCTGACAGAAGTCTGGAAGAGGTAGGTACGTGACAAGGCGTTGCGGGCAGTTCTCACGCGAGTTCAAGGAAGAAGCCATCCGCATGGTGCCGACGCAGAACCTCGTGTGGCAACGATGCCAGGAGGGTGCTGAGGGAAGGCCCTGTCGTCCAGGGTGAATCTCACCCTGGTGTCGGCACCGAGTTGCCGTTCAAGAACCGTGATCTGATGGCGCAGGGCCAGTATCTCGACGTCCTTGTCTCGATCGCTCATCGGGATGACCTGGGCGGATGTAATTTTCGCAGGCGCAGCGTTCCGCGTCTTACTCCAGCTCACTTGACGGCACGCGCACCGAATGGCCCGGCTTGTACCGCCGCTTGATCGCCAGTCCGTTGCCTGTGAGGGTGACCGTGTTGCGTGTCACGAGCAGGTCGAGCTGGCGTCCGCGCCAGCGGAGGTGACGCACGCCGGCATTGGCCAGCTCCGACGGCAGGTTCGGGGTGATGACCAGGGCATCCGGCTCGGCTTCGATCCCGATGAAGGCGTACAGGAAACTGGCTGGCGCCAGTCCGCTCTCCGGGAACGGGATATCGGTTCCGACCGAGCTCCCGCCCGGGCTGCCGACCGAGGTCTCGCCGCGGAACAGGGGAGCGCCGCCGCAGATGTGGTCGGGTTCGCTCCACCGATCGAGGATCGTCGTCATCCGTGCCCAGGCATCATCGGCGGATCGATAGCGGGCGCGCGCCATCACGTCGAATCCCGAGGTGTAGAGGATGGCTCCGCCATCTTGCACTTCGTCTCCCCAAGGAGTCGTGAGGTGGGTCAGGAAGAACCAGTAGCTGTTGCGGCGCGTCGTCGACCTCGGGGCGAACACCCACTTCGAGTAGATGTCGGCGGGTCCCTCGACGTAGTCGCCGAGTGCTGCGACGAACCTGGTCGAGGCATCCGGTGCGGGACGCCCGTCGGAATACGCCGTCGCTCCCGGCACGGTTGTCGCCGACGACCACCACGCGAGCGTGCCCGTGACCTGTGAGACCTCCAGGTAGTACACGCCGGGTGGCTGCTTCGGCAGATCGATGTGCGCTACCTGGCCGTCGCTCCAGTCGGTGAACCGCTGTTCCGCGATCTTGACCGACGTTTCGCCCGGCAGCCCCTGGTAGAACGACATCGTGAACGCGGCACCGCGCTTGCCGTAGGTGGGGAATCGCGCGGCGACGCTCGTGAATTCGGCGTTCGCCGTGAAGCTCTGCCCCAGCGAGTGGCCCGCTCCGATCGTCGGTGCCAGGCCGCCGCTCTCGATCAGTACGACCGCATCCCGCAGCTCGGTGTGGCCGTTGTCGAGCCAGTCGAAGATGCGCGCGGCCTGCTTCTTGGTGGGGAGGCCGAACGACGCCGCTTCGAGATTGACGTAGGTCGAGCCGTAGTCGTGAGCGACGCCGTCGGCGTCGATGGTCTGGACGTACCTGCCCGCCGCATCGTTCCAGAACACCTGGTTGTAGCGCTGCCGGGCTTGCCGGCGCACGGACCTCAGCTCGTCCGCGATCGTCGCGTTTCCGACGTGATCCTCGAGCTGAGCCATCGCCTCGAGGGCCCCGTAGAAGTAGGCGTTGAGATAGGCGTCTTGATAGCCGAACGACGTGATGTCCCAGTAGTTGGAGGCCAGCGATCCGTCCCGTCCGCTGTGGTCGGGCGACGTGATCGTGACGATCCCACTCTTTCCGTCGAGTGAGTCGAGATAGAAGCTCATCGCACGCCGCACTCGCGGCAGCATCGTGGCGAGGAATTCGGAGTCTCCCGTCCACGAGTAGTAACGCCAGGTGCCGAGGATGTACATGGCATTGGACGTGAAGTGTCTAGCGTCGAAGAGAGTCGGGTCGGGGAAGGGCCACGCCGGCGAATCCGGCCATGACCAGACGTACCCGTCCTCTTCCAGTTGCGTGCTCAACAGGGAATCGGCCTGTGCCCTGGAGCCCGCCGTGGCGGTCCAGTCCAGGATGCGCCCCTCCCAGTCGGCCCAGTCCATGGCGTGCCCGCTGAATCGGTAGCTGAGCGCACGCTCCCAGTAGAAGGTGGACAACTGCGTCGCCCTGTGCTGATCGGATGCCACGAAAACCGGAAAGACCTCCGGCAGCGCGTCGGAATGCGGCTGGACTTCCACCGCGAGCGATCGCGAGATGGCCTGCTCCGTGTCCGCGCTGCCGGAGTTGAGCGTCATCGCCATCGACTCGGCGGTCATCGTACCGTCGAGGACCGGTTCGGTTCCCGTGATCCGGAGGTCGTACGGGCCGCTGCCGCTCGCTGTGACCGCCTTCGATCCCGACACCGGGTTCGTCCAGGCGTCTCGACGCTTCAGTTGTTCGGCGGGCATGTAGTCGCCGCGGTCTCCGTAGAAGCGGTTGAACAGGACGCCGTCCGCTGCGGCGACGGAGTATCCGTCGCGGAGCCACGACGTGTTGAGCGTCAGGCCGGGGTCGGACCGTGGTTCGTTCTGCCACTGAATGTCGTACGTCATCGTCAGGTTCCGGCCGGAGAGCTTTAAATCCCACGACGCGATGCCGTCGACGTTGAAACCCGCGACCTCGATCGTCATCGTGCGATCCGCCTGCACCTGACGATTGTTGTATGCCGACCCGCCCACGTCGACCGTGGTGCCGCCGAGCCGGCTCCACCAGCCGGGGGTTCCCGAACGGTGCGATATCTCCAGGTAGTAGGCCCCGGCTGGCTGATCCGGCACATCGAGGTAGGCCCATCCGTTGTCCTGCACCGGGTTCACCTCGCGACTGACGATCTCGGTGAGACCGGTCTCGGGAGTTCCCACGTAGAGCGTCATCGTCAACGCCGAGTTCTGGCTGCTCCAGGTGGGGAACTGGCCACCGACGCGGGAGAAGCGGTACATCGTCGCGGTGAACGACTGGCCGAGCGTCTGCCCGGCGCTGAGCGGGACGGGGGAGTTGAGCTGCCGCTGTTGCAGGTTCATCGTCGACGGCAGTTGGATACCCGCCAGGCTCAGCGCTGTGTCGCTCGCCGTGCAGGTGACGCCGTTGTTGAAACCGGCGTCGAAGAAGTCGGTCGCGCCGAGGAACACCGAGCCGAACACCGTGGGTTCGTACTGGCCGGAGCCCGTCGAATCGCACGCGAATCGGGTGAGTTTTCCGTACGCGCCGGAGAGACTGATGAACTTGTTTTCGAGCTGGTATGTCGCGGCCTCTGCCGCGGCGGTCTGGGGGATGCGCCACAGGCTGCTCGCGGCAAGGAGCAGGCCGCTGCCCGCTCCCTGGAGGAAGATGCGCCGACTCATGCGGAATCGCGTGCTGTCCGTGGCCACGGAGGTCTCCAGTCGCTCGATCGTGGTAGTGGTGTTCGCGGCTCGAAGCACGCAATGACGTCGTCGGAGCGAGCACCGGAACGGCAGCTAGCAGGCGACTTGAAAGCTTTCAAGTAGGGTCACAGACGAGCCGAGCACTGTCAACCATGTGACGAATGTGGCCATTTCTCGTAGCCGACCGGCGAGCCGGCGGCAACCCGGATCGAGGTCGAGATCTCCGCCGCCGCCGCTGAAAGTGCTCCAGGCAACTACCCGTCACCGTCACGGCACCAGTCAGGGGCGGGACTGTACGGTTTACTAGACAGACCCCGTCGGCAGGTGGCAAGGCCTCGGCCGTCGTGGGTGGATCGGGCGGTGCTCAGCGCGCTGGCGCGTCTGCTGTCTCCAGCCGGTCGCCGGCGGTTGTTCGTGACGCCGGGCACGCTGAGGCGAGTTCCGTGACGAGGTCGGCCCGGTCCAGGGAGCGGCAAACGCGCAGATCAGAACTTACGTGGCAAGCTCATGGGCGCGGGGCCGAAGTGATGGGCAGCGAGCCAGGTGGCACAGAGGCCAGGCCAGGCGGATGCGGCCAGTCCGCTCTGGGCGAGCCCGAGCCCGTGCTCGCCCTCGGGAAAGACATGTAGCTCGTACGGTGTTCCGGCGCGGGCGAGTGCGGCGGCGAGCAGCAGGCTATTCTCGGCCGGGACCCCTTCGTCGGCCGCGGTGTGCCAGAGGAACGTGGGCGGCGTCTCGGCGGTCACGTTGAGGTGGGCGGACAGGGCCCTCGCCTGCTCCTCGGTGCTGTCGGCGCCGAGCAGTCTGCGGCGCGACCCGGAGCGCGCGCGCGACCCGGTGAGGTCGATGACCGGGTACCCGAGCACCAGGGCATCCGGGCGCTCCCCGTCTTTCGAGGTGGCGAGGGTGGCGGCGAGGTGGCCGCCCGCGGAGAACCCCATGACGGCGACCCGCGAGGTCCCGCGTTCCCGGACGACGCGCACCGCCTGGCGCAGGTCGTACAGCGGAGCCGGATGCAGCGGCTCGCTCCCCGGCCCGGCTCCGGCCACCCGGTATTGGAGCACGTAGGCGTCGATGCCCAGCGTGACCAGCCAGCGGGCCACGTCCGCGCCCTCGTACCCGGCCAGCCCGGCGTAACCGCCGCCTGGGCACACCACAACCGCACCCGTGGCCAGGCCGTTCGCCGCGTACAGCGTCAGGCTCGGCGGTTCACCGGTAGCCGGGCCCGGGGGAGTTGCCGGCCAGAGCGGAATGTCGATCATGCTTCGGCACCTTACCCCGCGAAGGGTTAGGGAGATTTGCTGAACCTGACCGCGACGGGCCGTGATCACGCGTCGTGGGATCAGATGTCGTCGCTCCGTGTGCGTGCCAGGAACTCGGCGATCGGGTTGACCTGCGGTCGGCAGCTTGTGGCGTGGATCGGGCATGATCGCTGTTCATGGCGCTCGGCCGGCTTGAGGATGCCGGTCACCGGCGGACATCCTCCTTCTGGTCACCTGGCAGAGATGCCCGATCTACTTGCTGAAATGTTTCAGCTAACGACCCCAATGTGTCCCCTCAGCGCGCAGACATTGACGTGAAGACCTCGGGCTGCTTACGGTGCGCAGTACTTGAAATGTTTCAACTTTTCTTGAAGGAGCCCGCTTCATGCATCTAGCCGTGACTGATATGCGCGTGGAAGGACTGGCCGAACCCCTAGGTCTTGACGCGAGTGCGCCGGAGTTCTCCTGGCGGATCACCGGGGCCGGCCGCGGGCGGGCACAGAGCGCGTACCGGCTGATCGTGGGACGAGAGTGCGATCCGGCCGCCGAGGGAGCCGAGGTGGTCTGGGACAGCGGCATCGTGACCTCGGCCGCGACTTACGACCTCCCGTACGGCGGTGCTGAGCTGCGGCCCCGTACGCGCTACCAGTGGCGGGTCAAGGTGGCCGACGAGAGTGGCACGTGGACGGGCTGGAGCCCCGCGCACTGGTTCGAGACCGGTCTCGGCGATGCCACCGGGTGGACGGCGGGCTGGATCGGTACGCCCATGGTGCCCGGGTCGCAGCGGTTGCCGTCGCTGGAGAACGTGCCGCGTATCTGGGTCGCTGACCGGCTCGGGCCGTCCGGCTCGGAGACGGGGGCGTTCAGGACGCGGTTCGTGGTGCCGGGCGGGGCCAGGCCGCTGTCGGCATGGCTGGTGATCGGCGGCGCCGCCGAGGTCGAGGCGTATATCAACGGCGTGCCGCTCGCGGGGGAGAGGCGGGAAGGGGCGTTCGTGGCCGACGCGGGTGACCTGGTGGCCTCGGGCGAGAACGTGCTCGCGATCAGGGCCGCAGGCTCGGGGCTGTGCATGCGGCTGGAGGTCGTGGCCGAGGGGCGGCCGGTGCTGCCGCAACTCGTGCCGGTGGCCAGGGAGAGCGCCGTGACCGTCACGTCCGGTGGCCGGTGGCGGGCCAGTGACCGGCCCGGCGACGGGTTCGAGCAGCCCGGGTTCGACGACGCGGCGTGGCCGCTGGCCGAGGAGGTGGGGCTGCACGGCGACCCACCGCTGGGTCGCGAGCCGATCGGC
This sequence comes from Nonomuraea sp. ZG12, assembly GCF_052068115.1. Taxonomy (NCBI): domain Bacteria; kingdom Bacillati; phylum Actinomycetota; class Actinomycetes; order Streptosporangiales; family Streptosporangiaceae; genus Nonomuraea; species Nonomuraea sp. ZG12. Next base: position 105,154 of record NZ_JBQHCW010000027.1, read on the forward strand.
GACCGGCCCAGCCCCTACCTGCGGCGCGAGTTCGGCGTGCCGTCACCGGTGCGTCGGGCCAGGCTGTACGCCACCGCGCTCGGCGTCTACGAGATCCACCTGAACGGCACCAGGGTGAGCGACGACCACCTGGCCCCCGGCTGGACCGACTATCGCCACCGTGTCACGTACCAGACCTACGACGTCACGGAACTGGTGTCGGAGGGGCACAACGCGCTCGGCGCGATTCTCGCCGACGGGTGGTACGCGGGCAACATCAGCTGGTTCGGCCCCTTCCACTACGGCCGGTGCCTGGCCTTCCGCGCCGAGCTGGAGATCCTGCACGACGACGGCGGCGTCACCCGGCTGCGCACCGACTCGGAATGGCGGGCCGCCTCGGGCTCGATCCGCTACGCCGACCTGCAGAACGGCGAGCGGCAGGATCTGGCGTCCGAGCCGCTCGGCTGGACGGTGGCCGGATTCGACGACTCCGGCTGGGTGCCCGCGGTGCCCGTCAGCCCGCCCGCCGGCCGGTTGACCGCCGCCGTCGCGCCGCCGATACGGGTGCACGAGGAGCTGGAGCCGGTGGCGGTGTGGGAGCGGCGGCCCGGCGTGTGGATCGCCGACTTCGGGCAGAATCTGGTCGGCTGGGTCCGGCTCACCGGCCGCGCCGGCCGCGACCGCCCGGTGGTGCTGCGGCACGCCGAGGTCCTCGACCATGAGGGTGGGCTGCACCTGGCCAACCTGCGCTCGGCCCGCGCGACGGACGAGTTCCTGCCGCGTGGCGAGGAGATGGAGACGTTCGAGCCGAGGTTCACCTTCCACGGGTTCCGCTACGTGGAGGTGTCAGGGCTGCGCGCGGCGCCGGAGGCGATCACGGCCAGGGTGGCACACGCCGCGATGGAGCCGGTGGGGGAGTTCACCTGCTCCGACGAGCGGCTCGACCGGTTGCAGCGCAACATCGTGTGGGGGCAGCGGGGCAACTTCCTGGCCGTCCCCACCGACTGTCCGCAGCGTGACGAGCGGCTGGGCTGGACGGGTGACATCTGGGCGTTCGCGCCCACCGCGCTGTTCAACTACGACGCCGCCGCCTTCCTGCGGAGCTGGCTGGCCGACGTGATCGACGCGCAAGGCGACGACGGCGCGGTCACGCACGTGGTGCCCGACGTATTGTCGGGCCGCGGCTCGTCGCCCAACGCCAAGGAGGCGGGCTCGCCCGGCTGGGGCGACGCGCTGGTGATGCTGCCGTGGGCTCTGCACCGGCTGCGCGGCGACACCAGGGTGGTGGCGGCATGCTTCGAGCCGATGCTGCGCTGGCTGGCGTACCTGGACAAACGCTCCGACGGTGGGATCTTCCCCGAGGAGGGGTTCGGCGACTGGCTGTCGATCGGCGCCGAGACCCCCAAACGGCTCGTCGGCACGGCGATCTTCGCTCTGTCCGCCCGGCAACTCGCCGAACTCGCCGCCGCGCTCGGCCGCGACGCGGACGAGCGGGCCTGTCTGGAGCTGTACGGGCACGTACGGCGGGCGTTCCGCGCGGCCTTCATCGAGGGGCCCGGCGTGCTGGTGAGCAGGACGCAGACCGCGTACGTGCTGGCCATCATGGCCGGGCTGCTGGAGGAGGACGAGCTGCCCAGGGCCGTGGCCCGGCTGACCGGCGACATCGAGGCACGCGGCGATCACCTGTCGACCGGTTTCCTCGGCACGCCGTACCTGCTGGACGCGCTCACCTCGACCGGGCGGCTGGACGTGGCCTACCGGCTGCTGACGCAGGACACCTTCCCTTCGTGGCTCTACCCGGTCGTGCACGGCGACGCGACGACCATGTGGGAGCGCTGGGACTCCTGGAGCCACCACCGTGGGCTGCAGGACCCGGCCATGAACTCCTTCAACCACTACGCCTATGGGGCCGTCGGCGACTGGATGTACCGGACGGTCGGCGGGCTGGCCCCGGGGTCGCCGGGGTACGCCGACATCGTCGTGCACCCCCGCCCCGGCGGAGGGATCGGCTGGGCGAGAACCGCGCACCGCACCAGGCACGGCAGGGTGGAGATCTCCTGGCGGCTGGAGGGCGACGGCTTCGCCCTGGACGTCGTCGTGCCGCCCAATACCCGCGCCGAGGTACACGTGCCCGCGCCGCCGGAGCGGGTGACCGAGGGCGGCGTGCCGGCCATCGAGGCCGAGTGCGTGGCCTTCGACCGGCTCGACGGCGGAGCTGCGGTCTACCGGATCGGTTCGGGCTCGTACGCGTTCCGCACCGGGATCAAGAGGAGCGCCCGGGACGAGAAGGACTGGGCCGATTAGGAGCGAGCAGCACCGCGAGCATCGGCAACAAGCGCCGCTGTAGCCGATGCTGAGGTGCACCTACCCTGAGATTGGCGGGGGCGCGGTGGATGCGCGGATGATGAGCTCGGGCTGGAAGACGATCTCCTGGTGCCAGTGGTTGTCGTCCGCGCGAAAGTCGGTGACCAGGAGCTCGGCGGCGGCCTGACCGAGTTGCTGCTTCGGCATGCGGATCGAGGTCAGCGCCGGTGACAGCAGGGCGGCGAACTCGACGTCGTCGTACCCCACCACGCTCATCTCGCCGGGTGCGGCGATCCCGCGCTTTTCCAGGTCGCGCAGGACGCCGACGGCGACCATGTCGTTGATGCAGAAGATCGCTGACGGCCTGCGTTCGTCGTCGAGCAGCTGGGCCAGCCCTGCCTCGCCCCCTTGGGCGTTGAGCACGGACAGAGTGATCTCGCTGATCGCCTCGTCGGGGTCGAGCCCCGCCCGGCGCGCCGCGCGGTGCAGCCCTTCCCTGCGGTCGGCGCACTGCCTGACCGTGGAGGGCCCGTTGAGGAAGCCGATGCGGCGGTGGCCGAGTGAGAAGAGGTGGTCACCGGCCAGGTCACCTCCCTGGACGTTGTTCACGGCCACCGCGCACAGCTCAGAGCCGACACCGAGCCGGTCCAGGAGCACGACCCCCACTCCGCGCTGCCGGAGTTCGATGAGGTGCTCGATGTCGTCGCCTGCCGGCGAGATGAGGATGCCGGCGACCCGATGTTCCTCAAGGGTCTTCAGGTAGTAGGCCTCCTTGTCGGGAGAGTCGTCGGAGCTGCATACCATCAGCAGGAACTGCTCCTTGGCCAGCTTGCTCTCTATGCCCGGCAGTATCTCGCTGAAGTAGGGACTGCCTATCTCGCGCACCACCACCCCCACCGTGCGGCTTCGGCCTCCGCGCAGCTGCCGCGCCGGCGCGTTGGGCACGAAACCCAGGGCGGCGATGGAGGAGCGGACCCGTCGCTGGGTCCGCTCCGCCACCAGCTCGGGGCGGTTGAGCACATTGGAGACGGTGCCGAGCGACACTCCGGCGTGCGCGGCCACGTCGACCATGCTGAGGCGCGTCCGGGCGCGCTCTCCGTCGGAGCCGCTCGTCGAGGTCTTGCTCGGTCTGTCGATATCGGACACCCCGTGGATAACCCTTTCAGCTCACAGCTTGTCGGACCAGTATATCAAATTGAAAGGTTTCACTCACTCATCTGTAAAGACGTCGATCCGGTGCGCGAACCTGTTGACCTCACTGAGGTCACCGTCTACTGTGCGGGCATTGAAATGTTTCAATCCCCTCTCGGCGTCGATGTGGAGGTTCCGTGCCACCCCCGTCCACCGAACCACATGAAGCGGCATGCCCCGCCCCGATCCGACTCCGTGTGGAGGATCACCCTGCGGGGCCCCCGCGCACGGGCAGGGCGTTGCCGGTGGTGCTGACGGCTCACCCCCGCCTGTCGTGGGTGGTTCCGCTGGTGCGGCAGGGGCAGCGGCAGACCGCTTACCAGGTCGTGGCGTCGTCAGCGGATGGCACGGTGTGGGATTCCGGCCGGATCGAGTCCGGCAGGAACGCGCACGTGCGGTGGGGCGGCCCGCCCGTCGCGCCGCACTCGGCCCTGCGCTGGACCGTGAGGGTCTGGGACGAGCACGCGAGGCTCTCGCCATGGGCGCATGCGACGGACCTGATCGCCGGGCCGCTGACCGCGGACGACTGGACGGCACGCTGGATCGAGATTCCGGCGACCCACGCGGCAGGCGAGGAGTTCTCCTGGGATCCGGCGTGCCGGGCCTGGCGAGCGCGCCTGCACTTGGCCGGCCTGGGCCTGTTACGGGTTCTGGTCGACGGGCAGGCGGTCAACCCCGATGCGAGCGACCCCTCGCGCACGGCGTTATCCCGGGCGGCGAGCCGCAGTTATGACGTCACCGGACTGCTGCGGGACGGCAACCGACACACTCTGGCGGTCGTGGCCGGCATCGGCCACTACGGGCAGGTGCTCGCCGAGCCACGCGCCCTGGTCGAGCTGCGGGTGGAGCTCGACAACGGCACCGTCGTACGGGTGGGCACCGGCCCGCACTGGCGGCATGGCCCCTCCTCGATCATCCGCGAGGACCCCTTCTACCTTGAAGAGCACGACGCCCGCAGGACATTCACCGGCACTGCCGGGACAGGCGCAGGGGAGCCGGCGCGCGCGGTTGAGCGGCCGGTCGCCACCCTCGCACCCGACGCCGGACCGCCGCTCGCCGTGGTGGAGGAGATCGCGGCGATCCCATGCGGCGACGCGGGAGGAGTCCTCGTCTTCGACGCCGGCCGTAACGTGGCCGGGCGCAGCCGGGTCGTCGTACGCGGCGCCGCCCCCGGTACAAGGATCGAGATCGTTCACGGAGAGAAGCTCGACGACGCCGGCCGCGTTGGGACGCTCAACATCCGGCTGCCCGACGACCGGGACCGGGAGCGGCAGGTGCTGGCCTGGACCTGCGCCGGCGGCGTCGACGTCGCGGAGGCGTGGTTCGCGTTCTACGGCTTTCGCTATGTCGAGGTGCGCGGCGTCCCGGCCGGCGCCGCCGTCGAGGTGACTGCCAGGGTGCTGCACTCCGACGTCGCGCTCACCGGCATTTTCGCGAGCGACGAGCCGCTGCTGGACCGTCTCGTGGCGATGGCGGTACGGACTCAGCGCAACAACTCTCACTCCCATCCGGAGGACTGCCCCACCCGCGAGCAGGGCGGCTGGACCGGTGACGCGTCGGTGTCGGCGGAGGCCGCCTTCTCCCACCTCGACATGGCCGGCCTCTATCGGCACTGGCTCGACGACGTGGTGGCCGACCAGCGCCCCGACGGCGGCGTCCTCGGATTGACCCCGCACCTGCTGGGAGCGCGTCACGTCCAGCCCGCCGACCCGGTGTGGGGCTCGGCGATGACCGAGATCCCGCTCCAGCACTGGCGGCACACCGGCGACGACACGCTCATCATCCGGCTGTTGCCGGCCATGCGCCGCTGGTGCGACTGGCAACTCGGCACGCTGTCGGGCGGCGTCGTCAGGGGCGCTGACATCAGCTACGGCGCGGACTGGCTCGCCCCCGAGCGCACCTCGCCGGTGATGCTGCAGACCGCGGCCGTCATCCGCTCCCTGCGCGCGCTGGCCGAACTGGAGGCCGTCGCAGGCGACGGCTGCGAGGCCGCGCGGCGCGAGCGCGAGGCCGATGCGCTGGCGAGCACGGCCAGGGCCGTGCTGCACGATCCGCTCACCCATGAGTGGGCCGACTCGGGCCAGGGTTCCGCTGCCGTCGCGCTGGCGTCCGGGCTGGCCTCGGACGAGGAGGAGCGGCGCGCTCTGGCCGACCAGATCCGCGTGGACATGCGCGTCCGCGGCGACAGGGTCTCGACCGGGTTCGCGGCCACCCAGTTACTCGTGCGAGCCATGGCGGAGGCCGACGGCGGCACGGCGCTGATCGCGGCGGTGCGCCAGCCGGAGCAGCCCGGCATCGGCGCGATGCTCACCACGGGGCCAGGTACATTCTGGGAAACCTGGTGGATCGACGACGAGAACGCCGGTGTCGCCTCGCTTGACCACATCGGTCTCGCCGCGCCGTTCGCCGCCTGGGCATGGACGCACGTGGCGGGCATCCGGCCGCTGGCAGAGGGGTATCGCCGCTTCGCCGTCGCGCCGTGCCTGCTCGGGCCGGTGACCAGGATCGATGTCACGGTCGAGACGGTCCGCGGCACGATCGCACTCGGCTGGCGGCTCGACGGCGACACACTGACGCTGGAGCTGACCGTCCCGGTGGGCAGCACGGCCCTGGTCGACCTGCCGGGCCGCCCGGCGCAGGAGTACGAATCCGGCCGGCACCGCATCGTGGCGACCGGCATACCCCTCGCCCAGGAGCGGCCGGCCATTGGCAGGACACCGCCCGTGCCGCCGGGCCAGGCGGTCACCGCGGCGGTGCTCAGAGGCGGCGCGGTGAGCGCGGACGCCGACGCGGGCTGGAAGGCCCGCCTCGATGGGCACGAACTGCGGATCGAGGCGCCACCCGGCGCGCCGATCGGGTCCTGCGCCGAAGTCGTCCTCCGCGGCGCCGCCGGCGAGCCGCTCGCCCGCCGGGTGGTCCGCGCTGGACGATCCGCTCGCTGGCTGTCTCGCGGCGTCAGGGCGCCCGGCTGGACGGCCGGCCCTGGCGTCCGGCTCGACGTCCTCCACGGCACGTTCGTCTGCACGCCGGTCTTCCACGGAACGTTCCCTGGGCCGACCTTCGAAGTCAGCGGGCCGCCCCTTCCACCAGGGCAGACCCGATGGGTACGGCTGCCGCTCCCCGGCGGGGACGACCTCGGTGCCGCGGCCTTCGCCTTCGCGGAGGTGGATCTGTGCTTCCCGGTGCTGCCCGGCCGCACGATCGTGCCGATACTCCGGTTGACCGGAGCCGACGGCAGCAGCGTTCAGGACACCGTCCGCCCGCTGCCCGTCTGCTGGAACAGGATCAGCGTCGACCTGTCGCGATGGCCTGGCAGGGAGAGGGTGGTCGAAGTGGCCGTCGGGGTCGCCTGGCTGGACCGGCCCGATTCGGCCAGAGGGCCGGCGCTTCCGCTCGACCTGCAGGAGGGCCGCTCCAGCCTGCCGTTCCGGATGGGCGATGTGGGGTGGACCAGTGCGCCACGTACCTGTTGAGCGGGCTCGCAACCCGCTGCGGGCCCCGACTGCCTTACCGCTCGCTGAGTTCCTGTCAGAAGGAGATTGAAGATGATCAGTCGCATCGCACCATGGAGGACCCGCGGCCTGGCCGCCGCCCTCGTCCCGATGCTCACCCTGGCCGCCGCATGCAGCGGTGGCGAAGAGGGCGAAACGGCCGCCGTCGACGGCGGCACCAGCATCACCCTCTCGATGCAGGCCGGTCTGGTCCCGCAGTTCGAGAAGTACGCCGCGGCCTACGAGCAGGCCTTCCCGAAGCGGAAGGTGACGGTCGAGTCGTTGCCGGACGACGGCACCCAGTACATCCAGCAGCTCGTCACCGCCCGGCTCGGCGACAAGCTCCCCGACGTCCTGATGAACGTCGACTACGCGGCCAACCGGCTGGCAGCGGGCAACGTCACCATGGACCTGGCCCCGTGGCTCGGGGAAGGCAAGGACGGCCTGAAGGGCAGCGAGTTCCTCCCGCAGTTCGTCGGACAGTACCGGCCGATCACCAAGCCGGATCAGATCACCGGCCTGCCGGTGAGCGCCGACTCGGTCACGCTGTTCTACAACCGGACCGCCTTCAAGCGGGCAGGCGTGACCGAGCTGCCGAAGCCCACCTGGACGTGGGATGACATGTACCGGGTCGCGGCGGAGATCCAGAGCAAGTCAGGCGGAGACGTCGTCGGCCTGGCGCCGCCGCTCGCCACCGGCGGCCAGCCCCACATCTATACGCCCGTGATCAACGCCTACGGCGGCTATGTCTACGATGCGAAGACCAAGAAGTCGGGAATCGGCCAGCCGGAGGCGGTCAAGGCCTGGACGCAACTCATCAAGGCCTACGGCACCGCGTCGCCGGCGTACTCGGCCAACCCGGCCTCGCAGCCCAAGTTCGATGGCGGGCAGGTGGCGATGGCCTTCAGTGTCCGCGCCGGGGTGCCCACACTCAAGAGCCAGCTGAAGGACGACTGGGACGCCGAGGTCATGCCGACCATCAGCGGCAAGACCACCGTCGGCGGCGGCTCCTACGGCCTGTCCATCGCGCAGACCAGCAAGAACAAGGACGCCGCGTGGGCGTTCCTCGCGTGGTTCTACCGCAACGACGGCGGCATGAAGATCGCGCAGGAGGCCGGCCAGGTCGTCCCGCCGACCCTGGACGGCCTGGAGAACGGCATCTGGAAGGACCTGAAGGCACCGCCGTCCAACAACGCCGTCTTCGCCGACGCCGCCAAGAACGCCGTGCTGCCGACGCAACTGCCCGGCAAGGCCCAGGGCGTGCTCGACGAGCAGGTGCTCAAGGCGGTGCAGGAGGTCGTACTGAAGAAGCGGCCGGTGGCCGAGGCCTTCGCCGACGCGGAGAAGGCCGTCAACGAGGCGCTCGCGACGACCGGCGGGTGACGTCGGCGCGGGCACGGCCAAGGAGGAAGATCGATGATGGCGACAGTGACGAGTACAGCCGACGGCAGAGCGGTCGGCACGAGCCCTCCCGCACCCGGCCAGGATGGCAACAGACGCCGGCGACGGCGAGACGCGTGGGCCGCGACGGCGTTCGTGGCGCCGAGCATGCTCGCCTTCGGCGTGTTCGTCATCGTGCCCGCGCTCGCCGGGCTGGGCCTGAGCTTCTTCAGCTGGGACCTGTTCACCCCACCCGAATGGGTGGGCCTGGACAATCTCGCCCGCCTGTTCGGCGACAGCCGGATGTGGGGCTCGCTGTGGGTGACGCTGCTGTTCGTGCTCCTGGGAGTGGTTCCGACGATCGTGGTCGGCTTCGTGCTCGCCGTGCTGCTCAACACCAGGCTGCCGGGCGTCGAGGTGATCCGGGTGCTGTATCTGGCCCCGATGGTGGCGTCCTCGGCGGTCGCGGCGGTGCTGTGGGCGTACCTATACGACGGACGGACCGGCATCATCAACTCGATGCTGCGCTGGGTGGGCATCGACGGCCCTGCCTGGCTGTCCGACACCACCTGGGCGCTGCCCGCGCTGTCCCTCATGATGATCTGGTTGGCCCTGCCGCTGGTGATGCTGCTGTACCTGGCCGGGCTGCAACGCATTCCCGACGACATCTACGCCGCGGCGGCGCTGGACGGCGCCGGCTTGTGGCGGCGGTTGTGGAGCATCACCTGGCCCAACGTGGTGCAGACGACGGTGCTGGTGACCGTCCTGCAAGTGATCAACTTCGTCAGCGGCTCGTTCGAGACGGCGCTCATCATGACCGGCGGCGGCCCTCTCGACAGCACCCAGACCCTGGCCTTGTACGCCTACCGCACGGCGTTCGAGAAGGGCGAGATGGGCTACGCCAGCGCGCTCGCGCTCTTCCAACTCGTGCTCATCGGCGTCGCCGTGAGTCTGGTACGGCTCGCCGCGAAGCTCAGGAGTGCCACATGACCCTCCGGACCCTCGTCCGATACGCGACGCTGCTGCTGTGCGGGCTGCTCATGGCGGCGCCGCTGTTCTACCTGCTCTCGGCGTCTTTGATGTCGGCGCAGGACGCGCGTGCCTTCCCACCCCACCTGCTGCCGCCGAACGTCGTATGGCACAACTATGTAGAGGCCTACGAGTTCCTCTCCGCACGGGCCATCGTCAACTCGTTCGTCTTCAGCATCGGCATCGTCGCCGTGCAACTGGTGATCTCCATCCCGGCGGGCTTCGCTCTGGCGACGATCCCGTTTCGGTGGACGGGCCTGCTCCTCGGCGTGATCCTTGTGCCGATGTTCGTGCCCGCCAACATGACGCTGATCCCCCTCTACATCATCACCTATCAGCTCGGCCTGGTCGGAACCTACGCCGGCATGATCCTGCCAGTAGCGGGCCAGACGGCGTTCGCGATGCTGCTGTTCCGGCAGTTCTTCGCCGGGCTGCCGCCGGGCCTCATCGAGGCGGCCCGGCTGGACGGCGCGGGCTGGCCACGCGTCCTGACCCTGATCGCGCTGCCGCTGGCCAGGCCGGCGCTGGCCGCCTATTGCTCGATCAGCTTCCTGACCGCGTGGAACACCTACATCTGGCCGCAGGTCGTCGCGCCGGACCGCGAGCACCAGGTGATGACGGTCGCGCTCGCGCCCCTTGCCCAGGGGCAATACACCCTGATGTCGCCCAGCGTCGGCCTGGCGGCGGCAGTGATCAGCATGACGCCGGTGCTGATCATCTTCCTCGCGTTTCAGAAGTGGTACATCAAAGGCGTCGTCGGGACCGGGCTGGAGTAGTAGTGGACGAATGGCGGCAACGTGACAACCAGATCCGCCGGGGTTCGCAGTGCCGGCCGGTCTGGTCACATCACTTCGAGGCCAAGTCGGCGATCAGCTCGTTGAGGACGAGCTCCTCCTCAACTCGGCCATAGCTCGCCGTCACGAACGCCTTTGCCGCGCTGCCGCAGGCAGACGACGGAGGTGTGGCTCGTAGCGGCGATCGCATGGCCGTACGCCGAGGCGAAGGCCTTGGTCGCGCCGTAGCGGCAACACGGCCTGGCAGGCCACGACGGCTCGACGATCGTCGAGCCTGTGGGGTTCGAATATTCAGTCATCCCGTCTGACCTGTGGGTTTCGCTAGCTCTCCTTGGCGCTGCGGCTGCCCGAGGAAATGGGCGGCGACAACCCGGGCCCGAACCCGGAGCAACTCTTCGCCGCCGGATACGCCGCCTGCTTCCACGGCGCCCTCAGCATGCTGGCCCGGCGGCACCTCCTCGACCCCGAACACATCACGGTGGAGGCGACCGTCGCCTTCGGCCGTGATCCCGCTGACGGCGGCTACGAGCCGCACGCCGATCTCGTCGTGTCCTGGCCCGGAGTCGAGAGCGAGAAGGCCGCCCCGCTGCTCGCCCAGGCGACCGCGCTGTGCCCGTACGCGAAGATGACCAGGCAGGGCATCCCCGCCACCATCAGCCTCGCCTCTTAGGGCACCCCCGGCACGACAAAGTGGCGCCGTCCGAGAGAGGACGGCGCCACATGCAGGAGTTCAGCCGGTCTTCTTGAGCCTGTGGGTGCCCGAAACTCGGCCGTTGGGGCTGACCTGGGGTTTGGTGTTCCCGTTCTGGCGGGCATGATCGCTGTTCATGGCGCTGCGGTTGCTTTACCTGATCTTTGTCCGGCTTGCGGGTTGGTTGGTGTTGCTGGGTCGCTCGCATCGGTCGAAGGAAGCGGAGATCCTCGTCTTGCGTCATCAGGTCGCGGTGTTGCGTCGGCAGGTGGCAAGGCCTCGGCTGTCGTGGGCGGATCGGGCGGTGATCAGCGCGCTGGCGCGGCTGCTGTCTCCATCTGGTCGTCGGCGGTTGTTCGTGACGCCGGGCACGCTGTTGCGCTGGCACGCCGATCTGGTACGGCAGCGCTGGACGTTCAAGCGCCGGTACCAGGGGCGGCCTCCCACCCGTGCCTCCATCCGGACCTTGGCGCTTCGTCTGGCCCGGGAGAATCCGTTGTGGGGTTACCGGCGGATCGCTGGGGAACTCGCCGCTCTGGGTTACCGGGTGGGCGCCTCCACCGTGTGGCTCCTCTTGAAGAAGGCCGGCATCGACCCAGCGCCGCGACGCGCGGGACCGACCTGGAGTGAGTTCCTGCGTGCTCAAGCTGAGGGGATCTTGGCATGCGACTTCTTCCACTGCGACACCGTGCTGTTCAAGCGCCTGTATTGCCTGGTCGTCATGGAGATCAGCACCCGCCGGGTGCACGTCCTCGGCGTTACTGAGCACCCGACCGGGCCGTGGGTGGCGCAGCAGGCTAGGAACCTGATGATCGAGTTGGGGGACAGGGCGCAGGGGTTCAGGTTCCTCATCCGCGATCGGGATACCAAGTTCACCACGATGGTCGACGAAGTCTTCACGGCCGAGGGCATCCGCATTCTCAAGAGTCCGCCTCGCGCTCCGCGGGCCAACGCGTTCGTCGAACGCTGGATCGGTGGTCTGCGCCGAGAACTGCTCGATCGGATCCTCATCGTCAACGCCCGCCACTTACGGTGCGTGTTGGCTGCGTACGAAACCCACTTCAATGAGCATCGCCCACATCGCTCCCTGGGCCAGGCCGCCCCGCTGCGAGCCCTTCTCGACCCGGTCGAGGACGATATCAAGGTCATCCGACGTGACCGCCTCGGCGGGCTGATCCACGAATACGCGCAGGTCGCATGAGGCGGCCGAGTTCTTGGCACCCACATGCTCGCCCTGAACGGCCCCGCCCGCCGCTGGGAGCCCAAACGCCTGCGACTGCGCCTGTTCGCCGTCGCCGGGCGCCTGGTCCGCGGCGGCCGAAGACTCCGGCTCCGCATCGCCGCCCGATGGCCCTGGGCCACGCAGATCATCACCGCCGTCACCCGCCTGCAAGCCCTGCCCGCACCACCCTGACCAGCGCCAAACCACCCCACCAACCATGAAAGGACACCCCCGGGCCCGTGGAACCCCGCTCACCCGGCGCGACAGCCGGGCCACCACGCTGACCAGGAAGCGAAAATCACGCCTCAGCCAAATGCCTCAGCCGACCACACAAAGATCACGAAAGATCGAGGCTAGCAGCTCGTGACCGGGGCGAGTGACACCACGTCCCTGCTGGGCGTGCTGACCGACTGCTTGCCGACCCGGACCACGACTGTCGAGCCGTTGCCGTCGGCGAGCTTGCCACACAGTGTGTTCGCTGTGGTGACCAGCCGCACCAGGCCGCCCTCCTGGGCGCTGGTGCCCGGCACCCAAGTGATCACCACGGCGACAGCCAGCAGGCACACGGCGGTGACTGTCGAGACGAGGCCGGCGCGGATTTGCCAGGCGGTGCGTCTGATTGCACCAACCAGGGTGGCGGCGTCCGGCGCGCCGGTGCGGCGGTTGAGCCTGGGCAGCGGCCGACCGGCCACGCCCAGCAGCACCACCCCGGCGACAGCCGCGACTAATGCCAGGACCATAGCCACGCCGGTCGCCCAGCGGGCCGGGGCGGCCAGGGTCTCCAGGCTCTGTTGGCTCTTGACCGTGCCGACTACACTGATCAGTCCGAGGACAGCGACCTGCCCGGTCTGCCAGCCTCGCCCGGACTCGCGGGCCCGTTCCAGCTGCTCGGCGTAGCCACCCAGCTCGCGTTCCGCACGCAGCCGCTTGTTATAACCGGGCGGGCGCCGCACCACACCGGTGACGGTTCCTTCCTTACGGATCACCGCGGCACCTCGACAGTCAGCGACCATGACGCGCCGCACCCGGAGCCCGCCCCCGGCTGGCCCTCGTGCGGTTCTTCGCACTTGCACAGCAGGTCGGCCTCGTGCACGGTCACCTCCTCCAGCTCGCCTTCGTGCAGCAGCTCGTCGAGTTCGGCGAGGTAGGCCCGGTGAGCGGCCGAGCCGCGACCGCCGGGGCCGAAGCCGTCCAGGCGAAACAGCGGGTGGCCGTCAACGCTGGGATGGTGGCAGGCCGGGCACGGCCCTTCCACCTCGACCTCCAGCGCGTAGCGGCCGTCCGCGCCGAACTCGAACGCGGCGCGGTAGGCGTTCACGTCAATCTCGCCGTCCCACTCTGCCGGGGTGTATCTCACGAAAGTCGCTCCCATTCGATATCGGTGAGGAAGGGCAGGTAGACCGGTTCCGCGTGCCAGCCGACGATGAAGCGCCGCACGAATCCCACCGCTCGCTCGTCCGGCCTGGCCTTGATGGCCGCGGCCAGGGTGTCGAGACTTCCCTTTCTGCTGTGCCGTACGACTGCGCGCATGGCGTGGCCGAGCTCCTCCACTGACCACGATCCCGTGCCGTCGGCCCCGTCGAGCAGCGCAGACATCGCCCCGGCGGCCCGCCACCGCCTGCGCAGCGCCATGGTCAGCGCGCGGCCGGCAATCCGGTCGGCGGTGATCTCCAGCGCCTCCACGTCCGCGGCCTGCCGGTGCTCCAGCACGCCGATGATCGGCCGGACCTCGGATCTGCGGATGGCGATGCGCGGGTAATGCGGGCTGACGTAGGCCGAGTCGTAGCGTTCCAGCAGATCCAGAGCGGCCAGGGCGAGCAGGATCCCCGCCACGCCATGCGCCAGCGTGTCGGCGACTGGCTGCACCTCCTGCAGGGCGAACCGTCTGGCGAAGGACAGCAGGCCGTCGGCGCCGATCTCGTCGGCGACGACCTCCCGACGGTGATCGCGCTCCAGGCGCGGCATGGCCGCCCACCCCGGCACCCTCGCGGCCAGGACCTGGTCGGGCAGGTAGATGTGGGCGATCTCATGGGCCAGCACGAACCGCTCGGCCGTCTGTGCGAACGACTCGGCCACCCCGCTGTGGTAGGAGTTGGCGTCCCAGTACTGGCGGGTCCAGAACATCGGCGCCGTCGCCAGATCCAGCGCCTTCGCCACCCTACTGACCACGACGTGCTCGGGCACCGGCCCGGCCTCCTGGGAGCCCAGGGTGGAGCAGACATTGCGAATCCAGGCGAACAGCACGTTGACCATGTCGGAACTGAACCTGATTCTGGCGCCTCTGGGCAGTCGCAGGGTGTCGGCGTGCGCCTTGTGCAGCTGGTAGGAGTACTTGACCTTGATCTGCTCTACAGGCACCTGGTCGAGGCCGTGCCGCTCGGCCAGCGGGGGCGCGATGTGCTCGTACTGCTCTCTGAACAGCAGCTCGATGCCTCGAGCACGGACGTCGTCGACAACCATCGAGATGTGGTCCGCCTCGAACTGGCGCCGTTCCTCGACCGCGAGGGCGAAATCGGGATCGTCGAGCCTGCGCAGCCAGCTCGTGACGCGGCGGCTCACCACGTCACACCGACCGCTGACCAGGCCGCCGCCCCGTGGTCCGCCACGGCGCCGCCGTACAGCTCGCCGGCCACCTGGACGGTCAGGGCGGCGAACCCGGCGAAGCTCTGCCAAGCCGGGCCCGCCCGCTCGTCGGTCAACGTCGCATACCAGACGCGCCCGGCCGTCTCCCACGCGTAGCCTCCGAGCGCCCTGGCGAACCGGTAGAAGGCGTGGGCGGGCACGCCTGCCAGGACGGCCTCGTCGTCCGACGGTCCGACCATGGCGATTTGAGGGTCGTACGGTGACGCCGTCCCGGGCGCGGCGAGGCTGTACAGCGCCCCGCCGCCCGCCTCAGGACGCAGCAACCCCTGCCCCACCAGCCAGCTGCCGGCGGCGGCCGACTGGCGCAGGGTGAACTGCTCGGTGAGGCAGGCGAACACGTTCGCGCATCCCCTGCGCAGCGCGGCCGCCTCCACCGTGGTGTCGTCCAGCGGCAGGTGGTCGAGCACCCCCCGCGCGCCCAGAAAGTAGATCAACGAGGCGTTCGTGGCGAAGGAATGGAAGGCTCCCCCACCATCGCCAATGTAGGCGTGGTCGCCGTCCCAGTCGGCATTGGCATAGCCCTCGCCGACATGGACCACCGCGATCAGGGACGCGCCCGCGTCGTCGACCGAGTCGCGAAAGTGGCACAACCGCCAGAAGTCGTAGACCTCGCCAAACAGCGCGAACACACTGTCGACCGCGGGATCGCCGGCGGGCACCTCCCCTTCGGCCCGGACCACCACGGCTGCTGTGACGTCCAGCTCTCCCTTAGCGTCATACACCACCCGGTGCAACGGCATGGCCAGAGAGTGACCGAGGGGCACCCTCCCTGTCAACAAATGATCAGAGCAGCGGGCCGCGGCCAGGTCGATGGTGATGATCAAGTCTAACGAGCGGGCCCGTCAGGCACCGCGGTGACGTCCCCTGAACATGCGCCGTACGGCCTCGCGAGGCTCCGCAGGCGGCTCCTTGCCTTCGGCCAGGAGGAGGCGAAGTCGCTCGGCTGTGTTCATCTCCGCTCACACCGCGTGCAGGGCCTCGTCGCAGGGGATGTCGTGCTTGTCGTCCACCGGTCCATCCTCGCGCAACACGCTGATCGTGTACCGGGCGTCGCCGCAGGTTGGCGAACTACCTTTCCCGATCTTCGGGCTTGCCGTAGTCGAGGAAGGCCATGCCACCGTTGCAGGCGTTGCCGGTGTCCGCCTCGCGCCTTGCAGCCGCTCCGCCCTGATCACATACGCGGACGCACGGCGTGTCCACCGCAACGAAACGCTGTTTACCCCTTCGACGGCGCAGGAGTCGTTCGCCCGCGTACTGTTACCGGCCGGTGACAGGCGGACGGAAGCCGGTCCCGGTCCACGGGCATGGCCGCACGCCCAGCGGCTCGGCGCACTCGTAGGTACTCTTCGGCGGGTCGGCATGATCGCACGCGCAGTAGGCGCTCTCTGTCCAGCCGACAGCCCGGCAGTCGGGGCACTTGTGCCAGTGCGTGAGGTAGCCGGCCAGCGGGGCTCGCAGGTACGTCGGGGCGGGCGATGCGCCCCGGTCGACCGCCATCATCAGGCCGTTGCAGTAGTTGCACAGCACGCCGCGGATCCAGCCGTGCGCGTGACAGTGATCACGGACGCGCGGATGGTCAACCCCGCCGCAAACCTCGCATGGCTCCTGCGGCCGTCCGAGTCGGCGAAGTCGCTCGCGGTTGTACTGGACCGGCGCCGACTCATGCGCGTCCATCTCGCCCCCTATCCAGCGCGCTGGTGGCTCCCACCGGCTACCGCGATCGCCTGCCCTGCGATGGCCAACGCGGCGGCCAGGCGCTCGCGCTCGTCGTGGTCCAGGGCGTGCTCGCCGAGCTGGTGGGACAGCAGCATCAGGGGCGGCGAGGTGGGTGCAGGCATCGGCGGCGGCGTCGACCGGATCCTGGGCCGGGCGGCCCGCCGCCGGGGGAGCGAGACGGGTGATGGTCATGGCGTGACCGTACGACGTGCCCGGCAGCTTGACCGGGCGATCGGCCGAACTTGGGGTTCGACCGGAATACGGCCGAGACGCACCGCGGGCCACTGCCCGGTTGCCATAAGGGTGGATATCGAGCACGGCGACCTGCGGAAACCTAGACAGTCGCGGAATGATGCCCGACTTATCCATCAGTGTTCGAGCCGGAACGTCAGGCCCGCGACCAGGGCCGCCACGGAGGGTGGCCCTGGTCGCGGGCGTATTCCGGCCGTGCCCCTTGAGGATGGCGGCCCGCGTCGGCGTCGGTGCCGGACTGTGAGGTGCCAAAACTCGTCCGTGGCATCTGATCTGGCCTTCTATCCTCGGCACACGTGTTCCTACGCCTGCTGTATCTGCTGATGGTCCGGTTGTTCGGCTGGTTGACCCTACGCGCGCGGGGCGATACCTCCAAGGAGGTGGAGATCCTGGTGCTGCGTCATGAGGTCGCCGTCCTGCGTCGTCAGGTCGCCCGGCCGCGACCGGACTGGGCCGACCGGGCACTGCTGGCCGCACTGGCACGACTGCTGCCCACGCGGCTTCGTCTTCATCGGATCGTGACGCCGGGGACCTTGTTGGCCTGGCACCGCCGCCTGGTCAGCCAACGCTGGACGTACCCGAACACGGCCGGACGTCCACCGATATCGGACGAGCTACGTGATCTGGTGGTCCGGCTGGCCAGAGAGAATCCCCGATGGGGGCACCGGCGGATCCGGGGTGAACTGCTCGGCCTCGGCCATCGGATCGGCGAAGGCACCATCCGCCGAATCCTCGTCGCGGCCGGCCTGGGCCCAGCGCCACGTCAGACCTCACCGACCTGGCGACAGTTTCTCGCCTCGCAAGCCTCCGGCATCTTGGCGTGCGACTTCATGCACGTCGACACCGTGTTCCTCAAGCGCCTGTACGTCTTGTTCGTCATGCAGATCGAGACACGCCGCGTGCACCTGCTGGGCGTCACCTGCAACCCAACGGGCGCATGGACCACCCAACGAGCCCGGAACCTGCTGATGGACCTGGGTGAACGCGTAGGCGCCTTCCGCTTTCTCATCCGGGACCGTGACGGCAAGTTCCCCCGCTCGTTCGATGAGGTGTTCACCTCCAATGGCGTGAGGGTCATCAAGACGCCCGTCCGGTCACCACGGGCAAACGCGTTCGCCGAACGGTTCGTGGGAACAGTACGCCGTGAGTGCATCGATCACCTGCTCATCCATGGCGAGCGGCACCTGCGCAAGGTCCTGACCGAGTACGAGCACCATTTCAACCATCATCGCCCACATCAGGGCCGTTCCCTCCGCCCACCGTTGCACGACCCCGGCCAGATGATCGACATGACCTCCCGGATCCACCGCCGAAGGACCGTCACAGGACTGATCAATGAGTACCACAGAGCAGCCTGATCATCCGGCAAACGCCCAGCTCAGTAGCAGTATCCGCGTTTTGGCACCGCACACCTATTATTGAGACCCATAGGGGTGCCTTGTGCGTGGACGGCATCAACTCGGTGATTCCGCCGTACGTGCGAATCCTCATCCAGCGCGACCAGGCGTCCGCCGGCGCCGCATCGGACAAACGCTCGAGACATCCGAGCTCAGCGCGTCGCTGAAGGATCGTTATCACTCCGTTGAATCGTCCTGCCATTGAGCAACATGGTGCCGAGGGGTGTGAGGGTGTGGAGGACGGTGTTGCGGTGACGACTGGTGGCGATCAGACCGGCCTCCCGTAGTACAGTGGCGTGCTGACTGGCGCTGGCCGAAGAGATGCCCAGGTGGCGGGCGATCTGGCCGGTGCCACGGCCTTCGGCGATGGCTTCCAACACCGCGGCCCTCGTCGGGCCGAGCAGTGCGGCCAGCCGACGATGGGCCGGCCCTTGCGGCGACGTCCATAGGGCCAGCGCCGTACCGGGATCGGGAGACGTGGGCAGCACCATGGCCAAGGGGCTGTGCTGATCGGCGGGGATCAGCATGCTCAGGTCGCGGGAGAACACCGACACGAAGATGTCCAGGCCGCGTCCGCCCAGGTGAACGTCCCGTTCCTGCCTAGGTAACGGGACATCGAGGTAGGGCGGCCGCCACCGGCAGCGCGTCCGCTGTTGCTCCAACAGGCCGGAGAGGCCGTCCGTGGCCAGCCGCATGGCGGCATGAACCGTTTCGACCTGGAGGTGAGTGTGAATCCGGTCCCAGTGCGGCGCCACGGTCGCCTGGTGGCAGGCGCATACCGCCGCCATCAGCGCGAGGCGTGCCTGGCGGTCGTTGTCGGCAAGCCCTCGTACGGGCGCGGGAAGGATGTGCCGGTTCGGCAGCGTTTCGAGTGCCTCGCGCACCCAATGGTCCGGCGCCGTCCGCACCGCCTCCAGGGCCTCGTCGATGTCGGACGTGTGCCCGGCCAGGGCCGCCAGATCGAAGGGGATCCGGCTGGCGGGAGTGAGGAACCGCATGACGCACGCGCCGGCCGGGCTCAGCCTCCGGAGCGAGTGGCGTCGCCATTCACCCTGGACCGCCCCACTGTCAGGCCGGTGCAGCGCGCACATGGCGAACATGGTCTCCGCCAGGGGACCCAGCGGCCCGCGTACGCGGACATTCGCCAGGTCGTCGCTGCTCAGGTGGAAGCGTACGTCTCCCGCTGCTTGGCGCATACTTCATCCTACGAGGAGTTTTTCGGGCAGGCCTGAAAAACGTTGCTCCCTTATTGGGTGTCCTGTATAGGTCAGTACGTGAATGTCGATCAGGATCAGATGGTAGCCCTCGTCGTAGGTGCCTCGTCGGGGGTGGGTCGCGCGACTGCCGAGGCTCTGGCGAAAAGAGGCCACGCCGTATTCGGCTCGAGCCGTACGCGGCTTCGCGTGAACAGCCCGGGTATTACCCCGGTCGAGCTCGAGGTCGGCAGCGAGCAGTCTGTCAATTCGGCCATTGAGCACGTCCTGAAGTCGACGAACCGCATTGATGTGGTCATCTACAGCGCGGGCGCTTATGTGGCGGGCGCTGTGGAGGAAACGTCGGACGAGCTCGCCATCGCTCAATTGGAGGCCTATTTCATTGGAGTCCACCGCGTGGTACGCGCGATCCTGGCGACCATGCGCGAACAAGGCAGGGGGCGGCTGGTTCTGATGAGCTCCAGCGCCGCCGTCGCCGCCATTCCCTTCCACGCCCTCTATTCCGCGAGCAAGGCCGCCCTCAATCACTACGCTGACGCATTACGCTACGAGGTCGAGCCCTTTGGTATAGAAGTGACGTGTATAGAGGCCACCAGCGTGCGCACGGGGGCGGTGGATACCATGAGCACGGACAAGCCGATCCGCGCCTACGAACCCAGGCGAACGCGGGTCATCGACCGCTTCCGGCAACTCCAGCTCGACGGCCACTCACCTGAACCTCTCGCCCAGGCGATAGTGCACGCCGTCGAATCTCGGAAGATGCGCCACGTCTATCGTGTCGGACCGCGGGCTCGGCTGCTGCCAGTATTGCGTTCCATCCTTCCCGGATCTGTATTCCGTCGACTCTACGGTGGATTTTTCGGTTTATCGCGGGCTCGGTGAACCCAGGAGGTGCTGGCGCCAGCCGCCGGCGATTCGCCGCCGAAGCCTGGCCCGGTGCGCCGCCGGACCCTGCGCCTGCCGAAAACTTCGTCCATGCAGTTCAAGCGGCATGTGAGTATTCGTGGAGGACTCCGCCGAGCCGGTCTCGACGGCGTACGTCGAGGTTGACGATTGTGCCGAGATCGGCGATGGGATCCGGGACGACGCGTGGCGGAGCCGCCTGAGCTAAGGCTTGGTGAGCTCGGTGTTCGTTGTAGAACTCCTCATATTCGCGCAGGGCATGTCGTAGGTGGCGTTCGTTCCAGAGCAGGCAGCGGTCGAGGAGTTCGTGGCGACAGGACTGTACCCAGCGCTCCATGATCGAGTTCATGCGGGATATGCGGACGCCGGTCAGCACTGTTTGGATACCGGCGTCGGTGAGGATCTCCTTCATAAGAGCTGGGAACTTCCCGTCCCGAGCGGAGCAGATAGCGCGCTCGGCAGTCAACGTCCTGCAGGTCTATCACGAGGTTCTTGAACGCCTGGACGACCCAGGTCGCGGTCGGTGGGCGATGGTGCCCAGCACGCGAATGCGCCTGGTGGCGTGCTCGATGACGGCCAGAATGTACTGGCGCTGCCCGTTCAAGGCGACGGTCTCGATAAAATCGCAGTGCGTCGGCTTGGGAGCGCAGGAAGTCCGCCCAGGTGATCGATGCTCGCTCAGGGGACGGATCTACGTCTTCCTGCTTGAGGATCTCCCAGACGGTGGAGGCGCGACCGTGATGCCGAGGTGGCCAGTTCGCCGTGCACTCGACTGTAACCCCATGAAGGCTCCTCCCGGACCAGACGCAGGATGAGCACGCGGATGGAGCGCACGGTGGGCGGACGTCCAGGCCTATTGTTCTGACACGTGCGGGCATGACGCTGCTTCAATAGATCGCGGTGCCAGCGCAGGACGGTCTCTGGACACACGAGGAGCCGTAGTCGGCGCAGGACCTCGCGGGGCAGCGATGTCAGGAGCGCGGCGAGGAAGGCTCGATCCTCGGGAGCGAATTTCACCTTGATGTCGGCGCCGAGTTGCCGTTCGAGAACGGTGATTTGGTGGCGCAGGGCAAGGATCTCGACGTCCTTGTCCCGATCTCCCAGCGGTAGCAGCCGCAGCGCGGCAAAAGCGTTCGTGACGGTCAGGTAGGCCAGGCGGAGAAGCACAAGTGATCATTTTGCCGCGATCGGTTCTTCCTAGAGCCGAAATGAGTGCACGCCAGGAGAGGGCTAGGCAAGCAGCATGACCTGTACGGATGGCATTATCGGCAGGCGCACTGTTGTCGATTGCGTGGCCTTGACCATTCGATTTGTCCCGTAAATGTGTGTACGGGTTTGATTTCAAGCTGCGGGTCGAAGGACGGCCGCCACCCTCGTCGCCAGGAGCGCAGCACTCGTGGCAGACGGAGTTGCGATGCTCAGCCGTCCGTGAGGACGGCTGCCACTGAGGCTGAACCGCGCCGGGTCTGATGGAGACTTGATTCCTTGAGAGGATCGAGTCATGGCACGTCCGTCCCCCTACCCTCCC